>JBBIUR010000308.1:0-4046 GCA_037440145.1 Myxococcales bacterium | reverse complement strand
CAAGGGAGCCGTCGTGGTCGACGGCCGGATGCGAGTGGCGCCGGTCCGCTGAATCGGCCGCAGCCACTGGGCTGTGCAGCGGCCGTTGCGGGAGGGCGGCAGTGCTGCTGCGAAGCCCGGCGTGCTCTCGCAACTGCCCTCGCCGGCGGTCCTTGCCCCGCGGGAGTTGGGCCCGCTCCACTGGTAGAAGAAAACCCCCGCTGCGGGGGGATTGATCCAAACTCGCAACCTGGCAAAAGGGCTTCCTGGAGATGCGGGTGGTCATTTCTGTGCCCTCTCAAAAGCATTCCGCTGCCCACCGCAGCGCTGCAACTATGGCTGGCGGATTGCTCGGCCGCGGGAAATAGAGGCCTCTGGGAGTTTCGGAGCTCGCGAAGCGTGAAACCGTTTGGATGGATCGGGCTCGCTGCTGCACTGGCTGCGCTGCCCGGATGCAAGCGCCCCGCATCGCCAGCGCAAACGGCGGCTGCTCCCGCAGCAGCCCCGGCGATCGAAGTCGAGACCGTGCGCGCCACGCGTGGCTCGATCTCGCAGCGCATTTCGGCGCCAGGAAGCCTCGTGGCTAGGCGCGAGAGCCGCATCGGCCCTGAAGTGCAAGGCCGAATCGTGCGCGTGCACGTCTCGGAAGGGGATCGGGTACAGGAGGGCGACGTGCTGTTCGAAATCGACCCGGGGCCGTGGCGGATGGCCTTGCGGCAAGCCGAAGCTGGGTACGACCTGGCGCGGGCGGAGCGCGCACAGCTCGAAGCCGATCTGGCGCGGGCGCGCGAGCTGCGGCGCCAGAAGGTGTTGGCACAGCAAGAGATCGAACGGCTGACCACGTCGCTGGAAGTCGCGCGCGCTCGCGAGCGCCAGGCGCTGGAGGCCGTGGCGCTGGCGCGCCACAATCTGGAACGCACGGTGGTGCGCGCCCCATTTTCGGGTTCCGTTGCCGCGCGGCTCGCCGACGAGGGGACCACAGCCCTGGTGCAGCCGCAGACGGTGGTCGTGGTGCTGCAGGAAACCGAGGAGCTGGAAGCCCACGCCGCCATCCCCGAGAGCCAGTTGGCGGCCGTCCGGGTTGGCGACCCGGCCCGGATCCGAGTGGAGGGAATTCCCGAGTCCATCGAGACCTCGGTGTCCGCGGTCAGCGACACGATCGACCCGAGCACGCGCACCTACCTGGTGAAGATGCGCGTGCCGAATCCCGACTTCCGGCTGAAGGCTGGGGTGTTCGCCCATGTGGAGATCTTCCCCCGCGCCAAAACCGATGCGCTGCTCGTGCCCCGCGAGTCGATTCGCACGGAGGAAGGGCGGGCGAAGGTGATGGTGGTGCGCGACAGCCGGGCCGTGGCAGCGCCCGTGGAGATCGGCATCGCAGCGGAAGATCGCGCTGAGGTGCTGCGCGGGATCGAGCCCGGAGAGGAAGTGATCGTGGGCGAGGCCGCGCACACGATCGCACCGGGAATGCCGGTGAAGGTGGTGCGGCGCGCTGCGGAGGCGTCCTCGTGAAGCTCGCCGAAATCTCGATCCGCCGGCCCGTCTTCGCCGTGATGCTGATCGGGAGCCTGGTCGTCTTCGGCCTGATCTCGATCCCGCGCCTCGGGCTGGACCTCTTCCCCCGCGTGGAGTTCCCGATGGTCACCGTTACCACGGTGCTCGAAGGAGCCGCGCCCGAGACGGTGGAGCGAGAGGTCTCGCAGGTGCTGGAGGAGTCGATCAACACGATCGAGGGCATCCATACCCTGCGCAGCGTCTCGAGCGATTCGCTCTCGCTGCTCTTCGTCGAGTTCGAACTCGAATACAGCGCGCAGCAGAAAGCCCAGGAGGTGCGGGACAAGGTGGCGGCTGTGCGCGGCGACCTGCCGCGCGACATCGAGCCGCCCGTGGTCGATCGCGTCGACCCCGACGCCGCGCCGATCTTGGCCGTGATGCTGGCCGGGCCGGTGTCAATCCGCACCCTGAGCGAGTTCGCCGACAAGCGCATCAAGCCCCGGCTCGAGCGGATCCCCGGTGTGGGGAGCGTGCGCCTGGTGGGCCACCGGCCGCGCGAGATCCGCATCTGGATCGATCCGATCCGCCTGGCGGGTTACGCGCTTTCGGTCGACGACGTGCTGGCGGCGCTGCAGCGCGAGCACGTGGAGCTGCCGGGCGGGCGCATCGAGACCCCGCAGCACGAGTACGCGGTCAAGACGAAGGGCAAACTGGAAAGCGCGGAGCTCTTCGGCAACATCGTCGTCGTGGAGCGGGCGGGCCGCGTCGTCCATCTGCGCGACGTCGCCACGGTCGAAGATGGAATGGCCGAGGAGCGGACGATCTCGTACCTGAACGGGCGCCGCGGGGTGGCGCTGCTGGTGCGGCGGCAGTCGGGTGAAAACACCGTCGCGGTGGCAGATGCGGTGCGGGCAGAGCTGGGAGAAATTCGCAAGGACCTCCCCCCCGGCTACGAAATGGTCGTCGCGATGGACCTCTCGCGCTTTATCCGCAGCGCGATCCGCGATGTGGCCGTCGATCTGGCCTGGGGTGCCCTCTTCGCCTCGGTCGTGGTGCTGCTCTTCCTGCGCAACGTGCGCACGACCGTGATCGCCGCGATCGCGATTCCCTCTTCGCTGGTCGCCAGCTTCGTCTTTTTCTACTTCTTCGGCTTCACGCTGAACACGATGACCCTGATGGCGCTCTCGCTCTCGGTGGGCATGCTGATCGACGACGCGATCGTGGTCATCGAGAACGTCTACCGGCACATGGAACGCGGCGAGCCACCCGCAGAGGCGGCATCCCGAGGCACGGCCGAGATCGGGCTCGCCGTGGTGGCCACGACGCTCGGCGTGTGCGCGGTCTTCGTGCCCATCGCCTTCTTGCGCGGCGTGGTGGGCCGCTTCTTCCGCGAGTTCGGGCTGGTGGCGACCTGCGCCGTGCTCACCTCGATGCTCGTGGCGCTGTCGCTCACGCCGATGCTTTGCGCGCGCTTCCTTCGTGCGGACAAGGAGCAGAGCCTTTTCTTCCGCATCCTCGAGGCCGGCTATGCGCGCCTCGAGGCGGGATACCGCAGGGTGCTGGCGTGGGGTCTGCGCCACCGCTGGGCTGTCGTCGCACTCGCAGTGGCGTCGATGGCCGGCGGCGTGGCCGTGGCGCGGATGATCCCGATCGATTTTCTGCTCGTCGAGGATCGCAGCGAGTTCAACGTGTGGCTGAAACTGCCGCTCGGGAGCACGATCGAGCAGACCCACCGGGCCGTGCGCATGCTGGAGGACGAGCTGCAGGGCTATCCCGAGGTGCGCGCCGTCTTTTCCACGATTGGCGGCGGCGTGAAAAAGCGCATCAACGAGGCGAGCCTGTACGTACAGCTCGTCCACAAGAGCCAGCGCCGCCGCAGCCAGATGCAGCTCATGGCGCATTTGCGGCGGCGGATTCGCGAGCTCGGATTGCCCGTGGAGGATTACGCGGTGGAAGAGGTGCCGCTGATCTCGTTCCCGGGGGCGCGGAGCACGCAGCTCATGTACACGATCCGGGGGCCGTCGATCGAGCAGCTCCACCTGTACGCGCAGAGCCTCCTGAGCCGGCTGCAAGAGCGGGGCGGCTATGCGGACCTGACGCTATCGTATGAAACCGGGAAGCCGGAGATCGCGCTGGAGATCGCGCGCGAGCGGGCAGCCGACCTCGGGGTTCCGGCGCTGCAGATCGGGCGCACGATCGCCACCCTGCTGGCGGGGCTGAAAGCGACGAGTTACGAGGAGAAGGGCGAGCGGTACGACGTGCGCGTGCAGGTGCGGCCGGAGTTCCGCGACGATCCGTCCAAGCTCGACTTGCTCCGCGTGCGCGCCCCGAGCGGGGCTCTCGTGCCCCTGCGCAATCTCGTCACGCCGCGCGTGGGCACCGGGCCGATGGAAATCGACCGCGAAAACCGGGCGCGCGCAATCACGATCTACGGCAACTTGCAGGGGAAGTCGGCGGGAGAGGCGGACCGGGAAATTCTAGCGACCGGCCGCGAGCTCGGGATCGGGGGCGAGTACGACCTGCACGCTATTGGGCCCTCGGAGCGCCTGGGCGAGACCGTGGGCGCGGTGCGC
>JBBIUR010000307.1:2230-4052 GCA_037440145.1 Myxococcales bacterium | reverse complement strand
TCGGCGAGGTGAAGCCCGATCGTGGGCTCGTCGAAAAGGAACAGCGTGTGGGCCTTGCCTTCCCGCACCAGCGCCGCCGAGAGTTTCAGTCGCTGCGATTCTCCGCCGGACAGCGTAGTCAGGGGCTGGCCGAGCCGCAGGTAGTCGAGCCCGACGTCGAGGGCGGGCTGCAGCCGCTGCGCGATCTCGGGCTGATCGGCGAAGAACTCCGCGGCCTCCGCGATCGAGAGTTGCAGCACGTCTCGGATGTTCTTGCCGCGGTACGAGACCTCCAGGACTTCGGGCCGGAAGCGTGCCCCGTTGCACTCGGGGCAGGTCACGTACAGGTCGGAGAGGAACTGCATCTCGATTTTCTCGAAGCCCTCGCCGCTGCACGCCTCGCAGCGGCCGCCCGGGACGTTGAACGAGAACGTCGCGGGGGTGTAGCCGCGCAGGCGTGCTTCGGGCGTGGCGGCAAACCGTTCGCGGATGCCATCGAAGGCCCGCAGGTAGGTCGCGGGGTTGGCGCGCGGCGTGGTGCCGAGTGGGCTCTGGTCCACGAAAACCACATCGCGAATCCTCTTTGCGCCCTCGATGGCGCGGCACGTCCCTGGCGTTCCGACGCTCTGGCCCAGGCGCTTCTTCAGGCCGCGGTACAGCACTTCCTCGACGAGGGTCGACTTGCCGGATCCAGAGACTCCGGTGATGCAGACCAGGCGCGCCAGGGGGATCGCCACATCGATGTCGCGGAGGTTGTTTGCCGTCGCGCCCCGGATCACGAGCTCCAAGCCCGGAATCGGCCGCCGCCGCTTGCGGGGGACGGGAATTCGTCTCCTTCCGGCCAGGTACTGCCCGGTTACCGACCCGCGCGCGGCGAGCAGGTCGGTGTAGGAACCCGCAAAGACGACGTGACCGCCCGCCTCGCCCGCACCCGGCCCGAGGTCGATCACGTGGTCCGCGGCCCGAATGATCTCGGGATCGTGCTCCACGACGACCGCGGTGTTGCCCTTCGCGCGGAGGTCTTGCAGGATGCGCACGAGCCGCTGGCTGTCGCGCGGGTGGAGCCCGACGGAGGGCTCGTCGAGGACGTAGAGGGTGTTCACGAGCGACGACCCCACGGCGGTCGTCAGGTCGACGCGGGCCAGCTCCCCGCCGGAGAGCGTGCGAGACTGGCGGTCGAGCGTGAGGTAGTCCAGACCCACGCCGAGCAGGTACCGGAGGCGCGACCGGATCTCGGTCAATACCAGCTCCGCCACTTCGCGCTCGGTTTCGCTCAGGGAGAGGCTGGCGAAAAAGTCGTGCGCCTCGCGCACGGTCATTCGGTTCACGTCGGCGACGGTCTTGCCGGCGATTCGGTACAGGAGCGCTTCGGGCTTCAGGCGCGCGCCTTCGCACGCGGGGCAGAGGCGGTAGCTGCGGTAGCGGGCCAGGAACACGCGCACGTGCATCTTGTACGTGCGCCCTTCGAGCCACCGGAACCAGCCGCGGATCCCGTAGAAGCGGTTGCGCCCCGCGCGCTCCCCCTCGACGATCAGGCGGCGGTGCTCTTCGCGCAGGTCCTGCCAGGGCACGTCGGTAGGAATTTTCTTCCGCCGGCAAAACGCGAACAGTTCCTCGCGTTCCCACTCCGTGGCCCGGGTGCTCCAGGGCTTGATGGCGCCGTCGGCGAGGGGCTTGCGGGGGTCGGGGATTACTAGGTCGAGGTCCACGTCGATCACCCGCCCGAAGCCGCGGCACGTCTCGCATGCGCCCAGAGGGCTATTGAAGGAGAAGAGGTTCGCTGCGGGCGGGGGATACGAGATCCCGCAGCGCGCGCAGGCAAAGCCCTCGCGGAAGCGCTCCT
>JBBIUR010000307.1:0-2183 GCA_037440145.1 Myxococcales bacterium | reverse complement strand
CGAACCGCAGGGTCTGTTCCACCGATTGCACGAGCCGCCGGCGCTGTTCGGGGCGGGCGACGAGCCGGTCGGCCACGATCACGAGTTCCGGAGGTGCCGCTGCCTGTTCCTCCACCGAGACCGTCTGCCCTTCGACCCACAGGCGGTGGAAGCCCGACTGCAAGAGCCCAGCGCGCACCTCTTCCCACGAGAGGCCCGTGCCGAGCGGGCGCTCGAATGCGAGGAGAACGCGCTCGCCGGGTGCTTCTCGGAGGATGGCGTCGGCGATGGATTCGGGCGAGTCCGCCCGCACGGGCTCTCCGCACCCCCGGCAATGCAGCACGCCGATCGTGGCGTAGAGGAGCTTCAGGTGGTCCTGCAGCTCCGTCATCGTGCCCACCGTGGAGCGCGAGGTCTTCACCGCGTTGCCCTGGCGGATCGCGATGGCGGGCAGGATGCCTTCGATCTGGTCGACCTGCGGCTTGTCCATGCGGTCGAGAAACTGCCGGGTGTACGCGGAGAAGCTCTCCACGTAGCGCCGCTGGCCTTCTGCGTACAGGACGTCGAAGGCGAGGCTGGACTTTCCCGAACCGGACACACCGGTGATCACGGTGAGGGCGTTCAGCGGGATGCGCGCGTCGATGTTCTTCAGGTTGTTCTGCCGCGCACCGCGGATGCAGATGTACCCGTCGCCCATGCGGAAGGGTAGCGCCAGATCGTGAAAACAACCATATAGCCGAAAGAGCCCCGCGTGCCTACCACCCGCCCGGCGACGGGCGCGGCGCGTAGACCCCTCTGGGCCCGTGTGCTAGGTAGACGCAGTTATGTGGGCTCCCAGAGCGGCGATCCGCAGAGGCGTCGCTGCGCTCGCTGCGCTGTTTCTGTTCTCTGGCTGTGCGGCGATCCGGCGGCAGCCGCCGCGGGTACCCGAGATTTTGCCCTGGACGTTTGACGAGCGCACCGGGCCCGCGCAGCCGGTGCCCGCTGCCGCCGCGCTGGGGGCGTTCCTGGAAGCGGAACTCGCGCTGCGCGCCGGAGACGCCGAGCGGGCCATGCGCGCCTACGAGCGAGCTCGGGCCGCTGACCCCGATACGCCGATGCTGCGCCGGCGGCTCGCCACGCTCTACGTGCGCGCCGGTCGCCTAGAAGACGCCCTGCGGGAAGCGGGCGCCGTGCTGCAAGCGGAGCCCGGGGACGTGAACGTGCGGCTGCTCTATGCGGGCATTCTTTCCTCGCTCGGGCGCATCGACGAGGCTGCCACAGAGTACGAGCGGGTGCTGGGCGCCGACCCGGACAACCAGGAGGCCTTTCTCTTCCTCGGGGCGCTTTACCAGAAGCAGGGGAACTACGAGAAAGCAGTGGCCACATTGGAGCGGCTGACGCGCGCCCACCCGCGCTCGTTCCTCGGTTACTACTACCTCGGCCGAGTGCACGCGGCCGCGGGGCGGTATGACGCGGCGCTCGCAGCGTACGAGGAGGCGAGGCGGCTGAACCCCAGCTCGGAGCTGGTGCTCGCCGACATGGCGCTCGTGTACGAGAAGACGAACCAGGCCGACCAGGCAATCGAAATGTACCAGCGCCTTCTCGCCGCCAACCCCCACAGCGCGGTCTTTCGCCGGCGTCTCGGTGGCCTGTACGCGGGGCAAAAGCGCCTCGACGAGGCGCTCGAGCAGTTTCGCGAGCTGGAGAAGATCGAGACCGACCCGCAAGACACGCGCACGAAAATCGGCTTGATCCTGTTCGAAAAGGGCGATTTCGAGCGCGCCGCGACCGAATTCAACCTCGTGCTGGCCAGCAACCCCGGCAACGATCGGGTGCGCTACTACCTGGGTGCGCTGTGGATCCAGACGCGCAATTTCGAGCGCGCGATTGCCACGCTCGAGCGCATCCCGGCCGAGAGCGAGTTCTACGTCGACTCGCGGGTGCAGATCGCGTATGCGCACCAGCAGCAGGAGCAGCCGGAGTGGGCGATCCAGGTGCTGCGGGAGGTGTTGAAGAGCCATCCCGAGAACACCGATGTGCTGATGCTGCTCGCGTCTCTCTACCGCGATACGAACGACTTGCGGCGCGCGGTGGAAACCGGCTTGCGCTTGATCGAGATCGACCCCGACAACGACCGCTTCCATTTCGCCCTGGGCGCCTTTTACGACGAGGCCGGAGACAAAGCGCGCTGCATTCAGCACATGAAGCGGGCCATCGAGCTG
>JBBIUR010000306.1:0-4057 GCA_037440145.1 Myxococcales bacterium | reverse complement strand
GAGGACGCGCTCGACGAGCAGCGGGATTTCGTCGCGGCGTTCTCGCAGTGGTGGCAGCTCGATCGGGATCACGTTCAGGCGGTAATACAGGTCGGGGCGGAAACGCCCCGCCGCCATGAGCTGGCGGAGATCCTGGTTGGTGGCGGCAATCACGCGCACATCGACGCGAATCGTTTTCGTGCTGCCCACGCGCTCGAATTCCTGCTCTTGGAGCACGCGGAGGAGTTTTACCTGCATGGCTGGCGAGAGCTCGCCGACCTCATCGAGAAAAATCGTGCCCCCGTCGGCGAGTTCGAAGCGCCCGACCGAGTCGCGGATGGCACCGGTGAACGCTCCCTTCACATGGCCGAAAAGCTCGCTTTCGAGCAACCCTTCGGGAAGCGCCCCGCAGTTGACCTTCACGAACGGCTTGCGGCCGCGGCGGCTGAGGCGGTGGATCGTCTCCGCGAGCAAGCCCTTCCCGGTTCCGCTTTCTCCTTGCAACAGGATGGTGGCATCGCTGTCTTTCAGGGCTTCGACCATTTCCAGGATTTGGCGCATGCGGGCGCTGCTCGCGACGAGGGCGGGGGTCTCAATGCGCGGGGGGGCGATCTGGCGCAGGTCCCGGAACGCCTCCACGGCGCCGACGATCTCGCCGCGCTCGTCGTGGAGTGCCGCGGCGCTGATGCTGACCGGCACCGGTTGCCCCTTCCGATCCCGGTACTCGGTCTCGAAGTTCGTCACCACTCGCCCGCCGCCGAGCACGCGCGTCACTGGACACGCGCGCGCTGCTTCGGCTCGGCACCCGAGCGCCTCCCAGCAGGTCTTGCCCACGATTTCGTCTTCGAAGAGCGCAGTGATGCCTTCACCGGTTCGGTTGAGACTCGTCACGACGCGGTGGCCGTCGACGGTGAAGACGCCTTCCGCGATGCTGTCGAGGACCGCCTGGACCTTGTTCCGCTCGAGTTGGAGCTGATCTCCCTTTTCGCGCAGGGCTTGAAAAAGACCTACAAGGTGCCCAATGGGGCGGACGCACTCCAGGACCGCCGCCGCATGGCCGTCCCCAAGGCTCCACGGGGCTGTGTGCAGGCTTACCTGCTCCTGGCCATGGCCGGTCGCGACCTGGACGTTGAAGCTGGTGATGGCCTCGCGGCGCTCGAGCGCTGTGTTCAGCGGACAGCGCGGGCCGCAAACCTCGGCGCGCACGACTTCCTGGCACGGACGGCCAACGGCCTGCGCGGCCACAAGGCCGAGAAAAGTTTCCGCTGCGGCGTTGAGGGCGAGCAGCCGCTTGTCCGCGCTAATTGCGAGTGCGGGGTCGGGGAGGCTGTCGAGCAGCGAGAGAGTCCGGTGCGGGAACGGTCTCTTCATCCTCGCGTCCGGCGCCTGCAGTGCAGAATCGCCGATACGCTTGTACCACCTTGTCGCGATGGCGGTCCACCCCGGCTCCCGCGGCCAGCGGCCCGAGTCGGGAGAAGCCGCTGCCCGCTTGCCCCAGGATGGCCGCCGTGACTGCGTTGAGCTCGGAGGCCTCGATTTCCTCAGCGCAGGCAAAGGCTTCCCGCAGCGTCAGGTCCCCCCGGGCCCGCTGCTCCGCCTCTTCCAGGTGTTTCGCGATCTTTGCCAGCTGCTCTCCCCAGTTGCCGGGGGGAACGGCGGCCGTCGGCGGAAAGACCTCGCGCGCCGCAGCCACGATGAGGGCGTGCATTCGCTCCTCCTCGGCAAGTTCGCGCCACAGGGAGGCCACCAGCGGAAAGCCGCGGAACTTCTGAGCAAAGGTATCGTAAAGAGCGCCGACGCGGCGCTCGAGGTCTGAGACGCGATCGAGCAGGGACCACATGGTCTTCATCGGCGGAGACCTGCGCGCCGCGCCAGGGGCTCGGGCCATGTCGCTTGCGAGTCTGCACGCTTCATGCCGCGATCGTCCGGATCTCCGAGGCCCCGCGCGGCCTGGCGGTGGAGAGCTCGGGCTCGCGCGTTCGGAGCGCGCTCTTTTCGCTTCGTTTCAATCGTCCGCGAGCGCTTGTCGAATCGCCTGAAGGATGAAGAGGTAGTCGCGCTGGGTCCGGACAGACCCCAGGGAGGAAATCGCTTTGAGCGCCGCCAGCTCTGCGCGCGTGATGCCGTAGCGAGTGTGCAGCCGCTTGTTTGCCCGAAACCGCTCCCACGTCGATCCCCGAGGCTCCTCCCGCGGAGCCAAGAGATCGCGGACCACTGGGTTCGAGAGCAGGAAAAGCTCTTTCCCGTCGAGGTCCAAGGCGCGCGCGAGCTTGAGCACCACAGACGGACTCGGGCGCCGCGTGTCTGCCTCCAAGTATCCGATGTAATTTGGCCTGCATCCCACTTTTGCTGCCACTTCAGCCTGCGTCATTTCCAGTTGTCGGCGCCGCCTCCGCAGCAGGGTACCCAGCGTGATCCCCTGCCGCGGGCGGGCTGCCAACGGTTCCCTGCGCCGCGCGACCTGCCTTTTCCTTTCACGCGCCTGTGCCATGTGCCACTCACCTTCTCTGCTGTGCAGATTCGGGTTCGCCGGCCGTCTCCTTATATACTCGCGGTGAACAGCCGGTGCTACTGGCTAGCACCCGGGGCGCCGGCAGGGCGGCGGAAGCGCAGTGCCGGATCGGGTGGTGCAGCGGAGATTACGATTTTCCCTCCGCGATTCGGGCGAGTCCCACACGGTCGCAAAGCAGGATCTGTCTGCGCGCGGAGCCGACAAGCCCAAGCTGTTGCCAGCGGCTCGTGACCCGAATTGCCGTTTCCACGGTGGTCCCGACCATGTCCGCCAGCTCCCGGCGCGTCACGCGCACGAGGATCGCGCCAGCCCGGGGCTCGCCGATCTTGTCCGCGAGTTCCAAGAGCATGCGGGCGAGTCGCTGCTCGACGCGCTCGAGGGCGATCGAGCGCAAGCGCTCGTGGGCGGCCCGCAGCCGGCTGCCGATCTCGGCGAGAATGGCGGCTTTCAGTGTCGGGTACTTGAGGCAGAGTTCTCTCGCGAGGGCAGCCGGCGTGCGCCAGACAGTGCTGGGGGCTGCCGCCACCGCGGACGCCGGGTAAGGGCGCTCCTCGAGGGCCGCGATCGCTCCGAAGAGTTCGCCGGGCCCAATGACTTCCAGCACGATTTCCCGGCCGTCGGGCCCGAACTTGACGATGTGGACGAGCCCTTCTTTTACTGCCCAGACGGCATCGGACGGTTCGCCCTCCCGAAACAAGAGCTGCCCGCCGCGCACGTGCCGCTCCCGCGTCGCCTCCGCAATGCGCGATCGGTCTGAAGGGCTCAGGGTGCGGAAGCCGCGGACATCGCTGATCGAATTCATCTCGGCGGGGTCTATGATCGCGATCATACAAACCTCCTGGCCTCGGCGGCAATAGCGGCCTGAAAAGAAAGGTGGGGCGATGGATGAGGTGATTGGCGTGCTGGGAAGCCAGCACCGCGAGGTTCTGGTGTGGCTCGCAGATGTCGAGCCGAAGCTAGGCATGGAATCCCTAGAAGGATTTGCCGCGTACCTGTCGGGCGAAGTGGCGCACCACTTTCGTCTGGAAGAGGAGGCCTTGTTTCCGCTTCTCGGCCGTCACTTGGGTACAGACGCGGGACCGCTCGCGGTAATGAATGCCGAACACGAGGAATTCCGCTCGCTTCTCGCACGGCTGCAAGAGTTGGTGGCGGGCGGCCAGATCGCGGAACAGGCGGCCTGTGCGCGCGAATTGATCGAATTGCTCCGGGCCCACATCGCAAAGGAAGATGGAGTGCTCTTCCCGATGGCCGAGCGCCTGCTTGCGCCGGCCGAGCGAGGAGAACTCGCGTCGCGGGCAGCGGTCGTGGAGCAATCGCGTTCTGGGGGAGGAGCATGAGCAGCAGGGATCGTTCGGGAATCTCGGTCGGGAAAACCGTGACGCGAATCGGTGCAGCGCTCGCCGCTGCGGTCGTGCCCGTGTTGGCCGGCACGGCGCCGAGCAGTCCGGAAGCCTTGGCTCTCGGCAAGAAAGTGTATGAGAAGCAGTGCGCTCCCTGTCATGGTGTCCAAGGGCAAGGCGACGGGGAGGCCGCGTATCTTTTGTACCCCCGGCCGCGGAGCTTTCG
>JBBIUR010000305.1:0-4076 GCA_037440145.1 Myxococcales bacterium | reverse complement strand
AGTCCTGCGTACTGGGTTCGCTCAACCTCGGATTGTTCGTCTCACAAGCCGGGGTCGACTGGGAGCGGCTCCGGGGCGCTATTGAAGACGCAGTGGTGTTTCTCGACAACGTGATCGATGCCACCGCCTATCCGTTTTCCGAAATCGAGGCGGCCAGCCGGCGCACCCGGAAGATCGGGCTAGGTGTCATGGGACTGGCCGATCTCTTCGCGCGCCTGGTGTTGCCTTACGATTCGGAGGATGCCCTGCAGCTCGCCGACCGGCTCGCATCCTTCATCAGCCGCGAGGCGCGTTCCGTCTCGGTAGCCCTGGGGCAGCGGCGCGGATCGTTTCCCGCCTTCGCGCAAAGCGTGTTTCCCGCCCGTGGATTTTCTGCGCTTCGCAATGCGACGGCCACCTGCGTAGCCCCCACCGGGACCATCAGTCTGCTGGCGAACGCCTCGAGCGGGATCGAACCGTACTTTGCACTCGCCGTGGTGCGCCGGGTGCTGGACGGCCGGCAATTCGTCGAAATCAACGATCTCGTCCGCGAGGCTTTGGAAGCCGCTGGACTGGGGAAGGCGGCATTGCTGGAGCAGGTGCGCGCGTGCGGCTCGGTATCCGGGCTGCCGGAGGTCCCCGAAAAGATCCGGCGGCGCTTCCGGACGGCGCTGGAGATCGATCCGCGGGTTCACGTGCGGATGCAGGCGGCTTTCCAGGGCCACGTCGACGCAGCGGTGTCGAAAACGGTCAATCTGCGCCACGATGCCCCGGTCGAGGCGGTGCGCGCAGTGTTTTTGCTCGCGCGACAGCTCCACCTGAAGGGAATCACCGTGTACCGCTACGGCTCGCGCCCCGGCCAGGTTCTCTCCTTGGTGCACGAGGCGGCGCGTCCCGATTGTCGCGAGTGCGCGGTCTGAACGCGCGGTCCTCAGCCCCTGGTCCGACCTTCGCGCTCCTCCGTACAGCACACGCACAGGACTGCGGTTGGCAGCGCTCGGAGGCGCGCCGGCGGGATGCGCTCGCCGCAAGCTTCGCAAAAGCCGTAATCGCCGGCTTCGATTCGCGTCAGGGCGCGGTCGATCTGTTCGATCTCCTCGCGCTCCTGCTCGCCGAGGCGCTCGAGCAAGCGCGCGAGATTGGCCTCCTGGCCTTCCTCCTCTATCTCCGGCTCCAGGTTCTCGTCCAGCCACCGGAGATCGCTTTCCACCTGCGCGACTTTCGACAGCAGCGCTCGCCGCCGGGCCAGTAGTGTCTCGCGGACTTCCTCGAGCCACATCGCTGTATCCTCCTGTGCCAAATGTAATACCGAGACCGCTCTTGCGAAAGGCGATCAGGCGCCCAGCGGGACGCGGCAGCACCGCTACTCGGTCAACGCGGACCGTGGCTGCCCTTTGTCAGGAAGTGAGCCACGATTTCCTTGAGCCGGTCGATGTCCAGCGGGACGGAGAGGCATTCCACCCCCTGGATCGAATCCAGGGCCCTGCGCAGGCGCGCCGTGGCCTCTTCCGTGAGAAAAATCATGGGGATTGTGCGCCCCGCAGCGCGCAACTGCTGGAGAAGGGTGAGCCCGCACACCTGGCCCGGCAGGTGGACGTCGCTGACGACCGCGCGAAAGGAGCTGGCCTCGAGGCGCTCGAGCGCGTCTTCTCCCGAGGCCGCGCATTCCACTTGGTAGCCGCACCGGCGCAGGATTCTCGAGAGCGTGCGGCAAAAGTTGTCGTTCGAGATGACCAAGAGAACCCGCTCTGGGATGCCGGCCGTGCGCTGAGAAGTGACAGAGTCCATTGGCTGTGTCCTTTTTATCGGCAGCACGAAGCGTGCCGCCGGGGACCACAAGCTTCCAGCCCTTGGGCCGCGTTCTCTCGCGGCCAAGGGTTGTACGGAAACATTCCTTCCCCTGGTTGCTGGGCGATCATTGCAAGCCGTACTTGCGGATCTTTCGGTAGAGCCGCTGGCGATCGATGCCGAGGATGCGAGCCGCGCGGTTCTTGTTTCCGCCCGTCTGCTTGAGAGCGGCTTGGATGTTCCGGCGCTCGAGTTCTTCCATGGGCATAGGGCCGGGCAAGATGCTGTCTTCGGGCGCAGGGGCTTGGTCCCGGATGGCCGGGGGCAAGCTCTCCA
The DNA here is from genome assembly GCA_037440145.1 of Myxococcales bacterium. Taxonomy (GTDB): domain Bacteria; phylum Desulfobacterota; class Binatia; order HRBIN30; family BPIQ01; genus JBBIUR01. Next base: position 1,973 of record JBBIUR010000305.1, on the reverse strand, counting down.
GGGTGATTTCGGGGGCGCGGGAGAGGGCGAAAGCGCGCTCGATGGCGTTCTGCAGCTCGCGGATATTGCCCGGCCAGTGGTAGTTCATGATGCGCTCCATGGCCTCCGGAGTGACTCCTTTTGGCTGCACCCCGTAGGCGCGACTGAACTCGCCGATGAAGTGCTGGACGAGCAAGGGAATGTCCTCGCGGCGCTCGCGCAGCGGCGGCAGGTAGATCGGGACGACGTTCAACCGGTAGTACAAATCGGGCCGGAACGTTCCCCGCCGGGTTCCTTCTTCGAGGTTTTTGTTGGTGGCGGCGATGATGCGCACGTCGACCCGCACGGGCCGCGTGGAACCCAGGGGCGTGACCTCTTTTTCCTGGATGGCGCGGAGGAACTTCACCTGCAGGGGCAGGGGAATCTCGCTGATCTCGTCGAGAAAGAGCGTTCCCCCGTCCGCGGCTTGGAACACGCCTTCGTGGTCTTCAATGGCACCCGTGAAAGCGCCTTTGCGGTGCCCAAAAAGCTGGCTTTCCAGCAGGGTTTCCGAAAGCGCCCCGCAATTGATTGCGACGAAGGGCTTGGCCGCGAGCGGGCTTTTCGCGTGGATCGCGCGGGCAACCAGCTCTTTTCCCGTCCCGTTTTCGCCCCAGATCAGCACGTTGCTCTTGTTCTGGCTCACCGCTTCGACGATGGCGTAGATTTCCTGCATCGCCGGGCTCTGGCCCACGATCTCCCCGAAGCGGCGCTGCTTGCCGAGCTCGGCCTGCAGGGCGCGGATTTGCCGTTGCATCTGGTGTTTTTCCAGCGCCTGGTGCACCTTCAAGATCAACTCGTCGGGCTGGCAGGGTTTGATCAAGTAATCGGCCGCTCCGAGCTTCATCGCCTCGACCGCGGACTGAATCGTGCCGTGGCCGGTGAGTACGAGAACCGATGGCCGCAGCTGCCTGGCGTGCACCTCCCGCAGCAGCTGCATGCCGTCCATTTCGGGCATGTTGAGATCGGTGATCACCACGTCGAAGCCGCCCGCTTGGAGCTGCTGGAGCGCTTCGTTCCCGCTTTTGGCCGTCGCGACCTCATGGCCCTTGCGCGCCAGGATCTTGGCCAGAGTGCGGACCATGTTCGCCTCGTCGTCGACGACCAGGATGCGGCCATGCGGCATGGGGCGCGACTCACTGCAAAGCGGCGGCGGACTCGGCGGGGCACTGGCACGGCAGTTCGATGGTAAATGTCGTCCCCTGACCCACTCGGCTGCGAACCTGGATCTCCCCTTTGAAGCGTTTGACCACGCTGTGCACCACCGAGAGCCCGAGGCCGGTTCCTTGCCCCGGTGCCTTCGTCGTGAAAAACGGGTTGAAAATGTCGGCGAGGTTTTCTTCGGGGATCCCCACGCCGGTATCGGAGAACTCCAAGAGGACGCGCCGCCCGGGCAGCATCGCCGTTCGCAGTCGCAGCTCGCCTCCGTGCGGCATGGCTTGCACCGCGTTCGTGATCAGGTTCAGAAAAATCTGCCGCAGGGCGTTCTGGTTCGCCATGCAGGGCGGCAGCGAGCCGAATTCGGTGACGACGCGGACCTCGCTGTTTTGCAGGGCGCGGTTCATCAACTGCAGCGTGCGCCGCAAGAGCTCGTTGATGTCGACCGGCTCCACTTCCGCCTGCGACTCGCGCGAGAACTCCAGCAGGTTATTGATGATTTCCTGCACGCGGGCCATTTCCTCCTTCGCGATTCGCAGGTCCTCCTCGATCTCGGGGTTCGCGGAGTCGATGATCTCGCCGAGGTCGTACAGGGCGTTCATGATGATCCCGAGCGGATTGCGGATCTCGTGGGCGATGCCGGCCGCGAGCTGCCCGATGGCTGCCATTTTTTCCGACTGGATGAGCTGGCTCTCCAACCGCTTGCGCTCGGAAATGTCGATGCAGATGGCCTGGAAGAAGCGGTGGATGCCGAATTCGATGCGCCCGGCGTTGCAGAAGATGGGGACGAGTTCCCC
>JBBIUR010000304.1:0-4134 GCA_037440145.1 Myxococcales bacterium | reverse complement strand
TCTTTTGCCTTCGCCTCGCCCTCAACTGCGGCGTTCATGAATAAAGCGGGCTAGCCGCATACTTCGGCGATTACCCGCAGCGCATTCTCGCCCAGAATCTTCTGGATCGTGCGCGGCGAGTGGCCCCGGGCGAGCAACCCCGCCGTCAGGTGCGGCATCTGGGCAGCGTCTTCCAGCCCGACGGCGGGCGTGATGAAGCCGTCGAAGTCGCTGCCGATGGCCACGGCGTCCTCGCCGCCCACGCGGAGTGCATGCTCGATGTGGTCGAGCGCGCGCTCCAGATTTGCCCCGTCTTCGGAAAGGTACGACTGCTCGAACACGATGCCGACGACGCCACCCCGGTCCGCGAGCGCGCGGATTTGCTCGTCGGTGAGGTTGCGCCGGTGGGGGTGAACGGCCGCGCAGCCCGCATGGCTGACCCATAACGGTCGCCGGGCCACTTGCAGTGCCTCTGCGAACCCCGCGGCGTTCAGGTGTGCGAGATCCACGATCATCCCGAGGCGCTCCATCTCGGCGATCAGCTCGCGTCCGAAAGGCGGCAGTCCGCGGCCATCGAACTCGGCGACTGTCATCGGATACCCGGCCTCCGTGGCTTGGAAGTGCACCGGGCCGATCGACCGGAGCCCGCGCTCGTAAGCCCGCTGCACGTTGTCCAGCGATCCCTCGATACCGTGCGCCCCTTCCAGGCACGCCAGCCCGGCGATCTTGCCAGCCGCGCGCGCAACCCGGACCTCGGCTGCCGTGGTGGCCAGCGCGAATTGCGCGGGGTAGCGCGCTGCACACTCCCGCATGAGATCGAGCGTGTGCAGCACCGCGTCGACCCCTCGCTCCCGCTCCCACCACGAGAGAACGCGCAGGGGGAAAACCAGTTCCGGACGGGCGCGGCGCGGGTTGACCACGATGCCGAAACCGGCCGCGCCGACACCGCCCTCGCGAAGGCGGGGGAGGTCGGCGTGCCATGCGAACGGGGCGGAGGGAATCCGGTTCTCGTGGCGGCGCCCCATGTCGTATCCGAAGAGCCGCACCCACAGGAACGAGTCGACGTGCAGGTCGATGACGAGCGATTCGCGATGGAGCGCCGCGGCCTCGGGCGGCACCGGCTTCGACGGCAAGCGCCGGCATCCGCTTGCCCACCCCAGCGTGCCGAGGGCGCCGGCGCGCAGCACGCGGCGCCGCGTCCACGGCGCAGGCGTCTCCGCGGCGGACATCCGCACCCTCCTGTCACATGCCCGCTTCGGCAATGACCCGCAAAGCTTCTTTCTGCGCGACCCCGCAGATCAAGGTCGTCACCGGCGACTCGCGCCAGGCCGCCAGGCGATCGCGAATGCGCTCGGGGGGACCGACCAGAGACACCTCGTCGACGAGCGCGTCGGGCACTGCTGCTGCCGCCTCTTCCTTTTTCCCGTCGAGGTAGAGGTCCTGGATCTTCTTCGCTTCCGCTTCGAAGCCGTAGCGGCGCGCGAGTTCGTTGTAAAAATTTTTCTCCCGGGCGCCCATGCCGCCGATGTAAAGCGCTAGCATCGGTTTCAGGAGATCGAGGCAGCTCGATACGTCGGCCCCCACGATCACGGGGCAGGTTGCCGCGATGTCGAAACCGTTCGGCCCTTTTCGTCCCCCGGATTTGCGAAACCCTCGCTCCAGCGCTTCGCGGTACAGGGCCGGGGCGCGGTGTGGCGAATAGAATATGGGAAGCCAGCCGTCGGCGATCTCCGCTGCCTGCTCCACGCTCTTGGGCCCGATTGCGGCCAGGTAGATAGGGATGGGGCGGCCGTGAAGGATGCTCTTGAGGGGCTTGCCGAGCCCCGTGGCCCCAGGACCGCGGTACGGGATCTCGTAGTGCTCGCCGCGGTACTCCAGAGGGGCCTGCCGAGCCCAGATGGCGCGGAGAATCTCGACATACTCGCGCGTCCGGCGCAAGGGCTTTCGGAATGGAACGCCGTGCCAGCCCTCCACGACCTGAGGACCGGAGACGCCGAGGCCGAGCAAGAAGCGGCCGCCGGAGAGCTGGTCGAGCGTCGTCGCGGTCATGGCGGTCATGGCTGGCGTGCGAGCTGCGATTTGCAAGATCGCCGCGCCGACGCAGATGCGCTCAGTCCGGGCGGCGATCCACGCTAGCGGCGTAATCGCATCCGATCCGTAGGCCTCGGTGGACCAGACGGAGTGGAAGCCGAGCCGTTCGGCTTCTAGGACGAGCTCCATGTCCACGGTCGCGCGTGGACCCGAATATCCGATGCTCATGCCGAAGCGCATTGCAGTCCTCTCCTCGTGCGGTCAGTTACCCCGGCTCGGTTTCCGGGGTCAAATGCGCGCCGCCGGAGCCTTGACCTTGACGGGAGGCAGCCGCCATGGTTGCCATTGTCGGAGGGTCTGCGAGGGGCGCGAGATGCCCGCGGTCTCGGCTGGATGTGTGGTGACCCGAGACGGGCCGGAAGGCCCCGAGGTGCTCCTCGTCCATGCCCGCGGGGCGACGTTCCGCAAGCCGCTCTTCGGGATCCCCAAGGGGTTGGTCGAAAAAGGGGAAACCCCGGAGGAAGCGGCGCTGCGGGAGACGCTGGAGGAAACGGGCCTTCGGGTTCGGATTCGCGCCGATCTCGGCACGGTGCGCCAGAAGTCGGGCAAGATCGTCCACGCGTTCTGGGCGACGGTGGACCCGGTGAGCGAAGCGGACATCGACGCAGCCGGGCGCTGTCGCAATCCGGACCGGGAAAACGATGTGTGCCGGTTTTACCGGCTCGCGAAGGCTGCGGAGTTGATGATCCCGGCGCAGCGCGAGCTTCTCGAGCGGCTGCGCGCAGTGGCGCAACGCGCTCGGTGAGCTCCCGGCAGCCGCTCGGCGGACTCAGCGATCCCCGCCGCCCGCCGGCCGGATGAGCTCCCCTTCCCACCGCGCCACAACGGCTGCACCGACGGTGTCGCTCCAGACGTTTACGGCCGTGCGGCACATGTCGAGCACGCGGTCCACCGCCACGATCAAGCCCACGCCTTCCAGTGGCAACCCGGCGGCGCGCAGGACGATGCCCATCATCACCAGGCCGGCCATGGGGATGCCTGCCGCGCCAATGGAGGCCAGCAGGGCAGCCAGGAAAATGGCCAGTTGCTGCGCAGGGGTCAGCGCGATGCCATAGACCTGAGCGATGAAGATCGCTGCCACGCATTCGTACAGTGCCGTGCCGTCCATGTTGATCGTCGCTCCAAGGGGCAAGACCAAAGAGCCGATGCGGTTCGGGACGCCGGCGTGCTTTTCCACGCACTCGAGCGTTACCGGCAGCGTGGCGGAGCTCGAGGCGGTCGAAAAGGCCGTGGCCAGCGCCGGCGCCACGGCTCTCCCATAGCGATACGGCGAAAGGCGCGCGGCGAACCGCAAGATAACCGGCAGGGTGACAAGGGCATGCACGGCGAGCGCGAAGGCGACCGTGAGGACATAGCGCAGCAAGGGCCGAAACACTTCGAAACCCGTCGTGCCGACGAGGACAGCTACCAGGGCAAAGATGCCTGCGGGAGCGAGGCGGATCACGAACGAGGTGATCCCCATCGTGACTTCGAACGCCGCTTGCAGCACTCCCACCAGCGCTTCGCGCAGCCGCCGGTCGAGGCGGTTGGCGAACAGGCCAACGAGCAACGCAAAGAAAATCACCGGCAGCACGTCTCCCTGCGCCATCGCGGCGAGCGGGTTTTCCGGGACGATCTGCAGCAGCATGTCGGCTAGGCCCGGCGGCGCTTGCGGCAATGCGGCTGGCGCGGGGAGCGGGAGGTGAATCCCGGCTCCGGGTCGGGCCGCGTTGACGGCGGCGAGGCCGACCGCGATGGCCGCTGCGCTGGTCGCCACGTAGTAGGCGAGTGCTTTGGCCCCGAGGCGCCCGACGCGGGCCGCATCGCCGAGGCCGGCGGTGCCGACGACCAAGGAGGAGAAAATCAGCGGCACGATTACCATTCGCAGAAGGCGCAGGAAGAGATCGCCGATCGGGTGCAGAGCGCGCGCCTGGGGGCCGAGCGCAGCGCCGAGCGCGATTCCGCCCGCTATCCCGAGGGCAATCTGCCAGTGGAGTTGCCGGTACCACGCGTTCCGCCTCGCGGCCCTCTCCGGCGTCGGCCGGCCCGTAGGGCGCCGTTCGGAGCGTCCTTCTGCCACCGGCT
>JBBIUR010000303.1:0-4163 GCA_037440145.1 Myxococcales bacterium | reverse complement strand
GGCGATGCGGCGCCCGAGGACATCGTTCGCTCCGTGCAGCGGGGGCTTTACGCTGCGTACTTCGGGGGCGGACAGGTAGACATAACGAACGGCAAGTTTGTCTTCTCGGCTAGCGAGGCATACCTGATCGAAGGCGGGAAGATCACGAGGCCGGTGAAAGGGGCGACGCTGATTGGGAACGGGCCTGACGTGCTCACCCGGATCACGATGGTGGGCAGCGACCTCCAATTGGACGAAGGGGTCGGGACGTGCGGAAAGGACGGACAACTGGTACCCGTGGGGGTCGGTTTGCCAACCGTTCGGATCGACGAGATTACGGTCGGAGGCACCCGGGCGTGAGCGCAGAGTGGCCGCTCGCCGACATTGCCGAGTTCGTCTTGACCGAAGCACGCAGGATAGGCGCCTCCGACGCCGACGTCGTGGTCGTCGAGGGAGCTGCCCTTTCGACCGCTGTACGTCTGGGGGAGATCGAGCGGGTCCAGCGCTCCCGCAAGCGCCATTTGGGGCTGCGCGTGTTCCTCGGCAATCGAGTCGCGGTGACCAGCAGCGCCGAGCTGCGCCGCGAGGCGCTGCAGGAGCTGGTGGAAAAAAGCCGGAGTCTTGCTGCAGTGGTGGCCGCAGACCCCTGTGCCGGCTTACCCGACGCGGCGGAAGTTGCGAAGGCCGTCCAGGAGCTCGACCTCTACGATCCCACCGAGGTCTCACCCGAAGAGGGCGTCGCGTTGGCCACCGCGGCGGAGGCAGCTGCGCGGGAAAGCGACCCGCGCATTGCCAACTCCGAAGGCGCGGAGTTCGAGTGGAGCTTCCGCACTGTGGTGTACGCGTCGACCCTCGGCTTTACCGGGAGCTATCGAACCTCCACCTTCAGCTTGTCGGTTGTCCCGGTCGCCGCCCAGGACGGTGGGATGCAGAGGGACTACTGGTACGCGGTGAAGCGGCGCTTTGCAGAGCTGGACAACCCCGAGGACGTCGGCCGCGAAGCAGCCCGCCGAGCTCTTCGGCGGTTGGGTGCGCGCAGGCCCCGCACGCAGCAAGTACCTGTCATCTTCGAGGCCGAGGCGGCTGCCAGCCTGCTGCATCATCTGGCGGCAGCGGTTTCCGGCTACTCGCTGTACAAAGGGGCTTCGTTCCTACTAGGCAAGCTGGGCGAACGCATCGCTCCGGAATTCGTCACCGTTGTGGACGACGGCACGATACCGGGCGCCTTGGGCTCGCGGCCCTTTGACGGCGAAGGGGTTGGGACCCGCCGCACCGTGGTGATCGACCGGGGGGTGCTGGCCAGCTATCTCTTCGACACGTACTCCGCGCGGAAGCTGGGCGCCCGAACCACCGGGAACGCCGTGCGGCCTGCCGGAGAGGCCCCCCACGTGGGAACGCAAAACTTCTACCTCCAGCCGGGCTCGACGCCGGCGGCGGAAATCATTCGTTCGACAAGTCGGGGTCTCTACGTCACCGAGCTTATCGGCCAAGGCGTGAATTCCGTCACCGGCGACTACTCTCGGGGGGCCGTCGGGATTTGGATCGAAGGGGGAGAGCTCGCCTACCCCGTCGAACAGATCACGATCGCAGGCACCCTGCTCGATATGTACCGCGACATAGAAGCCGTCGGGGCCGAATTCGAGTTCCGCAGCGCCATCGCAGCGCCTGCCATCAAAATCGGTCGCCTCACAGTCGCTGGGGACTGACCGCCGCAGACTCTTCGTCCCTTTCGCAGCGGTTTTCCTTCCCCCTCGGGCCGCGTATAATCCGCGCCGCATGAGGCCGGTGGTGCGGCTGGTGGTGGGTTGTCTCGTGGTCGTAGCGGGCTGCAGTGTGCGGCGAGCGGGGCAATTCCCACCGCGCGAACCCTTCCCTGGGGCCGTCCAGACAGGCATTGCGTCTTGGTACGGGCCGGGCTTTTACGGCAACCGCACCTCGAGTGGGGAGATTTACGACGAGCGGGATCTGACCGCAGCCCACCGGACTCTGCCTCTGGGAACCCGTGTAGCCGTAACCAATCTCGACAACGGGCGGACGGTAGAGGTCCGTATCAACGATCGCGGGCCGTTCGTGGACGGCCGGATTCTGGACCTGTCCTATGCGGCGGCTCGCAGCCTCGGCATGATCGGCCCGGGGACTGTGCCAGTGCGCCTGGAAGTCCTGGGAAGCCCCTCGGGCTCGCTGCGAACCGCGTATGCGTTGCAAGTAGGCGCATTTGCGGAGCGCGCAAACGCGGTCAAACTCGAACGGTGGCTGCGGCGCAGATTCGAGAACGTCACCGTCACCCCTGTGGAAACCGCCAATCGGCAATACTACCGCGTGCGGCTCGGGGGCTACGAAGACCGCAGGGCTGCAGAAGCCGAGGCGCGTGCCGTAGCCGCCCTCGGCCTCCCCGTGATCATCGTCGAGGACCAGGGGGAGAACTGAGACCGAAAAGGGCCGTGGGGGGTTCATGCGGCGCTACGCACCGACCCTCGAGGGACTTGGCATACTGCTGGCCACCCTCCCCCTCGGCCTCTGGCAACCCGCTTTTTGGCTGCTCATCCCGTTTGCTCTGATCTGGATCACGAGGCGCTCGTTCGACGAGTACGGCCTCCGTTGGGAATTCGGCTCGCTTCGATTCCACGCGCTGGTGTGCGGGGTGGTCTTGGGGGGATATGCGCTCGGACATTACTTGTGGGGAACGTACGTGCGAGGAGCGAAGTTCGACCCCCAGCTTCCGCAGCGCTTCGGCGCGCTCGTCTACCATCAGGTCGTCGACGTTGCGCTTCCGGAGGAATTTTTCTTCCGCGCCTACCTTCAGTCTCAGCTCAACCGCACCTTCGGGCGCCCCTTTCGGTTTCTGCGCGTTCCCTGGGGCCTCGGCCTGCCGCTCGCCGCTGCGCTTTTTGCCCTGTGCCACCTCATCTACGGCAACCTGTGGCAACTGAAGGTCTTTTTCTTCGGCCTCTTCGCGGGCTGGCTGCGGGAGCGCAATCAGAGCATTGCCGCTCCCATTGCCTACCATGCAGCGGGCAACGTCTTGCTGGAGTTTATGACGATTAGCCTCCGGTGAGCGGCTCCCTCGCACGCCACCGGCTTGCGGCTCGGGGCATAACAAAGCTGCGCAGGCCCCGGCCACTGCGCTCGCTCCCGCTCTTGCGCGGCTGCTGCTCCCCGGCGTAAAGGTCCTGGAGCGCACGTGGCGTGCGCTTTGCTTTCCCAACAGCATCAGGAGGACGGCCATGGATCTGACGGAACTGCTCGTTTTCGCCCAGCGCCAGGGGGCGTCCGACGTGCACCTCTCTGCAGGCGAACCGCCGATGTTGCGGATCAACGGCGATATCAAGCGAATCGACCATCCGCCACTGACCGCCGAGGAAGTGCACGTAATGGTTTTCGACGTCATGAACGACGCCCAGAGAAAGCACTTCCAGGAAACCAACGATATCGACTTCTCGTTCGAGCTGGGCGACATTGCCCGATTCCGAGTGAACGTCTTCCGGCAGCGAAAGGGAGAGGGCGCGGTATTTCGCATGATCCCATCGTCGGTCATGACCCTCCAGGAGCTGGGCTTGCCGCCCGTGCTGAAGGAAATCTGCGAGAAGGAAAAGGGGCTCGTTCTGGTGACCGGCCCGACTGGTTCGGGCAAGTCGACCACGCTGGCGGCGATGATCGACTACATCAACGAGACCTACGAAGGGCACATCCTCACAATCGAGGATCCCATCGAGTTCGTCCACCGCTCGAAGAAGTGCTTGATCAACCAGCGCGAGGTCGGCGCCCACACCCAGTCCTTCGCCGCCGCACTGCGCGGAGCCCTGCGCGAGGATCCGGATGTCATTCTGGTGGGCGAGATGCGCGATCTGGAAACCATCTCGCTGGCGCTGACGGCTGCGGAAACCGGGCACCTCGTGCTCGCGACGCTGCACACCTCGGGAGCGGCAAAAACCGTAGACCGGATCATCGACGTCTTTCCCCCGGCACAGCAAGAGCAAATCCGCGTGATGTTTGCGGAGTCGATCCAGGCCATCATCGCCCAGACGCTAGTGAAAAAGAAAGTTGGCGGCCGCGTCGCAGCGCTGGAGATTCTGTTGGGGACCACGGCGGTGCGGAACCTCATCCGCGAGGCGAAAGTGCATCAGCTCCCGTCCGTGATGCAGACAGGCCAGAACGTGGGCATGCAGACGCTCGACATGGCGCTG
>JBBIUR010000302.1:0-4163 GCA_037440145.1 Myxococcales bacterium | reverse complement strand
GGTCATTGCCGGATGGAACCGGTTGGGGAATTTCGCACTCCCGGCGAGCGCCACGTGCTTGCCCGATGTGCCGTCGGGCGACCCACCAGCGCATTTGCGGGCGGCCTGGGATGGAGCTGCGGTGCTCATCGCGCTGTATTCTTCCGGCAGCCAGGCGGACCTGTACCGCCACTGGGGTGCGGGCCGGCGAACGCGCGCCGATCGAGCTCGCGGCGGCGATCTTTGCCGTGGATGTTCTTGCCGGAATGCCCCGAGGGCAGGGGGCGTCTAGTTCGTGCGGGGGCTGGACATTGGGAGGAGTTCGTGGCATGGGGCGCGGCGGTGTTGTGCTGGACTCTGCTGGCGAGAAGTGCCGGGGTCCGCGCGGTGTAGCAGCTGTCTGTGTCAGAACTGATCGGTGAGCGAGACATGCTGTCGGACGGAGGGGAGAGTTCTGCTGCCGGGGCAACTGGTCTCGCCTCTGGCGCCCGGCGTTACGGGGTAAGCCGTTTTGAGGGGAAGCAAGTTCAGCGGCGCAGCTGAGCGCGCGCTCGCGATTGGGTGCGCGTGCTGGCTTGCCGCGTGTGGCGGATCGCTGCCCGTGGGCAACGAGGGCGGGACTGTTCGCCCTGGCGAGACGCTGGCTGCGGGGTGGCCGACGTACGGGTTCAGCCAGGAACGCACGTTTTTCAATCCGATGGAAAACCACATTACTCCGGAAAACGTGGGCTCGCTGCGCTTCAAATGGCGGTACCGCACTGGCGCAATTGTGACCGCCTCGCCCACTGTGGCGTACGTCGACGTGCCCGGGGAAGGGCGAATCAAGGTTGTGTACGTCGCCTCGTGGGATGGAAACTTCTATGCCCTCCGCGCCGAGAACGGGTCTCGGCTGTGGTCGTATCGGATGAAGCCGCACCCCGGCAGTTCGTACCCGCAGGCCGCCTCGGCCGAGGTCGCCACTGTGGCAGGGGAGCAACGCGTCTATGTCGCGGGTGGAATGACAGTGTACTGCTTTCAGGCCGCTACGGGCGAGCTTCGCTGGGAGTTCGACGCTGGCACGGGCTGCACCACGTGTGGATTGAGGGAGGAGCGAAACGAAATCGAATCGTCGCCGACCGTCGCAGACGGGCTCGTGTACTTCGGCATGGACGTGAACGACACGTGGCCGGGCAAGGGAGGTGCCTTCGCGGTCGACGCAGTGGACGGCCGCTTGGTCTGGTACTTCGACCTGGAGACGGGAGCCACATGCCGGCCGTTCCCCTCGGACATCGTGCGTCGCTTCGACGGTTATCACACCGCAGAAGAGCTAGGGCTCCCGCCGGATTTCTTTGCCACCCGGCCTGGGTGCAACTTCGATCGGAGCTGGACTACTTGTGGAAACATCTGGTCTTCTTTCGCAGTCGATCGGAAACGGCGCTTGATTTTCACGGCGTCGAGCAACTGCGATACGGACGACGACCCGGAGACGCCAGAGCCTCGGCCGCCGATGCCGCAGTTCGACGAAGCGCTGTTTGCGCTCACGTTTGACGGGAAGCCCGTCTGGTCGTGGCGACCCCGGGAGGTGGATAACTTCGACCTCGCTTTTGGAGGCGTGCCGAATCTCTTCGAGGTTGTGATCGGAGGGGTCAAGCGCGAAGTCGTGGGAGTGGGGAACAAGGACGGCACCTACTATTTGTTGGACCGCGACGGAATCAACGAGATCACGGGTCGCATAGAGCCGTATTGGCAGGCCAGGGTCGTCCCGGGCGGACCGATCGGCGGAATTATCGCCAGTGCTTCCGTCGGTGAAGGCAGGATCTTTTTCAGCACTGCCATCGGCGCATCGCTGGGCGCTCCCCAGTTGCCAGCGGCGTGGGCGCTCGAGGCAGCAAATGGGGCTGTGGCCTGGTCGAATCCCGATGCGACGCCGAGTTTCGCCCCGACGACCGCGACCCCGGGGGTCGTATTCATGGGAAGTTTGGTCGGCGACCTGGTTGCGTATCACGCGCAGACGGGAGAGGCTCTCTTTCGCGCGCGGATGGATGGTCCCGTGGCGTCGGGTGCGGCGATTCTGGAGGGCGAGGTGTTCGTCGGCGCCGGTGTGGGCGCGCGCGACCAACCCCCAGGCCCTGGCAACCGGGCGTACCAGCAATCGCTAGTTCCGAGCCGCATCAGTGCGTTGTGCTTGTCCGACGCTCCGGACTGCCCCTCGTCCCTGTGCGACGATGGAGACGTGTGCACGTACGATTTTCACGGAGCCAATGGCTGCCAGAGCGAGCCGGCGCCCGATGGGATCCCTTGCAAAGTCAGTGAGACCGCCGACGGGGTGTGTCGGGAGGGCGTATGCGTTGCCGGGTGAGTTCTGCATGGCGAGCGTTCTCATCAGCGGTAGCTGGAAGGCACCTGCGGCCGACGCGGTTGTCACTTGCCGTCACAGCGGTGCTTTTGCTAGGTCTCGCCGTCGGTGACCTGCGTGCACTGTCGGGGGGAATTACCGGGTATTCGGGGAAGGACGGTTCGGACTGCGGGAGCTGCCACTCCGGGGGGCAGAGTCCTGCAGTGACCTTCGAGGGACCACAGGTGGTTGTCCGGGAAACCCCCGCTGCGTTTCGCTTTGCGGTGACGTCGCAGTCGGAGCGGCAGAACCTCGCTGGTTTTGACATAGCGGCGAGCGGGGGTGACCTCGAGGCAGGCGAAGGGAGCCGATTGGAAGGAGCGGAATTGACCCATATCGAACCGCTTCGCGCAGCGCAGGGCATTGCGGTGTGGGAATTCGGTTGGCGGGCGCCGGCGGAGATCGGCACGTACATCTTGTATGGTGCGGGTCTCAGCGCCAACGGAAACGGAAATCGGAGCGGGGACGGGGTCGCCACCGCAACATACCCGGTGTTCGTGCTGCCGGACGCGAATTGCGACGGCCGCGTGGGGGCGGCCGACCTGGTTGCTGCTGCCCGCTCGGCGGCCGGCGACCCCGTGTCGTGTGCGCGAGGCGACGCAGATTGCGACGAAGCGGTCGGCGCATCGGACCTCGAAGAATTCGTTCGCCTCGTCTTCGATCCGGGAGCCGTAAAGCAGTGCGCCGGGTGACAGCCGCGCGCTAGCTCGCGCCCGGACCCGCAGCGCCGGATGCCGCGGGCCCCAGCCGGGATGATTCGGCTAGGCGGTGCCGCCGCTGCGGGGGAGCGGGCATGAATTCGCGCGAGGCCTGTGCGCACCGAGAACAGCGGCGAGCAGCTATAAGTTATACGTAAGACCGCGACGCCGCTGTATCAGCAAAAACAATGACCTCCGTCATTCCGCACAAACCTGCTGGTCGGTAGAAGTGGCGGCGAGACGATGAACTATTCGGCAGCGAATATTCACGTCTTCACTGCGGACGGGCGAATCCGCCTCCAGGCATTCCATCGGAGTTGCACCTTCCTCCGTCCTGGCCCACGTCTGAACGTCACGCACAGTACCGCGACTTTGTGCCCCGGCGGCCTGGGCCGGGGTCACAAATTTCCCCACGGCTTCGCCCGCCCGCCCCTTTTCTGATTGCGACGGCCCGCCGCGGGCGCGCTTCGCCGGCGGGGGCACGAGGTTCTCGATTTTCTCGCGTTCGCGCCTGGGCAGCCGCCTTTGCGTGCCGCGGGCGGCCTAGTGGCACTGCGCTTCGGTTGATTCCCGGCGCTCGCTGGCGCTAGGTCATTTGGGCGGCCGGTGCAGGTCGCAGCTATTCTCTTGGGCCACGAACGAGGGAGCAAGCGCGTGAGCGGTGCTGCAACTCGCTGGAAGGACCGGTTCGACCCCGCTAGCGCGGAGCGATGGCTGGGGTACGTGCGCAGTGTTCTTTGGCCCTACTTTCGGCCTCGGATCATCGGTGTCGAAAACATTCCACGCGAGGGCTGCGGGCTCATCGTGGGCTGTCATTCGGGCGGAGTCCCCTACGACGCCGCTTGTGGGCTGGTGGCGATCCACGAGGCCACGGGGCGGTTTGCGCGGGCGATTGGCGATGAGCTTTTTGGCCGGGTGAGGTTTGTGGAGGAATTTCTCGCCCGGCAAGGGGCGTATGTAGGGCGGCGGGGATTGGTCGAGGATCTGCTGCGGCACGGTCATCTCGTGCTTTTGTTTCCGGGAGGCTCGAAGGACATGGAGCGGTCCTATCTGACTCAGCGGTATCGGGTTTTGCCGCACCGCGGCTGGGCACCGGGTCGTGGGGGGTACAT
>JBBIUR010000301.1:0-4178 GCA_037440145.1 Myxococcales bacterium | reverse complement strand
GTCGTGATGAACATCAAGGACCCGGCCCGGGTCACGGATTTGATCGCCTCGAACCTGAACATTTCTCTGGAAGAGAAGCAGGACCTGTTGAACACCCTGGATGTCCAGCGCCGGCTGCAAAGGCTGTCCGCAATTCTGAACCGCGAGATCGAGCTGCTGGAGCTGGGCCACAAGATCCAGTCGGACGTCCAGTCGGAGCTCAGCAAAAACCAGAGGGAGTTCTATCTCCGCCAACAAATGCGGGCGATCCAAAAGGAGTTGGGGGAAACCGACTCGCGCACGGCCGAAATCGAGGAGCTGCGAAAGAAAATGGAGGAGGCAAAGATGCCTCCCGAAGCCCGCAAGGCCGCGGAAACCGAGTTGGAGCGGCTGCGAATCATCCCGCCGGAGTCGGCTGAGCATACCGTGGTGCGGACGTACCTCGAGTGGCTCGTGAACCTCCCGTGGTCGGTCTCCACCGAGGACAACCTCGACATCGAGCACGCGCGCGCGATTCTGGACGAAGACCACTTCGACCTCGAGAAGATCAAAGACCGCATTCTTGAGTTCCTCGCCGTCCGCAAGCTGAAGAACGACTCCAAGGGCCCGATTCTCTGCTTCGTCGGACCACCTGGCACGGGCAAGACCTCCCTGGGCCGGTCGATTGCTCGGGCGCTCGGGAGAAGATTCGTGCGCATTTCCCTGGGCGGCATGCGCGACGAAGCCGAGATCCGTGGGCATCGCCGAACTTACATCGGATCGCTGCCGGGCCGCATTATCCAGGGGATCCGCAACGCGGGCTCGAACAACCCGCTGTTCATGCTCGACGAGATCGACAAGCTGGGTATGGACTTTCGCGGCGACCCTGCCTCTGCGCTGCTCGAGGTACTGGACCCGGAGCAAAATAGCACTTTCGTCGACCATTACCTCGACGTCCCGTTCGATCTCTCGCGCGTGATGTTCGTCACCACGGCGAATCTGCTGGATCCCATTCCCCCGGCCCTGAAGGACCGAATGGAAGTCATCGAGCTTGCCGGTTACACGGAGGAGGAGAAGCTCGAAATCGCGCGCCGGCACCTGCTGCCAAAACAGACACGGGAGAATGGGGTGACGGACGCTCAGGTGCAGTTCACTACCGAGGGCCTCCAACACATCATCCGCCACTACACGCGCGAGGCGGGGTTGCGGAATCTAGAGCGGGAGATCGGCAGCATCTGCAGGAAGGTCGCGCGCAGGATCACGGAGGGAAAGACCGAGCCGGTGCTGGTGACGCCGCACAAGGTCCGCGAATTCCTGGGACCCGAGAAGTTCTTCTCCGAAGTCGCGGAGCGAATGCACGAGCCGGGGGTGGCCATTGGCTTGGTCTGGACGCCCATGGGCGGCGATATCGTCTTCATCGAATCGACGAAAATGGCGGGCAAGAAGGGGCTCACTCTGACCGGGCATCTCGGCGAGGTCATGAAAGAGTCGGCGCAAGCAGCCTTGAGCTACCTGCGAGCGCGGGCGGAAAAACTCGGCCTCTCGCCGGATGTGTTCAAGAAGACCGACATCCACATCCACGTGCCCGCGGGCGCCGTGCCGAAAGATGGACCCTCCGCCGGGGTTACCATTGCAGTATCGCTCGCCTCGCTGCTGACGGGACGCCTCGTCCGGCACAACGTCGCCATGACCGGCGAGATCACGCTCCGGGGCAAGGTATTGCCAGTGGGCGGCATCAAGGAGAAGGTGCTCGGCGCGCGCAGGGCCGGAATCGACACGGTCATTCTCCCCAAGCGGAACGAGAAAGACCTGGAGGACATTCCGCCCAGCATCCGCAGCGAAATGAGCTTCATCTTCGTCGAAACCATCGACGAAGTACTGGCACACGCACTTGAACCCGCGAAGCCGCAGCGGGTCGCGGCCACCGCCGGCTGACTCCCTCGCGGCATTCCGCGCGAGCCAGGGCTCGCCTGGGCCGGAGGCTCTGGCGACCAGTCGGCCTTCGAGGCAGGGCGTGAACAAAGCCGGCGCCCCAGACGTCCAATAAAAGGTGAGGCGATGGCACCGAGACGGGCCGCGAAGGACTAGCGGAGGCCGGAGTGGCAGCGGTTCCGCCCTTTGCTTGAATTCGCCGGAGGCTTTTGCCTATTAGGGTCGCGACAAAGCAGCCCTATGCCGATCCCCTCGCGATACCTCGTGCTGGTCCACTTGCTCCTCCTCGGGCTGGCTGCCTATTGGGCGGCATCGACCGCGACCACGGCGATTGCCGCGAAGCTCACCCCTCTGCCGCCGGTTCACCTCACCGCTCCCCCGCCGCCCATCCAGCCCGAAGCCCCCAAGCCCGCATCGCACTACGCCGCCATTTACACGCGCGACATCTTTAATTCGACCAAGCCGGAACCGCCCAAACCGCCGCCCCCAGTGAAGACCGAATTGAAACTGCGCCTGTGGGGCGTGGCGCTTCACCACGGCAAGCAGCCCTCCTATGCGATCATCGAGGACCTCAACGCGCGCAAGCAGGACCTCTACCGCATCGGCGACACCGTCGCGGGGGCAGCGACGCTAGTGGGAATTGACTGGGACCGCGTGACACTCGAACGCGACGGACAAAAAGAGTTCCTGGAGCTCATCGTGCCGGGAGGCACGGGGACATCCGGCGCCCCCGGAGCTCCGGGGGTAGTTCCCAGGCCCGACCCATACCAGTCAAGCGCAACTGGCCGAGGGATCCAGCAGATCGCCGATGGTCAGTTCGTCGTCGACCGGTCCGAGGTCGACGCCGCCCTAGAGAACATCAACCAGCTGTACACCCAGATTCGCGCCGTTCCCCACTTCGAAGGCGGGCAGGCAAGCGGCTTTCGAGTCTTCGCCATTCGCCCGGGGAGCATTTTCGACAAGATCGGCCTGCGGAACGGCGATATCATTCAGAGGATCAACGACGGCGAGCTGAGCGACCCAGCGCGAGCGCTCGCGCTCTTCCAAGAGCTTCGCAACGAGCGAGAAATCCGGGTCGAGCTAGTTCGCAATGGCCAACCCAAGGTCCTCGCGTACCAGGTCCGCTGAAACAGCCGGGGGGATTGCGGTGCTGCCGGGAGACATGAGAAGGAAGGCGACCTGTTGGGCGGTGCTCCTATGCGCTGCGTGGTGCACAGCCTGGGCAGTGGGTGCGCACGCGCAGGCAACGGCGCCGCCGAAGGCGCCCCAAGAGCCTGCGCCGGACTCCGACAAGCTCATCACGATGGATTTCCAGGACGTGGACCTGCCGATCCTGGTGAAATTCATCAGCGACATCACGGGCAAGAACTTCATCATCGACGAGCGGGTGAAGGGCAAAGTCACCGTCATCTCGCCCTCGAAGATATCCGTGGACGAAGCCTACATGGTTTTTCAGTCCGTGCTCCAGGTGAAAGGCTTCACCACGGTGCCCAGCGGTGTGGTGACGAAAATCGTCCCGGCCAAGGAAGCGAAAACTACTACCCTGCGCACGGTGCTCCCGGGGGTAACCCCGGCCCCGACGGACGAGTTCATCACGCGCCTGGTGCCGCTCACGAAGGTCGACGCCAGCGCCATGGCGCCGGTGGTGCAGCCGCTGGTATCCCCGGATGGGCTTCTGGCGGTGTACCCGCCAACGAACACGATCATCTTGATCGACTCCGCCTCCAACATCGAGCGCCTCGTCCGCTTACTCTACCAGCTCGACGTGGAAGGTTTCGAGCGCGGGATCGAGGTCATCCGCCTCACGCACGCCTTCGCGGGCGAGATCGCTGCCAAGCTCGCCGAGGTCCTCGAGGAGCCGGGAGGAGAAGCACCCGCCACGGCGGTGACCACCACACCGCGCGCCCCCGCTGCACGGCCGATCGCAGCTCGGACTGCCGCCGTCCGGGGACAACCGGAGACCGCATCTGCAGTCAGCGGCGGGACGGCGGGCCGGACTTTCAAGATCGTGCCGGACGAGCGCACAAATTCGCTGATCGTGATCGCCGGGCCTATCGAAATGCGGCGCATCAAAGAGCTCGTGGCACGTCTGGACGTCCCGCTGCCCCTCGGCACGGGCCGCATCCACGTCTACTACCTCAAGCACGCAAACGCCATCGAGCTCGTGGCGGTGCTGAGCGATCTGATCGGCGGCGGAGGCGGCGCGGGGCTCGGATTTACGCGCAGCCTGGGCGCAATTGGAAGCGTCGGAGGACTGCGGGCCGGGTTCCGCGGAGGAACCCGTTTCG
>JBBIUR010000300.1:2332-4245 GCA_037440145.1 Myxococcales bacterium | reverse complement strand
CGCCCGGGTTGCCACCTTTGCGAGGCTATGAAGGCCGTCGTCGAGGAAGTGGCGCGGGAGTGGCCCCTCGATCTCCAGGAGATCGATATCGATGCAGACCGGGAGCTTCAAGAGCGTTATGGCGCAGAAATCCCGGTGCTGCTGATCGACGGGCGCAAGGCCTTCAAGTACCGAGTGGACGCGGCCTCCCTGCGGCGCGCGCTCGCGCGGCGGCAAAGGCAGCGGAACTGAGACGAGTCCCTCCCGCCGGGCGGCGAGCCGCGCCCCTGTTGCACCGGCCGGGTCTCTGCCGGTGTCCGGGCTGGTTTGACACCTCGTTTCGCGATCGATAGCTTCACAGCGCCACTCGTGTCGCTGTCCGCCTGCCCGCAATGCCGACGATCGCCATTGACGCGATGGGGGGCGATCATGCCCCCGCGGAAATCGTAAAAGGTGTCGCGCAGGCCTCGCTGGAGACGGATATCCAATGCCTCCTCGTCGGGGACGAGCGGGAAGTGCACGAGCAACTCGTGCGGCACCCGTACAACCCCGAGCACATCGCGGTTCTTCATGCCGACGAGGTAATCGGGATGGCAGAGCCGCCGCGAGAGGCGATCAAGGCCAAGCCAAGGGCCTCGATTCTCGTAGCCGCACGGGCCGTGGCGGAAGGACAGGCCGATGCCCTGGTCACAGCCGGCAACACCGGGGCGGCAGTTCTGGCCTGCGCCCGGTACCTGAAAACGATCAAGGGAATTCGCAAGACGGCCCTCGCCAGCGTGTACCCGCGGCAGCCGGAGTACCCTGGTCAGGACCACCTCGCGTTGCTGTTGGACGTAGGTGCGACCATCCGCTGCGAT
Organism: Myxococcales bacterium; assembly: GCA_037440145.1. Lineage (GTDB taxonomy): Bacteria > Desulfobacterota > Binatia > HRBIN30 > BPIQ01 > JBBIUR01. Next base: position 3,409 of record JBBIUR010000300.1, on the reverse strand, counting down.
GCAATCGAGCTCGTCCAGTTCGCGATTATGGGAAGCGCCTACGCGAGTCGCATTTCCAAGGTGCCGACCCCCCGGGTTGCGCTTCTCAACATGGGTGTCGAACAGAACAAAGGGGGCGAGGTGCTCTGCGCCGCATACCGCCGCCTCAAATCGCTCCCGGGCATCAACTTCATCGGCAATATCGAAGGAAACGACTTGGCCAAGGCAAAGGCCGATGTCATAGTGTGCGAGGGGCTGCTCGGAAACGTGGTCCTGAAGCTGCTCGAGGGAATATCGGAAGTCGTGGTGGACCTGGCGGGTGCTGCGTCGCGGGAGAACTGGCGATGGCGGCTGGGCCTCATGATGCTGGCGAGCGGGATTGGTCGCTTGCGCGACCTTACGGACTATGCGTCGTATGGCGGGGCGCCCATCCTCGGTTTCGAAAACATCGTGATCAAGGCGCACGGTCGCTCCGGATCCCGCGCCATCGCCAATGCGGTCAAGGTCGCCGCCAAGGCCGTCCGGGATCAAGTGCCCCAGCAAATTGCAGCCGGCATAAGGGAACTCGGATGAGAGGCAAGAGGCAGTTCCCGGGGGGCCGAGCTGCTCGCACAGTTGGCTCGCCAGGGCCGCCAGTGGTTTTCCGCTGGGACCTGGACAAGACGTACCTCAAGGTCGAGTTCGACCGCGTGCGGGATCTGGTGCGGATCCCCTTCGAACGCGCGACCGATAAGGTCGCAGCACCGGGGGTGTCTGAGTTGATCCGCTGCTTGCGCGCGGCGGCGGAGGAGCGCGGGCGCGAGGTGCGCATTTACTTTCTAACCGCCAGCCCGCCACAAATCGGAAAGGCGATCAAGGAAAAGCTGGCCCTGGACGGCATTCGGTACGACGGGATCGCCTTCAAAAACCAGTTGCAGAACCTGATGCGAGGAAAATTCCGCAACCTCCGGGAACAGGTGGGCTACAAGCTGGGGGCGTTGCTCCGGGGAAGGTTAGAAGTGCCGGCGAGTTCCGTCGAGTACCTCTTCGGCGACGATTGGGAGTCCGACCCTCTCGTGTACTCGCTGTACGCAGACATCGTCGCGGGCCGCGTGGCCT
>JBBIUR010000300.1:0-2322 GCA_037440145.1 Myxococcales bacterium | reverse complement strand
GAGCATGTGCTCGAGACCATCCACGTGGATCCGAGCCTCGCGGCAGAGGCGAAGCGGCTGGCAAACCAGGTCTTCCCGTGCGATGCCGTGCGGCGCATCTTCATTAGCTTGGAACGCCGGACGCCCCCGGCGCAGTTTCGCTGGTTCGGCCCGCGGCTGGTGCCCACGTTCAACTACCTTCAGACCGCAGCATGCCTCTGCGCAGAAGGCCTTCTCGAAGCAGAGCACGTGGCAGCAGTGGCCCGATCGCTGACCTCGGAATCGAGCTACACTCCGGCTCGCTTGTCGAATTCCCTGGCGGATATCGTCCGCCGGGGACACGTAGACACACGGCTGGGCCAGGCGATTGCGGACCACTTGGAGGCTGCCGGGCTGTTCCCCGCACCGCTCGGGCGGGGCGGGAATCCGTTTCCCCGGCTTTGGCGGCGCTTTCTCGCCTGGATGCGCGGTGCCCGCCGAAGGGTGGCGGCGGACGTCGGTGAGACGGTTGCGCCGGAGCCAATCGATTACCGCACCCTAGTCGGCGAGTGGTCGCAAGCGCGATGAAGCTGTCGGAGAGCGCACGGGACATCGCGGCCGTACTGGTCACAGTGGCCACCGCGCAGGAGGGAGAACGCATCGCGGAGGCGCTGGTGACGGAGCGGGTTGCAGCCTGCGTGAACGTGCTGGGACCGCTGCGGTCCGTGTACCGTTGGGAGGGAGCGATGCAGCGGGACGAGGAGTACCTGCTGCTGATCAAGACGCGGCGGGAGGCGCTTGCCCGGCTGGCGGACCGCATTGGCGAGCTGCACTCGTATGAGGTTCCAGAGATGATCGTATTGCCCGTATGCGCTGGTTCAGAAGCCTACCTGAACTGGCTGCGGGCGAGCGTGGATTGAACGGGCCCGCGCTCCCGGAAGGGGGAGCCCCCCAGAAACGGGCGTGGCTGCAGCGGGTTGCCGGCGTGCGGGACGCAGGGCGGCTGCGAAGATGAAAGAGCTTCGCGAAAAATTGTCGCCTGCGCCTTGCGGAGCTTAGAGTGCCGGAACGTTGCGAAAAGAAGGGGGCGTTAGGAGCGACCGGGGCGGCCGAACGGGTCGAAGCCCTCGATTCGAAGATTGTCCCCCCCGGGAGCTAGGAACTTGCGGGGCTTGCCAGCTCGGGCAAGGTCAAGGTTCTTGATCCGGATGCGGAGGTTGTTGGCGCTGTCGGCGTGAGCCAGAGCCTGCTCGGCAGTGATGCGCCCGGCCTCGAACAGGTCGTAGAGGGCCTGGTCGAAGGTCTGGCCGCCTTCGAGAGTACTTTGCTCCATGGCCTCTTTGAGCAGGTCGATCTTGCCCTTTTTGATCAGGTCCTTCACTCGGGGCGTATCCACCAGGATTTCCATTGCCGCCACGCGCTTTCCATCGACACCCGGGATGAGGCGCTGGGCGATGATGGCGCGCAGATTGAGGGATAGCTGCAAGTAGATTTCGCTGTGCCGGTCCTGGGGAAAGAAGTTCATGATCCTCTCGATCGCCTGGTTGGCGTTGTTCGAGTGGAGGGTCGCCATGCAGAGGTGGCCGGTTTCGGCAAAGGTGATCGCCGCTTCCATGGTTTCGCGGTCGCGAACCTCGCCGATCAGGATGACATCCGGCGCCTGGCGAAGCGTGTTGCGCAAGGCTTCTGCAAAGGAGATAGTGTCGAAGCCGACCTCGCGCTGGTTGACGATGCTGCGCTTGTGCGAGTGGACGAACTCGATGGGATCCTCGATCGTGATGATGTGGCCGGCCTCGTTTTCGTTTCGATAGTCGATCATGGCCGCTTGCGTGGTCGACTTGCCGGCACCCGTGGCGCCCGTGACGAGAACCATCCCCCGGCGGCTCATGACGATTGCCTTCAAGACTTGCGGAAGGCCGAGCTCGTCAATCGTGGGAATGCGGGTTTTGATCTGGCGGACGACGACCGCGACGGCACCGCGCTGGCGAAACACGTTGATGCGAAATCGGCCGAGCTGCTCCGAGGCAACAGCCAGGTTCATTTCCATCCTCTCTTCGAAAGCGGCCTTCTGCCGCTCGGTCATCAGAGAGTTGGCGAGGGCCTCGACTTCCTGCGGCGTGAGGCGAGGGAGGGGAAGCCGCGTCGCAACGCCCTCGATCCGCAGTACTGGCGGGCTGTCGGCCGTGAGATACAGGTCGGAGGCTTCCCGGCGCGACATTTCCTGGAGAAGCGTTCGGATATCCATTGCACGCCACGGGCGCAGTTCAGCGCGGTGAGGAAAAAGTTCGGCCATGTCCCGCGCGAGCCGCGGCGACTCGCTCGGCCGGCGAGCCGAACAAATGCGGCGTGAGGCTGTGCGCTTGT
>JBBIUR010000299.1:0-4254 GCA_037440145.1 Myxococcales bacterium | reverse complement strand
GATTCGACGCCGTGTGCGCGGGACTAGGCTTCTCCGCGCTGAGCCCGGAGGAGCGCGCTTACGCGCGGGACCAGATACTCCGCCTCCTGCGGCCCGGTGGCTGGCTCCTCCTCGCCGACGAAACCGCACCGGCCGGACGCGCCGGCATGCTCGCCTACCGCATCCTGCGCGCGCCTGTGGCGGCGCTTGCGTACCTGCTCGCCCAGCAAACCACCCGCCCGGTGCAAGGCCTAGAAGAAAGCCTCGGCCGTGCCGGACTCGAAGTGCACTCGGTTCGCTTTCGCGCCTACCGCACCTTCGTCGAGATCGCGGCGTGAAAGCCCGAGAACCGGGAGTTCGGGAAGCGCGAATGAAAGACTGGCTCCGATACGCCGCGTGAACCGCCATCCAGACCGCCCTGCGCGTCCTGCCGTTTCCCTGCCGAACCGGCCTGTACCGGATCGGCAAGCCGGGCCGCGACGCGCCGGTTCTCCTCACCGGCAACTTCCGCCTCACAGTGGAACGCGTGCAGCGCGCTGCGCGGAGCATCGATGCCTATCTCCTGGTCGCCAACAGCCGGCGAGTGAACGTATGGTGCGCTGCGACTGGGGGCCTGCTCACCGACCACGACGTCATCTCCGTGATCAAAACGAGCGGCATCGAGCACCTGGTCGACCACCGGGAGGTCATCCTCCCGCAACTCGCGGCGACCGGCATCGAGGCAAAGGCCATCCAGCAGCGCGCCGGTTGGAAGGTCATCTGGGGACCGGTTCATGCCCGTGACACCCCGCCTTCCTGCGCGCGGGCCGCACCGCGACGCGCGCGATGCGGACGGTCCGCTTTCCCTGGGCCCAACGCCTGGAGATGGCGGTCGCCTGGGCTTTCCCGATTTCCCTGCTCGCGCTACTGCTCCTCCCCATTTGGCCTTCCGGCACACTGCTCGCCATTGCGCTCGCCTGGGGATTCGCCTGCGCGATCTTTCTCGGCTTTCCCCTCTACGCGCGCCGGCTGGTATCGCGGCCGAGCGCGAGCCGAACCGCCCTTTTCAATCTGGGCCTTCGCGCCTTGCCCCTGCTGGCGTGGCTCGCGTTGTTCGCCGGCTACGCGGCCGGCGAGGCTGCTCTCGGCGAGCTTTCTGCGCCCGGCGCACTGCGGTGGACCGCCCTGTCCCTGACCATCCTTTCGATCTTGAGCTTGGACCTGACGGGAAGCACGCCAACTTGCAAGAGCAGGCTCCATCCGGATCGCCTCCTCCGCATCGCGCTCGAGCCCGAGCGCTGCAAGAGCGCTGCGTTCTGCCAGCAGGTGTGCCCCAAGGACGTGTTCGTAGTCGACCGCGAGCGGCGCCGCGCCACCCTGCCGCGCGCTGAGCAATGCGTGCAATGCGGCGCCTGCATCGTTCAGTGCCCGTTCGATGCCCTCGCCTTCGCTAGCCCCACCGGCGATGTCGTTCCCCCGGAAACGATCCGGGAATTCAAGCTCAACCTCCTCGGCCACCGCATGGTGCGCCGCCCCGAAGAGATGTTCGAAGGCTCCGGCACGCGAGCCGCGACCTGATCCGCCCTCCAAAAGCGAGCGCGGCCCGCTCCTCTACCAGCGCGCGGAGCCTTTCGCCCGTCAATCCAGCCGCGCTAGCGGCGCGGAAGGTGCGCAGTGCGCTCAGGGGCATTCCACCGGCACGTGGAGCGCGCGCAGCATCGCGTCGGGCGGTCCCGGATTCCAGGCGCCGCACCGGTAGGCGGGGGAGGCAAACGTCTGAAACACGAGCAGCAGCGCCAGGAGAGCGCACCACATCCAAGCTGCTTGCGCCACCCGGCGGCCGTATCCGGCCCGGAGCAGCTCCTCCACGGCCAGCGCGAGCACCAGCGCCGCCGCCGGTAAGTCGACAAAGGTCTGCCAGAACATCGTCGTGGTCGGCGTCACCGCAAAAGAGATCGCCGCCGCTGCCATTGCAGTCGCCAAATACGATCGCAGCCACGAGCGCGCGCCAGCTGAGGCTGCTCGATGCCATGCGCTCCCGAGCAAATTCTTGCGCGCAAACCGCCAGTTCGCCCACAGCGAGGGCAGAACCGTAACCTGCGCCAGGATCCCGACGGCCACCCCCACCGGCGCGAGCAGCGCATGGGCACTCCCTCCCCACGCAGGCCGAAAGTCGAAGTCGACCATTCGGCTCGCAACCGCCAACGAGGATAACTTCAGCCAGTACATCCCACCCCGCAACAGCGGAAAAACAAAGAGCAAGCCGCGAAAGGGGAACCCCCGGCCCTCGATCCCGGGCAATAGCGAGGGCTGCTCGATCACGGCCTCGATCCACGGGGCCATCGTTCCTAACGCAAGCGCCGCCGCCGCAGCGAAGCCGGCCCAGTGAATGCGGATCGATCGCCGGAGGTAGAGAAGCGCGGAGAGCATTGCCAATGTGATTGCCGAGAGGTGAAGCTGCACCCCGACGGCGATGGCCAGCACGTGCAGAAACGTCGCCAGCCCCCGCGGCCGACTGCGCATCCGCTCCGCCGTCGCCAAGTGGAGCGCGGCAATCGGGAACATGAAATTCGGATTCCAGATATGGCCGGAGAAGTACACCCGCCATGGGTTCAGCCACACGAAGACAAGCAGGAGCCAGGGACCAGCGCTTGTGGCAAGCATAGGCCTGACGGTCTGCGCAAGAAGCAGAAACGCCGCCGCGTGGAGCAGGGCGGTCAGGATGGCCGGAGCGCGATAGTCCTGGCACGCGTACAGCGGCAAGGCGACGAGCAACGATTGGAACCCGCCAGGGGAATACCCGCCCGCAGAAGTCGGGTTGCCGTACGGGACCCACTCCCGATACGCCAGAAGGCGCCAGGCCCCTCCGAGCATCAGTCGCTGGTCGGGACCCACGTGCGAGCGCAGCGCCATCCCGAGCGAGATGCAGAGACCAGCGAGGAAAACCAGCCACCACGCCCCGCGGGCAAGGCGCGGAGCGGATGGCGAGCGCACGGCCATCAGAAAAAATCCCCGAGGGCGCCGCGGAAGCGGCGCCCGGAGCGGTGGGTTCCCAAGCGCGCTGGCGCCCGTGGGGGCCCCCCGCGACCGGGCCCTCCTCGCCCGCACCCCCCGGCGGCCGCCGCCGCCCGCAAGGCACCGTTCCCCCAAGAGCCCTCGGTCGAAGCTCCGGTGTGGGCCGCCGCATCGCTACCCCGGGGAGGTCGCCACGTGGTCATCGGCCGATCTCGGAGCAAGCCGAGTCCGAAGCGAAGCGCTCCGGATGAATCCAGCGCGCCAGAGCCCGAACTGCCTCCCCCACCCTCGGCCCCGGGCGCAAGAGGGCATCCCCGCGATACCGGAAAACCCGTTTCTCCCGCACGGCTGGCAGCAAGGAAAACCGGGACCAGAACCGCGACACCTCCGCGCCCGCCCCGCTTGCCTCCGCGCCCATTGCAGCGTCCACAATGACCTCGGGCGCCTGTGCGATAACCCACTCGATGCTCGCCCGAGGCCAGCCTCGTCCCGCCCGCGCGCCTAGATTCGTACCGCCGGCCAACCGAATCAGTTCGTCCTGCAGAACGCCCGCCCCCACAGCCACAAGCGGGGCATGTCCTACGACCATCAGCACCGCCCGCGGACGAGTACCCTCCAGCGCCGCCGCTGTCGCGCGGATGTCGCCTTCGATATCGCGAACCAGATCGCGCGCGGCGCCGGCCTTGCCCACTAGCTCGCCGACCCGCTCGATCATTGCCTCGGTTTCGGCGACCGATTGCGGATCGAAGACCACCACCCGCAGCCCGAGCTGCTCGAGCCGCTGCACCGCGGCGCGGTTTCCCGGGCTCGGAACCGCGAACACCAGGTCGGGCCGTTTCGCCAGAACGGCCTCCACATTCGGCACGAGAAAAGTGCCGACTCGATCCACGCGCCGCGCTGCTGGGGGATAGTTGCACGACGCGGAGACACCCACCACGCTCTCGCCCGCACCCAGGGCGAACAGAGTTTCCGTGACCGATGGCGCCAGCGAAACCACGCGCAACCCCTCCGCCCTCGCCGCGCTCAGGGCCGCCACCGAAAGCGCACCGAGCCCGAGCCATTGCAACGCGCGCACGTAGACCCGGCTCTTTCCCGGAGCGCCGCTCGCCCGGGGCCACACCCGCACCTGCCGAAACGCGGTCATCGCAGGAACGCAATTTCGACCGGCGGCAGACCGACGTCGAGGGGCAGCACCGTAACTTCCGCGCCATCCGCGGCGCGAAAAACCCTGACACCCGGCCGGCCCGGCGTTCGGTCGGCGAGAAAAAGCTCGCCCCCAGG
>JBBIUR010000298.1:0-4273 GCA_037440145.1 Myxococcales bacterium | reverse complement strand
CTTGCCCGGTATTTGTCCTCGTGGCACTTGGCGCATGCAGTATAGTGCTGCAGCGTGTACTCGCGGCGGTTCTGGGCGCGCACTTCGGCGTGCGGAACCTCAGTGATCTCGGCGTGACACTCCGCGCAGGAAAAGCCCAACTGTCCGTGAGTGGAATTGCCGTAGGTGACCCGGTCGACCTGGAGATAGAGGATCTCGCCCGAGGGCAACTCGGCCTGCACGCCGGGCGTCTCGTGACAGGAGAAGCAGGCTTCATCCTCGAGGCCACCTTGCGCGCCGGCCTTTTCCGGGCCGGACGCCCTCGCCTCCGGGGCAGCCGTGAAGGCGCAGGCAACGGCGAGCAAGGCGGCGAGCCGGAGCAGGACGCGGGCGGCGCCTGTCATGAACGGGTTGTCCTCACGCGCTCGCTGCCGCGGGGCCTGGCTCGCGCGGCAGCGCGAGGGGTGGGAAGCTGCTGTCCGCTTTTGGGGAGAACGCACGGGCGCGCCCCCGCCCTCGGCAGCGCCGAGGGTTGCTGTGCACAAGCCCGGCAGGAACGCAACGGTATCGCTGCGATCCGCTCTAAACCCGGATGCCGCGAGCCCCGCACTGAAACCCCCTTCGCTCAGAAATCCACATGGCAGAGATGGCAGTCGGAACCTTCGGGGGGCACGCCCGCTGCGTCCGGGACGTCGCCTGCATGGCAGCTGCCGCACTGCTCGTGCCCAAGGGCCGGGCGGGCACCGGGCGAACGCGCAAAGTCCACGTGCTTCTTCCTCTCCACGCCCTCGTGGCACAGCGCGCAGTCCAGCCCCAGCTCTACGTGTCGCGCATGCGGGAAACGGACAGTGTCCGAGACTCGCCCGACGTCGGCCACGTGGCAGCCGAGGCAATCCTCGCCCGCGACGCCGGCCATGGGTCTCTGGATGCGCGCATGGCACGCATCGCATGCCGCGGCGTCGATTCGCAGGGTACCGTGCGCCTCCATGCCGCCGTGGCACACCGCACAGCGGAGCCGCGCCTCCACCACGTGCGCCCGGTGCGCAAAGTCGCGCCCGAACGCCTGCGCGGCAATGTGTTCGATCCCGAAGTGGCAGCCGAGGCACTCGGCCTGGTAGGGCGCCTCCGTCCATGGCGGCTCCGCAGGCACTGCCGCGCCCCAGGCTGCCAAGAACCCAGCGAGGTCGCCATGAGCGCGAGCCAGAATGGCCAGCGCATACCCAGGATTGTGCACGGGCCGGGCCCGCTCGAGGAACTCCACGTTGGCGCGAACATCCGAGAGCGGGGCGGTGCGGGTGGGATCCCCGTGCGCCAGCGCCAGAGCTCGATCGAGCTCCCCGCGCACTGCTCGGAGCCGATCGCCGAGCCCGGCAGTCCAGGTGCGATAGATCGTCAGGTACGGCGGGCCGTGGCAGCCCATGCAGCTCACCTCGTCCGCAGCGCGGTGTTCCCCGCGGGGGCGCGTGTGGCAGGCCTCGCAGCGAATCCCGGCCAGATACATCGGCGCTGGCTTGGGCTCGACGCCCCGGGCACCAATGCCCCGATAGAGATCGCGAACGGGCGAGTGCCCCGCTTGCTCCGAGTGGCAACTCCCGCACGCCGTGGCAACCGCCTGTTCGCGAGCAGGGACCTTGTGGACGATCTCGATGTGGCAGTTCAGGCATTCTACTTTGTGATCCGTGACGTGCTTGCGGTGGAGAAACTCGGTTTCGCCATACCGCTCCAGGCGCTCGATCTCGTTGTGGCAGGTATAGCATCGCTCGGGAGGCACCTCCCCTTCGCCCCGCACAATGCCCTCGTGGCAGAGTCGGCAGTCCATCCCAAACCGCTTCACTTCCCCGTGGTCGAACGACAGTCCCGCTGTCGTGATCCTCGTTTCGGGAATCGCGTGGCAGAGAGTGCAGCGCCCCGTGCCTTCGTTCAGCGGATTGTCCTTGAAATGGCAGAGGAAGCACGTGCTCGAGGTCACCGCAATGTGGCTGCCCTGCACGATCTGCGAATGGCAGCTCGTACACCGCAGCCGCTTGGATCGCCGCATTTCGGTGAGGTGCGGCTGGTGATCGAACAGGATGCCCCGGTAGAGCTCGCGGCCGAGCAGGACGCGCTTGGCGTGACAGCCACTGCGCAGGCAGCTCGGATCGTCGATCTCCGCCCAGGGGTTCGTGGAGTACCTGCCGGTGAAGTAGCTCGCAACCATTGCCAGAGCTTCGTACTTCTTCCGCAGCGCCGACGTGACGCCAGGCGGAATATGGCACTCCACGCACGCGACGTCCCTGTGGGTAGAATGTTGCCACGACTCGTAGTAGGGGCGCATCACGTGACAGCTGCCGCAAAAGCGCGGTTGGGAAGACACCTCGAAGGCGAGCAGCGTGAACGCAGCTCCCGGGGGCACCGCGACGGCAGCGACCACGAGCATCCGCTGGACCCATGCTGCGACTCGCTGGCGCACGGCTGTCGCTCCCGCCGGGCCTCCGCTCACGGCGCGCTCCGGTCAGCGCTCGGGCCGGTACCCGCTGGGGCGCGCCGGCGATCCCGCAAGTAGAGGATGGCTACGCTCACCGTGAACAGCGCAAAGAGCCAAATCGCCGCCAGCGCGACGTAGCGAACCTGGCGCTCCGCCTGCATCCCGTGCACGGCGGCGCGCACATCTTCCGCGGTGGAACGCGCTGTCCGGGCCAGGTCTTCCACTCGATCCAGGTGCAGCGAGTGCTGCAGGGGCAGCGCCTCCATGAAGGCGGCTCGGCCGGATCGCAGAGCCGCGCGATAGCGAGCAGCCGTGGGAAAGGCCTTCTCGGCGCGTTCGATCTCCGCCTCCGCAGCCGCCAGGGACTCCTCGGCCTGGAGCAAGAGCGCTTTCAGTTTTTGGCCGGCAGCAAAGGCCTCGCTTTCGGGAGGGTGGCAGCCGCGGCACGCGAAGTCGAAGAGATCCCTACCGGGCGGCACTGTGTCGTGAACTTCGTGGCAGCTCGTGCATTCGCCCATTTCGCCGGCCATCGCGGCGCGCCGATGCGGGCTCTCGTTGAAATATGCGCGGGTCCGAGCATGGCACTGGCCGCAAGCCGCCGCTGCCGCGCCTCCGGCGGGCAGCGACGCCCCGTGCGCCCCGTGGCACGACGTGCACGTCGGCGCTGCGGGATGCTGGGCTCGCAGGGCGACGCCGTGAATGCTGCGCTCGAACAGCTCCTCCTGGTTCGCGGGGATCCCAAAGGCGGCCATCAGGCCGCGATCCGAGTGGCACTTTCCGCAAGTCGCCGGGATGTTTTGCCTGGCTACGGGACTGACTGGTTGCCTCGCGGCCAGGATGAGGTGCACGCCATGACAATCCGTGCAGACCGCTGCCCGCGAGTCGCCGCGCGCCAGGAGAAGCCCGTGCTCCGAAGTGAGATACTGGGCGTGTTGATCGGTCGGCAGGTGGAAGGGCTTCATCCGCCGCGCGTCCGCGTGGCACCGCGCGCAGAGAGCCGGAATGCCCGGGCGTTCGGGCTTGCCCACGTACCCCTGGTCCGCCGCGTGGGCCTTGAGGTCCGTGCGCTGCGGGTCTCCCCCGTGGCACTCGGTGCACCCTAGCTCCCCGGCGTGCACACTTGCAGCGTACTGCGTGTTCACGTCCGGGTGGCAGGTAACGCAGCCTTGCTCCGCAGCCCGCGCCCGCCCTATCCCGGTGCAGGCGAGGAGGGCGAGCACGAAGAACAGGGCACAAGCCATGGCCCTATCGCAGAGAGCCCTCGATTCCGAGCCATAGGATCGCTGCAGCCGCCGCAGCCCCTGCCACCCAGCGGCTCACGCGCCGAATCGGACGGCGCACCGGCGCGCCGTCGATCACGGGAAGGAGGAGAAGCGCAAACAGAAACGCGGCCGCCACGAGCGCAGCGAGCGGCCCCGACGCGCGGCCCAGCAAACCCTCCAGCGGCCGGAAGTACCACCGCGGCGCGACCCAGCCAGGGGGATGGGATGGGTCTGCGGGGCCCAGCAACGGAGGGGGCCATATTGTGGCCAGCGTTGCCAATGCGGCTCCGGCCAGAAGTGCCGCGATGAGCACCTTGACACTGAGTTCGGGAAAAAGAGGCGTCGCCTCGCCGGACGAGTCTTGCAGGCCGTAATGAGCCACGAGCCAGAGGTGCGCGCCCAGCAACAGAGCAGCAGCCCATGGGAGCACGGCTGCGTGGAGCGCGTAAAAACGCAGGAGCACCTCCTGGCCCAGCTCCCAACCACCCCACAGCAGGTTGAGGAGCAGGGTGCCGATTCCCGGAATGCCCGCCAGGGCATGGCGGGCAGCTTCGGTGGACCAATATGC
>JBBIUR010000297.1:0-4277 GCA_037440145.1 Myxococcales bacterium | reverse complement strand
GCCGAAGCGCAGCTCGAAGCGAAACCAAATGTAGACTCCCATCATCGCCGTCGAGAACAGCACGGCGAGAACGGCTTTCTGGCGCAACTGGCGGCCAACCCGGGGACCTACCTGCTCGACGCGCAAGACCTCGAACGCCCCCTTCCCGAACTTCTGCTCCAGCGCGGCAGTCAGCGCCTGCGTCCGGTCCTCCCGCTCGCTCGCGCTCGCCTCGAGCGGCAAGCGCACGAGAAACTCGTTTCCTCCCGACCCGAAGTCCTGGATAGCGGACTCCCCCAGGTCGATGGCTCGCAGGGCTCCGCGAATCTCCCCGATCGGCCGCGGCTGTGGAAACCGCAAGTGCACCAAAACGCCTCCCGCAAAGTCGATGCCGTAGTTCAGGCCGCCCCGCAGGACAATCGAGACGATTCCAACCGCGATCAACAAACCCGAGAAGGCAAAGGCGAGCTTCCGAGAGCCGACGAAGTCGATGCTGGTTCCAGCCGGAATGAGTTCCATGGGTCACACGCTCACTGTCTGCAGCCGCCGGTAGGTCAGCAGGTAGTCGTAGACGATCCGCGTGCCGATCACTGCGGTGAACACGGAGCTCGCGATCCCAAGGCAAAGGGTGACGGCGAAGCCGCGGACGGGACCCGAGCCGAACTGAAAGAGGATGAGCCCCGACAGAAACGTCGTGATGTTGCTGTCGAGAATCGCCGGCAGCGCGCGCTCGTAGCCCGCTTCGATCGCCGCGCGCGCCGTCTTGCCCAGGCGCAGTTCCTCTCGAATTCGCTCGTTGATCAGCACGTTGGCATCCACGGCCATGCCCAGCGTAAGCACGATTCCCGCGATGCCCGGCAGGGTCAGGGTCGAGCCCAGCGCTGCCATGCCGGCCATCAGGAACAGGATGTTGAACACGAGGGCACAGTCCGCGAGGAAACCCGCAAAGCGGTAATAGACGACCATGAACAGGACGACCAGGGAACCGCCTAGGGCGAAAGACAGAAGCCCCTGCCGGATGGAATCCTTGCCCAGCGATGGACCGACCGTGCGCTCTTCGGCGATGTGCACCGGTGCCGGCAGGGCTCCCGCGCGCAGCACGATCGCCAGATCGCGGGCCTCTTTGATGTCGAAACTGCCACTGATCTCGGCTCGGCCGCCGCCGATGCGCTCGCGGATCACCGGGGCACTGTACACCGTGTTGTCCAGAATGATCGCCAAGCGCTTGCCGACGTTTGCACTCGTGATCTCGTCGAAGATCTTCGCGCCCCGAGCGTTCAGCTCCAGGTCTACCTTGGGCCCTTCGAGCGCCGTGCCCGGGCGAACGCGCGCATCGGCCACGACCTCCCCGGTCATCAGCGTGCGCGCCTGCACGAGGTACGGAACGCGCCGCGCCGTCTGGGTGATCGGATCCACCTCGGGCCCGTACAGGAGCTGCGTCTCCGGCGGCAAGGGCTTCTTGCCGTTGACGTAGTCGCCCACATGATCTTGCTCGGGTGCGAGCAATTTGAACTCGAGGATCGCCGTGCGGCCGATGAGCTGCTTGGCTCGCTGGGGATCCTGCACGCCGGGTAGCTGGATCAGGATATCCGTCGCACCCTGCCGCTGAATGATGGGCTCTGCTACGCCGAACTGGTCGACCCGGTTGCGAATCGTCTCCAGGGACTGCTCGACGGCGAATTCGCGCAACCGCTGTTCCTCGGCTCGCACGAGCCCGATCCGGTAAAGCGGGCGGCCGTCTTGGGCGCTTGTGTCCTCGATCCGCAGCGTCGGAAAGCGCCGCGCCAGGAGATCGGTGAACAGGTTGCGGCTCTCCGCGCTCGCGAGGGCCACGGCGATGGCGCTGTCCTGCAGGTCGATACGGGCAAAATCGATCTTCGCCTCGCGCATTTCTCTCTTGAGGTCCTCGGCGCTGCGCTCGACCGCGTGCCGCACGGCCTTGTCGACCTCGACTGCCAGCACCAAGTGGGTTCCCCCTCGGAGGTCGAGGCCCAACCGCACGCGCCCGACCGGCAAAAAGGACTTCCAAAATGCCGGCAAGTCGCTCACGGCGGTTGGCACGAGCAAGAGCACAGCCGCAACCGTCACTGCCGCGAACAGCAAAGCCCGGTACAGCAAGCTCGTCTTCACGGACTCTTTTCCTTTCCTTCTGCTTCGGCTCCCTTCTTTCCGGGCCGGGGCACGAGCGAGGCGATCTGCTCCTTGACGACCCGCACCCGCACGTTGGGTGCGATCTCCAGCGTCACCACCTGGTCGGAGATCTGAACCACGGTCCCGTAGAGCCCGCCGGAGGTGATGACCTCATCGTTTCTCTTCAAGTTTGCGAGCATCGCGCGATGCTCTTTTTGCTTGCGCTGCTGCGGCCGGATCAAGAGGAAATAGAAGACCGCGAAGACCAGCAGCAGCGGCGCGATCTGCACCAGCGCCGGGGGCGCATTCCCCCCTGCTTGCGCCCAAGCGGTGCCGGTCACGCTTCCTCCGCACTGCCCAGCTCTGCGACCCGCTGGCGCGCCCATGCCGGAAAATCCCCAGCGGCAATTGCCGCCCGCATCTGCGCCATCAGGTCGAGGTAAAATGAGAGGTTGTGCAGCGTTGCGAGCTGGGCGCCCAGCATTTCGCCCGCGACGGCCAAGTGGCGAAGATAGGCGCGGCTAAAGGTACGGCACACATAGCATCCGCACCGGGGGTCCGCCGGTCGGGGGTCTTCGGCGTACCTCGCCAGGCGGATGTTCAGCCGCCCCGCGGAGGTGAAGAGCATGCCGTTGCGCCCGTTGCGGGTCGGAAGCACGCAGTCGAACAGATCGTAGCCCATGCTCACGAAGCGGATCAGATCCTCCGGCAGCCCAACGCCCATCAAGTACCGCGGCCGAGCCTCGGGAAGCAGCCCCGCCGTCAGCTCCGCCAGTTCCAACGTTACGCTCTTCTCCTCCCCGACGCTCAAGCCGCCAACCGCATAGCCCGGAAAACCGATGCGAACAAGAGCCTCCGCAGACTCCCTGCGCAACTCCGCAAACATGCCGCCCTGAACGATGCCGAAGAGCACCTGTCCGGGACCCAGCGCGACGGCGCGCGAGCGCTGCAGCCAACCGATCGTCCGCCGCAAACTTTCCCGCACCGCTTCGCGTCCTACTTGGGGAGGCAAGCACTCGTCCAGGGGCATCAGCACGTCGGCCCCTAGGCGCACCTGGATATCCACGACATCCTCGGGGCGCAAAAACAGGCGCGAGCCGTCCAAGTGCGACCGGAACTCCACGCCTTCGTCCGTGACCTTGCGAAGACCCTGGAGGCTGAAGATCTGGTAGCCGCCGCTATCCGTCACGACGGCGCCGTCCCAGCCCATGAACCGGTGGAGCCCTCCCAAGCGGCGCACAACGTCCGCCCCCGGGCGCACCGACAGGTGATAGGCGTTCGCCAACAGGATGCTCGCCCCCATGGCCCGCAGTTGCGCCGGAGCCACGCCCTTGACGTTCGCCTGGGTCGCAACTGGCAGGAACGCCGGCGTCTCCACGGCCCCGTGCGCAGTGTACAGCCGGCCTGTTCGCGCGGCACATCCGCGGGCAGACGCCGTGATCTCGAAGGTGCCCGGAGAGGGATCGCCCATCGCGCCTGCAGACGGATCAGAGAACCAGCATCGCGTCGCCGTAACTGTAAAAGCGGTAGTGCCGGGCCACGGCGTCCCGATAGGCGCGCAGCACCAGCTCGCGCCCGGCGAACGCGCAAACGAGCAACAGCAAGGTCGAACGCGGCAAGTGGAAGTTGGTAAACAGCGCGTCGACGACGCGGAACGGATGCCCCGGAGCGAGGAAGGCATCGGCCCATCCCGCGCCGGCCTCCACGCCTCCGCCGGCGAGCGCCCGCGACTCGAGCGCCCGCGCGGTCGTCGTGCCCACGGCGATCACCCGCCGGCCCTCCCGTTTCGCGGCGGCGATTTCGCGCGCCGTGGGCCACGGGATGTCGCACCATTCGGGTTCGAGGCGCGCGGTGCCGATCTGCACGTGCCGCAGCGGCTGGAAGGTAGCCGGTCCGACGTGCAGGGTCAGGGTCGCGATCCGCACGCCCCTGCGCTGGAGTTCCCCCAGCAGCTCCGGCGTGAAGTGGAGACCGGCAGTCGGCGCTGCAATGGCGCCCGGCACGCGCGCGTAGACCGTCTGGTAGCGCTCGCGATCGAGCGGCGAGGGACCACATGGGCGTCGGATGTACGGCGGCAGCGGCACCTCGCCGTGCCGCTCCAGCAACTCGCGGACGTCGACCCCGCCCGCGAAAACCACATGCACCCGCCCGCCGCCCACGCCGACCAC
>JBBIUR010000296.1:0-4352 GCA_037440145.1 Myxococcales bacterium | reverse complement strand
TCGATCTTGCGGAGGAACTTCTTCGTCTTCGGGTCGCGATAGCGAGTGAGCTGACCAGGCCCGCCATTGTAAGCGGCGTACGCCGCGCGAGCGAGGTTGTCGACGCTTCCGGTCTTCTGGTGTTCCCCCCGGGCGATCGCGTAGTCCGCCAGGTAATTAGCGAGGATTTCGCTGCCCGCTTTGCCGTTGTACCCAATGTCGCGGCGCAAACCCTGGAGGTCGTAAAACCCGCGCCACACCCGCTGATTCACCTGCATGAGGCCAACGGAGCCAATCGGGGATTCCATGGGGACGATGCGCCCGTTCTGCCTCACGAATTGGCGCCAGCAGCTCTCCTGCCACGCGGTGCTCAGGACGAGCCATCGATACACCGCGTGGAACTCTGCCTCGATCTTGCCGCTGCGCAGGCTCGCGTCGGCGACTTCGTGCAGGAGATACCGCACGAGCGGCAAATAGGTCGCGAGCTCCTTCCGCTCCGGAACCCATCCGTTGAGGCGCGCTATTGCCGAGCGGTCGATCTCTGCTGCCCAGGCTGTGGCGGCGAATTGGAAGCGGCTGCTCGCAGCCGCCTCCGGAAGCGGGATGGGAGGGCCGAAGCCGAAGAGCTCGCGCAGCTCCGGATCCACACCGACATCGTATGCCAGGGGATCTTCCGGAACGGCCGGAGCGATCATGCGCGCCAGCCGCCGCAGCCCATCGGCGGTAACCTCCACTCCCAGTTCCGGTGCTGCGCGGTCGAGGGCGACCAGCGCGTCCGCTGCCGCGATGAAGCTCAAGTATCGCAGGGCCGATGCGCCCGGGACGCCGGCACTGAGGCGGCGCATTACGGGTGCCAAGCGCTCCCAGGATTTCAGAAAAAACTGGCGCACTGGCTCGCGGCTTCCGGGCGCAGTGGGGGCGAGTGCCTCCAGCAGGTCGTGCCGTCCGTCCAGCAATACAGCGAGCAGCGCCCGCCGCAGGTCGCGCAGCGGCGTGTCGGGGGCCGCGTGCTTGACCACGAAGGTCAGAAACGCATCGAAGTTGCGCAGCGCGGCTTCCCATCGCGCCAGTTGCGCTGGGCTCAGGGTGGGCTCGGGCGAGGGCGCGGGGGGCACCTCGGGTTTTTCCGGGAGTTCGAGCTGCAGATCGACCCGCAGACCCTCGGGCACGGCGGCCACGCTTTGAAGTTGTAGCGAATCGAGCAGCCGGCGGATCTCCTGCGCGTCCGAGCCGGGCAGCACGAGCGGCAGCAATCCCTTGAGCTCGTCCACGGGTGTCTGCAAGTCGATCGTCACGGCTTCAAAACGGGGCTGCACGTACGCCTTCAACCAATCCCAGAGCGTTCGCGAGACAAGGGATTTGCGCATTTCTCGCGTGTAAAAGTTCGAGTCGGTGACCCGAAAGCCGACCGCAAAGGAGCCCGGGCGGTGGATCGGAGTCTCGACGATCTCTACGTAGCCCTGCCACCGCAGAGGGGAAAAGCAAACATCGCCAACGGGGGTGCCAATCTGCGCAGCGGCGGCAGTGAGAATGCGGATGGCCCCTTCCCCTGTTTGCACCTGTGGCTGCGTGAGCTCGAGGAAGTTGCAGCCGGTGTCGTCGCGCCAGACCTCGGCCGTTCCTCCCGGCCCGGTGTAGAGCTGGGCGCGCACGTTCTGTTGCAAGAACTCCGGATCCAGCCGCAGCGGCATTGCGACGGCACGCGCGGCAGCCGCGGCTGGGCGCGCAGCGAGCAGTGCAACTGCCGCGACCCCCGCGCTCAAGCCCCGCAGTCGGCGCGGCAATGCGCTGCTGCGGCCTCCGAGTGCCGGAGTCCTACAGGTTCCCATGCGTCGATGCTCTTGTCGCGGTTGCGCGGCACCCAGCGCTTCGCGGCCCCGCGTGCCGCGGCGTAGCGAAGTTCGTCCACGCCGCTACACCTTACCCGGCACGGCGGTTCGCGTCGAGCGGCAGGGCGGTGGGGCGGCGGATCCGGGTTGGCTAGGAACTGGTTTGCGGGCTGGGGTGCACGACCCCTCGGGACGCGGCGGCGCTCAAATGCACCCGAAATACCGAGCCCGCTCCCGGCGTGCTCGCTACGGTGATCCTTCCGCCCATGAGCGCCGCAAGCTTTGCGGACAAGGATAGCCCGAGGCCGGCGCCCCCGGATCTCGTGCGGCCGCTGCCCCGGTAGAAGGGCTCAAAGATCGCTTGCTGTTCGTGGGCCGGAATGCCGATGCCTGTGTCGGCAACCTCGATGACAACCGAGTTGCCCTGCGCCCCGGCCCGCAGCTCGATGGTGCCCGTTTCCGTATACTTGGCGGCATTCGTGACGAGGTTGACTAGGATTTGGCGCAGGCGGTGCGCGTCGGCGCGGACGGCGAGCCCGGAGGTTCCGTTCGTCACAAACCGCACGGGCCGGCCGCGCAGAAGCGCTTCTGCGAGTGCGCCAATTTCCTGGACGAGGGGTGCCAAGGGCACATCGGTGATTTCCAGGTGGAGCCGGCCGGCTTCGATGCGGGAGAGATCGATCAAGTCGTTGATGAGCCGGTGCAGTTGCGCGGCGGCGCGATCGATTTTCTCGATGGGCTCGCGGAAAGCCCCCAGGTCGCCGTAGGAGTCATCCAGGAGCAAGTCGGTGTATCCCATCACCACGCTGAGCAGGGTCCGGAGCTCGTGCGAGACGTGGGCGATGAAATCGTTCTTCGCTCTATTCGCTCGGCGCAGGGCCTCGTTCGCTGCGCGCAGTTCTTCGGCTTGGCGCAAGAGGCGGCGGCGATACTGGCTTTGGAAGTGCGCGCCCATCAGCGAAAGAATGCCGATTCCCGCGAGGCCGACAAACCCAAGGCCGGCCGAGATGACGCCGCGGACTCCAAGTCCCAGCGCTGCGAGGAAGGCCGAGAGCGCGGCGAGGACGACGGGCAGTTGGCCCCGCATCCCCCACGGGAGCGCCACCGTCGTTCCGGCGACGACATAGCTGAGCGCCATGGCCAGGATTTCGGCTTCGCCCCCGACGAGCACGTGATAGCTGGCGATGAGGCCGAGGACGATGACCGCAGCGAGTACCGCGATGGAAACGGCCGCGCGGTGGAGAGGGCGAGTGCGGCAGAGCAGCGAGGCGAGAAGTAGCGCCAGCGCTTCGGAGGCGAACAGGGTTCCGAAAACGAGATCCCGCTCGGGATGGACGAGATGCTCGAAGATCCAGGCAACCGCGAAGATCAGTACGAACGCAGCGGTCGCATAAGGCAGCCTATTGGCAACGAGCCGCGCAGTTGTATCCTTTGGCATCTCGGTCTCGCGCATGATGGAATCGGATTTCATCCGCCGAATGCAGGCACCGCTGGGGCAGAGGTTGGCTGTGCAAAGAGCTTGCCCACCCGCCATGCGGCTCGCCCGGTTTTTTCTCGGGCTGCGAGGGTCTTCGGCGCGGCGAAGGCTCCGCTCTGGCGCCGGGATGGTGGCGTGGAAGCGATGGCGGGCGCGGGTCCTGCCGGTATCCCGGGCCCCTGCGCGCGCGGCTGCGGCGAAACCCGGGGTTTCCGCTTCCCCTGGGCTGCAGGAGGAGGGCGAAAGTGCGGCTAGCGCTGGCAGTACACGGAGGTGCGGGCCGCGCGGATCCCGAGCTTGCAGCAGCGCAAGCGGAAGGGCTCGAACGCGCGGCCCGGCGCGGCATGGAGCGGCTCTGCAGCGGCGGGGCAGCGCTGGACGCCGTGGTGGAAGCGGTAGCGTGTCTGGAAGACGACGAGAACTTCAACGCCGGTTATGGCTCCGTGCTCACATCCGAGGGAACCGTAGAGATGGATGCGTCGGTCATGGATGGCCAATCTCTGGCCGCGGGCGCCGTCGGCGCGGTGGCGGGCGTGAGGCATCCGGTGCGCCTGGCGCTCGAGATCCTCCGCCGGACACCGCACATCCTGATTGCGGGTCCGAGCGCTCGCCGGCTCGCGGAAGCGTGGGGATTGGAACTCTGCCCGCCGGAGGCGCTGGTTGCGCCGCGGCAGCGACAGCGGTTCGAGGATCGGGCCGAGTCGCGCAGCGCCGGCACCGTGGGAGCGGTGGCCCTCGACGGGCAGGGGCATGTAGCCGCCGCGACCTCGACGGGCGGCGTCTCCGGCAAGCTTCCGGGACGGGTTGGCGACTCGGCGGTGATCGGCGCGGGCACGTATGCGGACGACAGCGCGGGCGCGGTCTCGGCCACTGGCTGCGGCGAGGCGATCATCAAGGCCGCGCTTTCGAAATCGCTCTGCGAACTGCTGCACGGTGGGATCGCACCCGAACGGGCTGCGGCCATCGCGATCGGCGAGTTTGCCCGGCGCCTGGCGGGCGAGGCGGGGTTGATCGCGGTGGACCGGTTCGGAAGGATCGGGTACGCCGCGAACGCGGCGCACATGTCG
>JBBIUR010000295.1:0-4382 GCA_037440145.1 Myxococcales bacterium | reverse complement strand
GGCCAACGGACGCTGATTGAGGTGCTCGATTCCGGCCAGCTCCCGTCCGCAGCGGGCGCGCGAGCGCGCGTCATTGCAATCAGCACCCGGGATCCGGCCGACTTACTCCGAGAGCGGAAAATCGGAAGGGAATTGTACTACAGGCTCAGCGTGCTGAACTTGCACTTGCCGCCATTGAGAGAACGGATGACGGATATTCCGGCGCTGGTGGACCGCATCAGCCGGCGGGTGTGCGCTTCACTCAACCTGGGGCCCGTCACCTTTACGGATGGCAGCATGCGGCGGCTCAGCCACTACCTCTGGTTCGGAAATCTCGCCGAGCTGGAAGCAGTGCTCGCGCGCACGATCGCGTTCGCCCCGGGCCCCGTGATCGATGTACCGGATCTCCTCTTTGGCTACGGCCCCGTATTGCCCAAACTGCTACCCGCGGCGGCCACGGCCGCGCGGCCCGAACCCGGGGCTGCCTCGGTCGAGCTGATCATCAACGAGCTCGCTCACGAATTCAAAAACCCGATGGTGGCCATCAAGACGTTCGCCCAGCAAATCGACCATCTCGCCGAAGCCGACGCCGGGCACCAGCAGGTGGCGCGTCTCACCGAAGAGGCCATCGACAGGATGGATATGGCACTGGAGAATCTCGTTCAGTTCACGCGCTTTCAGGAGCCCGTGCAGCAGCCCACTCCAGCAACTGCCCTGCTTTCGCCCGCCCTTCGCGCTGTGGACGCTGCCCTCGGAGAGAAGCGCGTCGCCCTGGAAGTGCAGCCCGCTCCCTGGCAGGTTTTGGTGGACCCTGCACAGATCAGCTATGCGTTGAAGAACTTGCTCAGAACGATCGCACGCGATCTCAGCTCTGGCGACTTCTTGCGGGTGCGGGCGCCGCGGCCCGGACTGCTCGAAATCCAGTACCCTGCCTCCGCGAAGGCCGCAGCGAACAAGCTGGCCGCCGTGGTTGCAGATCGAGCGACCACCGCCAATTCGCTGCCGCTCGGTTTCGCCCTCGCCAAGAGTCTCGTCGAGCGAAACGGCGGCCGCTTCGCCGTCGGCACGGCCGACCGCGTCGCGCAGGTCGTCCTGGAATTTGCGCAGGTTGCTGATGGGGTGGAGCCGTATGGAGAAGCCGAAAGTCCTGGTAGTGGACGATGAACACAGTGTTCGGGAATCGGTCCGGCTCGTATTGAAGGACCGCTGCGATGTAGCCCTCGTGGCCACGGCGGAGGAAGCACTCGAGCGGCTGGCTCGAGACAACTTCGACGTGGTCTTGCTCGACATTATCATGCCCGGCATGGACGGCCTCGAGGCGCTGGAGAAGATCAAGGCCATCAATCCTTCCGCGCAGGTGATCATGCTGACGGCAACGAAGACCGTGCGCACGGCAGTGACGGCGATGAAGCTGGGCGCATGTGATTACGTCACCAAGCCCTTCGACGTGGACGAGCTACAGATCCTCGTCGAACGAGCTGCGCAGACCGCACAGCTCGTCCAGGAGGTCGAATCCCTTCGGGACGAAGTGGGCCGCCGATACAGCTTCGAAAGCATCATCGGCAACTCCGCCAAGATGCAGTCGGTGCTGAAAACCGTTGCCATGGTCGCTCCGCTCAAGACGACCGTCCTGATCACGGGGGAAAGCGGAACGGGAAAGGAAGTGATCGCCAAGGCGATCCATTACAATAGCCCGCGTGCAAACCGCCCCTTCGTGGTGATCAACTGTGCCGCAATCCCGGACAATCTGCTGGAAAGCGAGCTCTTTGGCCACGAGCGGGGAGCGTTCACGGACGCCTACGTGAAAAAGCTCGGCCAATTCGAGTACGCCCACCGGGGGACAATCTTTTTGGACGAGATCGGGGAGATGAACCCGGCTACGCAGGCGAAGATTCTTCGGGTTCTCGAGCAGGGCACGTTCACGCGCGTCGGCGGTACCCACCCGATCCAGGTGGACGTCCGGGTGATCGCAGCAACCAACCGCGACCTCGATCAAGCCATCCGGGAAGGGAGCTTCCGGGCCGATCTCTTTTACCGCCTCAACGTCGTCTCCATCCATCTCCCGCCGTTGCGCGAGCGGCGAGAGGACTTGCCTGCCCTGATCCGACATTTCCTTCGCCTGAAAGCTAAGGAAACAGGACTGCCGGAGAAAACGTTCTCGCCCGAAGCCCTCGACCTGCTGATGCAGTACTCGTGGCCGGGAAACGTCCGGGAACTCGAAAATTTGATCGAACGCACTCTCGTATTGTCGCCGGGCGAGGTGATCGGCCCCCAAGACCTGCCGCACTACCTTGCCCAGCAGAACGGCAGCACGCACCCCGCCCAGCGCAGTGTTTTGCGAGGCGAGATCAGCCTCGCAGCGGCAGTCGACGAATTCGAGGGAGAGTTGATCCGGGCGGCTTTGAGCCAGACGAACTACAATCAGACGCGTGCTGCCGAGCTGCTGGGCACCACGCGCCGCATCCTGAAGTACAAGATGGACAAGCTCGGCATCCCCGCCAGCCCGGACCGCGAGACGTCTTAAAACCCCTAGCGTACCCCCCGGCGCGTGAGGCCCGCCGGGCAGGACCGAGGCCCTGGGCGCGAACAGCTTCGCCCCCCCCCAAGCAGCGCTGTGCAGCGGCGCTACGGGCTACCCCGTAGCTCTGCCGTCATTCTTACTATTGACGATTGCCCTTGACCCCACGGATAGCCCTGGCTGCAGACGAGCGGAAAGGGCTTTGCGCACCGCGCCATGGAACAGGACTGGCACTCCCGAATGTGCCTTCTGATCGTTTTGGTCTGCGCAACCAGGCCGGCCGCCGCGGACACTTTTTATGTCCGCGCGGGAGGCGATGACCGCGCAGACGGCCGAACTCCGGCCACTGCCCTGTCCAGCATTGCCCGCGCTGCAGCAATGGTGGAGAACCCCGGGGACCAAGTCGTGGGCGGGCCGGGGGTTTACCGAGAGGGAAACATTTCGCCCGCACGCGACGGAATCCCAGGGCGCCCGATCCGGTTCGTTGCAGACCGCAGCGGAGCCGCAACTGGGGACGCCCCCGGCCCGGTGGTTTTGACGCCCCCGCGCAGCGCAACCGCGGCTTTTCTCTTGATCGGCCGGCAGTACGTGTCCATCGAGGGCTTCACGATCGTCGGCGCTGCCGACGCGGGAATCCAGGTCCGCCCCGCGGCGGACGGGCAACGAAACAGCTCTAACATCGAGATTGCGGAGAACGAGGTTCGCCAATCGCAAAAGCGCGGCATCGATGTCAGCGCGGCAGGGCCTGTCGTACTTCGGGGCAACCAGGTTACGGACAGCGGCAGTGGAGGCATCGTGGTGACTGGCTGCCGCGAGGAATGGGCCGTGTGCAGCGGCCAGTCTTTGCCCGGCCTGGTCCCCACGATCGTCGGGAACACCGCAGCCGGTAACGGCGGCCACGGGATCTTCGTCGAGCGCGCGCAACAGGGGCTGCTGCAGAATAACCGGAGCTTCGGCAATGGAGCCGCGGGAATCATCGTGCGCGGCTCGGCCAATATGGTTCTCGCCAACAACCTGGTGTACGGAAACAGCGCAGACGGAGTCGCGATCGGAACGGCAGATTTGGCGTCGCCGTCGCCCAAGATCGTCAACAACACCATCTTCGGAAACGGCGCCTGGGGGATCCGGATCGGGGGCAGCGCCGCCGCATCCCCCGACGCGCTCGTGCTCCATAACATCGTCGCGGCGAACTCACGAGGAGGAATAGCTGTCGCGAGGCCGTCGGCCTGCGGCTACGTGGCCGGTTTCAACCTGGTCGCGGACGGGTACGGGAACGACACGCCGCACAATGAGTACGACCTCGGAGACGACCCGCGGTTTGTCGATCCGACTGGCGGCGACTTCCGCCTGCGATCTGGGAGCCCCGCGATCGATGCGGGCTCTGCGACGGTCGCGCAAATGAACATCGGCGGCTCGACCAGCGAGGACAATCTGCCCGACCGGGGCATCGTCGACCTCGGCTTTCACTACGACAACCTTCCCTCGCCGATTCGCATCACCGAGCCGTTCATGCCGCTCTTCGTCCGCAAGG
Source organism: Myxococcales bacterium (assembly GCA_037440145.1). Taxonomy (GTDB): domain Bacteria; phylum Desulfobacterota; class Binatia; order HRBIN30; family BPIQ01; genus JBBIUR01. Next base: position 354 of record JBBIUR010000295.1, on the reverse strand, counting down.
GCGGGGATGATGGAAACGACGGGCTGTCGCCCGCCACGGCCCTCGCTTCGATCGCGGCCGCGGGACTGAAGGCCGCGGCGGGAATCACCGTGATCGTAGGCCCGGGAGAATACCGCGAGGGAGATATCCGCGTGCGGCCCGATTGGGGGCGCATCGCGTTTGCGGGAGATCCGGCCAGCCTCCTGACGGGCGATCCCCCAGGTCCGGTTCTCGTCAATGCTGGAGGACAAAGCGACACGGGGTTCGTTCTCCTGAATTCCTGTCGCGTCGCCTTGCAAAATTTCCACGTGACCGGTGCGCAAACGGCAGGAATCCAGATCCGCGCCGGTAGCAACGGCGCGCAGGTCGCCCACA
>JBBIUR010000294.1:0-4390 GCA_037440145.1 Myxococcales bacterium | reverse complement strand
CGCCGCGATCGCGGCCGCCGCCAGGAAGATTGGCGCAAAAGCCATCTTCGCAGATGTGCAGCTTTCGCCGAAGGCGGCGGAGGCGCTGGCGCGCGAGGCGGGCCTCGAAGTCTTGCTGCTCGACCCGCACGGCTCCACCGTACCGGGCCAGGATTACATTGCCATGATGCGCTACAACGTTGCCCAGCTGCGCAAGGGCCTCGATTCCAGCGAGGGGCGGTGAGTGTGCGCGGGGAACCGGAAGGCCCTTTTTCGGCGGTCGACCGAGCGGGCCCCGCTCTGTTTCGCGGGCGGCAGCGAGCGCATCGGCACCGGAGGTGGCGAAGCAGATGCCGCGTTTTTGCAGTGCGGGCGCCGTAGGTTCGCAGCCCGCGCGGCACGCGCGGCAGGTGGCAGGCTGCGGCCCCCGGGGTTCGCGCTGGGCCTAGCGCGGCGCTGTGCGCTCGATCTCCACGCGCGTCTCGCGGTCGCTTTGCCCGGGCTGCAAGGCGGCGGGCACGGGCCGCAAGTGGTAGTAGTCCCCTGCGAGCTCTACCGGGTTGAGTGGGCTGGGCAGGAGGTTTCGGTGCCCTCGGCCTCCGGGGAATTGGTGGTCTTCCCATGCGTGGTACAGGATGGCGGTGCCGGGGCGGACGGCGGGAGAGACGCGAGCCTGGACGAGAAACTCGCCCACGTCGTTCCAGACGCGGACTCGGTCCCCGTCTTCGATGCCGCGCGCCGACGCGTCTTCCCTGGAGACGAAGACCACCGCCTCGCCCCGCTGCAGGCGGAGCAGGAGCGACACGTGCCGCCAGCCGGCGTGGATGCTCCAGCGGGTGTGCCCGCTCGTGAGAATGACGGGGTGATTCCCGCCAATGGGCGGGGGGTCCTTGTGGCGAGGCAGCTCCTCGCCGAGCTCGATATACAGCGGGTGATCGATGTAGAACTGGACCCGCCGCGTCAGCGTCGGCCAAGGGCCGGGGCGGCTCCGGCGCCAGCGGTGGTTGATGGCGGGCGCATCGGGCGGCATGTCGGTCGCGGTGCCGATGTTGAGCGGGTGGGTGCCGACCCGCGCCACGCGGCAGAACCCGCTCTCTCGCAGTTCCTCGAAGTTACTGGCATCGACGATCGTCGATTTGGCGATGACCTCGCTCGCCAGCTCTGTCTGAGAGCCCTCGGGGAACTTCCCGTCGAAAGCCACGCGGGTGGCGAAGTCGTCCAGCCGTTTCCATTCGCCAGCGCGGTCGCGGAACGCCCGCATCCCGCGTTCCGCCGCCCGCTTCTCGATCGCGCGCGCCAGCGCAACGCAGATTTCCCATTCCGGCTTCGCCTCGCCGAGCGGCGGCACGGCCGCCTGGGTGATGTGCAGGTACGGCGAGAGCAGCGTGAACCAGTTCGGCAGGTCGTCCTTCTCGTACGAGCTCGCTGCCGGCAGCAGGATGTCGCAGTAGCGCACCGTGCTCGACATCCGCAACTCCATCGCGGCGATCAGACGCAGGCGCGGCCAAACGTTTTTCAGCAACAGGTCCGAAGACCGCAGCCGCCGGAGCAGGTTCGAGCCTCCCAGGAGCAGCACTCTCGGGGCAACGCGCGGCGGCTCCTTGTGCCAGGCGTGTCCAAAAGACTCCCGCACGTACGCTTCGACGGGGCGTGGCAATCGGCGGCCCCAGTCGGCATCGCAGCGCTCGGCAAGCCCTGCGTGCTGGCGCCAGTAGAGCACCGAGGAGACGCGGCCCGCCTGCCACCAGTAGTCGCGTAGGGCGTCTGCGAGGAAGCGCTCTTGCGTCTCGCCTGCCAGTCGCTTCCGCAAATAGTCAGGCAACAGGCGCAGCTTGCGGGCGATCTCGGACGCTTGCGTTCCACCGGCGCGGTCGGCGCCGTCGACGTACAGGAACGGAAGCACGTCGAACCCATCGCCCGGGCGGCCAATGTGCCCCCCGAGCAAGAACAGCAAGAGCTGGGCGCGCAGGATCAGATCGCCATGGTAGAACTTGGCGAAGCACGAACCGGTCACCCCGGAAATCGCGGGCGCCCCGCCGATCAGGTCTGCGAGGCGGTGGATCGTGCTCTCGGAAAGGTCGCAGATGCGCGCGACCGCGGCGGGCGTGTAGTGCTGCTGCAACTGCTCGCGGAGCCGGGCAAACACAGGGCGGACCTCCACGGGCCCCGCTCGGGTGTGAACCCGGTAGCGCCCAGTCAGCGCGGGTTGCACGGATCCCCAGGCCAGGTGCTCCCTTGGGGCGGGAGCCATCTCTCCGGCGCGCTCGTCCCATGCGAAAAAGACGTCCTCCCGGCCACTCGCTTGCAAATCGCTTTCGCGCAGAAAGCGGCCGTTGTCCTCGCGCACGAGCAGCGGCAGGTCGGTCTGGGCGCGCACGAACTCGGCGTCGAACTGGCCGCGTTCGATGAGCAGGTGGGCGACGCCCAGAGCCAAAGCCGCGTCCGTGCCGGGGCGCACGGGAACGAAGAGATCCGAATGGATGGCCGACGGGGAGTAATCGGGTGCGATCGTCACGAGAGTCGCGCCGCGGTAGCGCGCCTCGAACAGGAAGTGCGCGTTCGGGATCTGCGTGTAGACGGGATTGGCACCCCAGATCAGGATCAGGTCGGACCGGAAGTAATCGTCGGCCGAGCGCGACGCCACAGGGTTCCCGAGGGTCACCGCCGCGCCGCCCTGGCCATCGTCGAGTTCAGTATTGGTATCCAGTTCCACGCCGCCGAGCATTGCGATCAGGCGCCGGAGACCGATCTGCCACGTGGCGGAAGCAGTGCTGCCGCCGGGATCGAGGACGACGGATTCGCAGGCGCCGTCGCGCAGCGCGTCCAGCACTGCGTCGGCGATCTCGGAGAGGGCAGCGTCCCACGTCACGCGCTGCCAGCGGCCCGAACCGCGCGGTCCGACGCGCCGCAGCGGGTAGCGGAGGCGATCGGGCGCGTACAGGAGCGCGGAGTAGCAAGCGCCCTTTTGACAGCCGCGCGGGTTGAAGTCCGGAACCTCCGGGCTCACCTGGGGGTACGTGCCTGCTTGCTCCTCGCGCAGCACCACGCCGTCCTTGACGAACACGTCCCACGCGCAATTGCGCTGGTACCAGCAGTTCACCAAGTGCGTGCAGCGGACCCTTCGATCCCAGATCCAGCGCTGCCGGTAGAGGTCCTCCCACCTGCGGTACTCGGGAAGCGCCCTGGCCCCCGCCGGCGCGGACGTTCCCTTCCCGGCAGTGCGGAGGTTTGCGAGGAGCAGCGCCAGCGTCGTGGACGCCGCACCCGCGAGAAAACTGCGCCGCGTCAAGCCTGGCACGATGACCCTTGCGTGAGACCTGGCCGCTTCGAGTAGCACAAACCGCGGCGAAACCACAGGTGAGAAACCGGGCTCGGGTTCTGAGCGCGAGCGGGCTCGTGCCCCGGTTGCTCGGCAATGGGGCAGCCTCGAAGGCGCAGGGGACTTCGAAGCAGGACTCTGCCAGGGCGAGCCGCAGCGCGCTCCCGTGCCCCATCCGCACGCGGGTCACCACTTGCCCGAGCGGTATTCTTCGGCGAGTCGTAGGTACGTTTCACACGCGATGCGGTGCTGTTCCTGCTCCCATTCTTCCAGCGGGCGGATCAGCCGTGCGGGGTTTCCGAAGATCAGGGAGTGCGGCGGGAATTCCGTTCGGTACGGGATGAAAGCCGCCGCGCCGACGATACTGCCGTCGCCGATGATCGCTCCGGTCATGATCGTGGCGTTCATCCCGACCATGACCCGATCGCCGATCCGGGCGCCGCGAACGACGGCGCCGTGGCCGATGGTCACCCACGAGCCGATCTCGGTGCCCACACCGAGATCGGAGTGAAGGACGCAGCAGTCTTGGACGTTGGAGTAAGCTCCGATCGACACGGGCCCTTCGTCGCCGCGGATCACCGCGTGGAACCAGACGCTGGAGTGCACCCCGATGGTGACATCCCCGCGGATTACTGCACCCGGTGCGACGAACGCCGACGGGTCGGTCGCGGGCCGACCGGTCGCCTCTCCCGATGCCATTCCGTCCCTCCGGTCCTTCTTCTTGCGGGTCGTCGCGGCCCGCCGGCGGAGCCCTGGCCCCGCAGGTCGCTGGGCGATCCCGACCCCGCGGGCCGTCTCATGTCCGCGAGTTCTCCCCTCGGTCGCTTTCAGCTCGCTGCGCCCGTCTGCCGCAGCCAGGTCTGCATGTCGAAGTAGTCGCGCCACGCGGCGATCTTCCCGTCGCGGACCTCGAAGACGCCTGCGACGGGTAGCTCGACGCGCTTGCCGGCAATCACGAAGCGGTCGACGCGCTCGGTAAAGACGATGGCCCCCGCGCTGGCGAGATTCCGGATCTCCCAGTCGATCTCTTCTGCCGGCGGAACGAATAGTTCCAGTACCTGGCGGATTCCGTCGCGGCCGCGGACCGCCGCG
>JBBIUR010000293.1:0-4462 GCA_037440145.1 Myxococcales bacterium | reverse complement strand
CAAAAATGCCCCATTGCAGGTTGAACTCCGGGCGGCAGCGCCGCAGGGTGACCGACCGCGCCGCGGCATCGCGAATCCCCGCCCGCGTCCGGTCCTTGACCACGAAGCCTTCGAGGGCGACATGCGAAGCGCCTTCGAGGCTGATTCCGTCGGGGCTGAACGGGTTGTCCGCCACGATGCGCGCGGCCAGGCCTTGGGCGACGAACGTCACTGGTCGTCCCGGTTCGCCCGACCGCGTGAGCTGAAATCCCCCATAGTTGCCATCGAGCACGTGCACCGCGTCTCCGGGCTCGACAGCCACGGCAGCGCGACCCAATGTCGCCCAAGTGGTCCCTGGACTCCGCCCGTCACCGCCGCACAGTCCGCACGCGCGACATATAGCACCGAACCACCCGCCCTCAAGCCGGAGATTTCTCACCCACCGCAGGTGCGGCCCGACGCGAGCCCGGCGCGGCACGGTCGGGGCTCGGGCGCGCGCTTGGGTCAGCCCAGTCCCAGTCGCCGGGCGATGAGGACTTTCATGATTTCGTTGCTGCCAGCGTAGATCGACTGCACGGCGGCGTCCGCGTAATCGCCGGCAATCGGGTACTCCATCGTGAACCCGTACCCCCCCGTGTAGCTGCAAGCACTCCGAGGTCAACCGCTTTTGCAAGTCCGTCACCCACCACTTGGCCATGCTCACCTCGGTCGCGATCTCCTCTCCGCGCACGTGCGCCTTCAACAGGCGATCGACGAACACCTGCCCGATCTCCACTTCGGTGGCGAGCTCAGCCAGCCGAAACTGGGTATTCTGGAATGCCGCAATTGGCTGCCCGAACGCGCGGCGGCTCTTGACGTATGCGATCGTATCTTCCGGCGCGCGCCGGCACGATGCGATCGAGCCCACCGCGATGCACAGCCGCTCTTGCGGCAACTGCTCCATCAACATCCGGAACCCCTCGCCCTCGCGCCCGAGCAAATTGGCAGCCGGAACCAGGCAGTCCTCGAAGTGCAGCTCGCTCGTGTCCTGACCTTTGAGCCCGAGCTTGTCCAGCTTGCGACCCCGAACGAAGCCTGGGCTCGTGGCCTCCACCAGGAGCAAGCTCATGCCGCGATGCGGGGGGTCTCGCCTCCGGGTCGGTCTTCACGGCCACGATGAAGAGATCTCCGATCTGGCCGTTCGAGATAAAGGTTTTCGAGCCGTTGACCACGTAGTGGTCGCCCTTGCGAACGGCGCGCGTCTGGATGGCCGCCAGGTCGGAGCCAGCTCCGGGCTCGGTCATTGCAATCCCGAGCAGGATCTCGCCGCGGATCGCGCCCGGCAGGTACTTTCGCTTTTGTTCCTCCGTCCCGTAGTGCACGAGATACGGCATGCAAATGTCGGAGTGGAGCGAGATCATCATCGCGTGCGCTCGCAGGTGCGCCATTTCCTCCATGATCACCACGTCGTACAGGAAGTCCCCGCCCGAGCCGCCGTACTCCACTGGGGCTGCTGCGCCGAGAAAGCCGTGCAGGCCGGCACGGCGCCACGTCTCCCGATCGCTCATGCCGCGGGCGTTCCACTCGGCGACGCGCGGGGCGATTTCCCGCTCGGCGAAGCGCCGGAATTGATCCCGAAAGAGGCGATGATCTTCGCTGAAGATATCCCGCTCCACTGGACGGCCGCTCTCTACCAACGCGCGCGATGCTCTTCCGCAAACCCCGGGATGTCGGCGAACTCCACGCGCTCGCCCGCCGCAACCACGACCCAACCTCGGTACCGCCCGAACACCTACTGCACCTCGCTGCGCAGGATTCCAAAGTTCGCCCGTGCTACCCGCTCGGCCACAGAAAGCATTTCCGCCCGCACTCGGCCCCCCCGGTCCGCAATCCCCCATGGCCGGTGATACGCCCCGGGATCGAAGTGCAAATCCACTGCGCCCAGTTTGTGGAGCCTTCTCCCGAGAAACACCGCATTTCCGCGGCCGAGCGCCTCACCGCAGCCAGCCCCTAAATTGAGGCCCAGGACCTCTCCGGTCGCGAGAGACCTCGCGGCGCAAGCCCAGAGCCGCGGCGCAGGATAGGGCAAAATGCCGCGCCCCCAATCGAGCAGCCGCGGGCTCGGTTCGGGGTCGCACGAAAACCTCCGGCTTTCCCAAACCACGAACCCTTCGGCCGGCATCCCGACGATCTTGCGGTTGTAATAAAGGCAGCGCCCGCCCACGGCGGCAGTGACGATCGACTCGTGACTGCGCGGGCAGGCCAGCGCCACGTCCATGCGCAGCCCATCGCCGTTTGCAAAACCCGGGTCCCGCACCTCAACGCGCAGAACTCCAGCGGCCAGTTGGAACGCCGCTCGGACCGGTCCGGCGCCGTCCGACGCGTCTCCCCATGTGCTGTCCGCAGGCCAACGCACGCCGCGGCCCAGAAGGACATTGTGTGCAGTTTCCGCACACTGGCCGGTGACGAGTTCCACGGCGTAGAAGAACGCCGTACCAGCATAGCCCGAGTGGGCCAGGCACGCCGCCGCGTGCGCCCCTCGCAACCACACGCCGTGGTAATCCCAGCGTTTGAGCCGCAACCAGTGGAACGCGCTCGCGCCGGCGTGCTCGAGGTTGCAGCGCAGTATCGGCTCGCGCGCCCATCTGGGGCGACACAACATCCCGAGGGGACTCAGCAGCAAGCCCGGCTGCGTTTGCTCCGCGAGCAGCTCCGGGGTCACGGGATCCCTTGTGGCGCACCTCACCTTCGCACGTGTTCGCGGTACGCAGCGATCACTTGCGGCGGCGCTTGCACGAGCTCGATCAAGACCCCCTCGCCTCCGAACGGAAACCGCTCGTCCCCCTTCGGGTGAATGAAGCACACTTCGTAACCTGCGGCACCCACGCGAATACCGCCGGGCGCGAAGCGAACTCCCCGCTGCTGCAGCCAATCCACCGCCGCCCGCAAGTCATCGACCCACAGACCAACGTGGTTCAGAACCGGCTCGTGCACCCGCGGGCGCCTCTCCGGATCGACTGGCTCCATGAGGTCCACTTCCACGTGCAGCGGGCCGTGGCCAGTGACGAGAATGTCTTCGTCGACATTCTCGGCTGGACTGCGGAAACCCCCGACCACAGTCAACCCCAGCAAATCTACCCACAGGTGGCGCAGCGCTTCCCTCCTAAGGCCCCCAATCGCAATGTGATGCACGCCCAACACTCGAAACGGTCTTTCGTTCACGGTCCCCTCCTTCTCACGGCGAAAGCGCGCCTCGTCCGATGCGCGCAGCCGGATGGAAAGCCTGCCACACTCAATACCCGGCACCCAATCCGGTGCTAGCTCGCTTCTCCTGCTCATGACAGACCCTACGAAATACACCGCACGAGCCCGGCAATAAAAGAGAGCCTGCGCGACACGCCACGCCCCCGGCGCAAGTCGAACGCACTCCGGCAGCGAGCGCTCGCATGGTGCGTGGCATGCGCCTTGCCACACCACGCGCCTCCGGACTCGACGTGTTGCGGGACACGCTCACCCTGGTGCGGAGGACACACACGGAATGGCAATCGAGACGTCACCCCGAATCATCCCCGGGCGCGGACCAAGGCCGCTGCGCCGCTTACAAGCTGTCTTTACTGCGCTCGCCCTTGGCGTCAGCACCGCAAGGGCGGCCACGTATGCGAACGCACCCGCGTCTTTCGCATGGATCGACCCTTCGACCCACACGAACGCCACCTGGGGAGGTGGCTGCAGCGGTCCCTGGGCCCCTGTCGACGACGACATCACTGCCGAGCTGCCCCTCGGGTTCACGTTCAATTATGGCGGCACCCCGTACACCTCGGTGCGGATCATGTCGAACGGCAGGCTCCAGTTCAACAACCGATTTTGCGGTAACGGCACGCAATCCCAGGGACCGCCGCCGACCTACCCGTACCCCTATCCCAACTCGAACGTGGTCCGAACCATGCGCGTCTACGGCGCCGACCTGGATCCCAGTGCCGGAGGCACGGTCCGCTACGCCGCTCTCGGAGCCGCGCCGAACCGCTTCTTCGTTGCCACGTGGTCGAACGTTCCGGAGTGGGGCCAGGGCGGAAGCTTCTTCAACCTCCAAGTGATCCTCCATGAAAATGGGGATTTCGTCTACCAGTTCGGCCCGAGCAACAACACCAGCGGCGGTAAGGCTCAGATCGGCTGGGAGCTGACGAGGGGGGATTACGACCTTTATAGCTTCACGAACATCGGCTCGCTCGCAAACACCGCGGTGCGTTTCTTCATTCCGCCCCCGACGAGTTCGCCCACCGCAAGCCCAACGGGCACTGCGACACCGATAGGGACACCCACGCAAACCGCGACCCTACCGCCCACGCCGACGGCAACGCACACTGCCACCGCGACCGCCGCACCCACGCACACCGCCTCTTCGACCCCGACAGACACACCTACGGGCACCCCTTCCTCCACACCGACGCAAACGCCCACGGCAACACCAACTTGGAGCCACACGCCGACTTTCACGTCCACGGCA
>JBBIUR010000292.1:0-4476 GCA_037440145.1 Myxococcales bacterium | reverse complement strand
GGTGCAGCGAGCCCACGGGGACGCGCGGGTCGCTCTCAACGTTCTGGAAATGGCTGCTGAAATGGCCCGCACCCGCCGCAGCCGCAGGATCGGCCTCTCTCTGGTCGAGGAAGCAGCGCAGCACCGCGCGCTCCTGCACGACAAGCAAGGGGAAGAACACTACAATGTGGTTTCGGCGTTCATCAAGAGCATGAGGGACAGCGATCCCGACGCGGCCGTGTACTGGATGATGCGCATGATCGAGGCTGGCGAAGATCCGCTGTTCATCGCGCGGCGGATGATCATCTTCGCCGCGGAAGACATCGGCAACGCCGATCCCCGAGCCCTGCAGGTGGCGGTGGCGGCGAAGGATGCGGTTCATTTCGTTGGGTTGCCCGAGGCCAGGATCCCCTTGAGCCAGGCCGCCACGTATCTCGCCACGGCTCCGAAATCCAACGCCGCCTACCGCGCGATGACCGCTGCGGCTGCCGACGTCGAGGAGTTCGGCCCGCTGCCGGTTCCCATGCACTTGCGGAATGCGCCGACGCCGCTCATGAAGGCGTTGGGTTACGGCAAGGACTATCAGTACGCGCACGATTTCGAAGGTCACTTCGTCGAGCAGGAACATCTCCCCCCGGAACTGCGCGGCCGGCGGTACTACGAGCCGAGCGATAGCGGGGAGGAGCGGGTGATTGCGGAGCGCCTCGAGAAGTGGCGCCGCGCGCGGGGCGAGGGGAAAGGGTGAGCGAAGGGCGCGCGCGTGCGCGCGGGGCCGCCGAGGTGACAACCCCGGCGGCCGCTGGTATCAGTGGAATGGCCATGCAGGAGATTTCGCTGCAGGAGCGCTGTGGCTCGGGCCCCGCAATTTCGGAAAGCCGGGCTTTCGCCGAGTTGCGCGACCTCGTTCAGTCCGGCCGGCCGCTTCTCTACGTCTGTTCGCCCGAGGAACGCCGGATCGATACCTTGCTAGCGGTGGTGGCGGCGAAGGCATTGGCCAGGCCGTTACCGCTCTGGACGTGGACCCTTACCGGTGGCCTGCGCCCCGCAGGGGGGGGGAGGGCGAGGCGCTGGGGCCGCGAGAGGTGCTGGATTGGATCGCCTTCCATTCCGATCCGGGAATTTTTCAGCTGCGCGATTTCCACGAATTTTTGCGCGCATCGCACGAGATCCGGCGCCGCCTGCGGGATCTTTACGATCTCTGCCTCGACCGCGCTAAGTTCCTCGTCCTGTCCTCTCCAGTGGCGGTGGTGCCCGAGGAGCTGAGCCGGTCCATCGCGCTCGTGGAGCTGGGGACACCCGACCTTCCCGAGCTGCTGGCGTTCCTCGAGGAGGAACTCGCTGCCCTTCGCCGCTCCGGAGTGCCGGTCGAGCTGGACGGGGAAGGGGTCTTCCGAGTGGCCCGGACGCTCCAGGGGTTGACGCTCGATGAATCGCGGCACGCCCTGCGGCGGGCAGTGGCCCGTCACGCGGCCCTGGGCCCAGCCGCTCTGCCCGAGCTTCTGGAGGAGAAGCGGCTCCTCGTGAAGAAGTCGGGGCTGGTGGAGTTCATCGCCGAAACGGCGAGTATCGACGACATCGGGGGGCTTGAATACCTCAAGCGGTGGCTTCTCGAACGGCGCCGGCTCTTCTACCTGCGCGACGGCGTCAGTGCCGAGATCGTGCCGAAGGGCGTGCTCGTGATGGGGATCTCGGGATGCGGCAAGAGCCTGACCGTGAAGTCCATCGCTTCGTACTTCCAGCTCCCGCTCTATCGGATCGATATGATCGAGGTGTTTTCTGGCCGCCACGGGAGCCCGGACCGCGCGTTCGTGGATGCCTGCAAAATGGTGGAGGCATTGGCACCGGCGGTGGTGTGGTTCGACGAGATCGAAATGGGCATTTCGACCGAAACGGGGGAGGCCGGGAACCTGGGCCGGATCTTCGCTTTCTTTCTGACGTGGATGCAAGAAAAGGCGCGTGGGCTCTTCGTGGCTGCCACCGCCAATCGAATCGACCTCCTGCCCGCGGAGATGATCCGCAAGGGAAGGTTCGACGAGGTTTTTTTCGTAGACCTCCCCACGGACGAGGAGCGGGTGGAGATTTTCCGCATTCACCTCCGGCGGCGGGGCATCGACCCGGACAAGTTCGACCTGGAACGCCTGAAGAAGTTCACGCGCGGCTGGAGTGGAGCCGAAATCGAGCAGTGCGTGGTGTCGGGAATCACCGTCGCTCGGCTGGAGGACCGCGAGCTGACGACGAGCGACCTGGTCACCATTGCCAGCACGGTCGTGCCGCTGTCCAGAACGATGAAGGAGCAAGTGGACCGCATCCGCGCGTGGGCTCACGAGCGCGCGGTGCGTGCCTCCCCGCGCGAGGTGCAGCGCTGACGGCGCGGAGCTCGGGCCCCCTTACACCGCGCCGCCGCATACGGGGATCTCCCGGGAGCCGAACGTATGGATCTCGCCTCTCGGATCGCGACCTTTCTCGAGGATCTGCGCGAACTCCCGCACTACAAGAGAATCGGCGACGCCCTCAAACGGGCAGCGCGGGACGGATTTCGCACCTTCGGATACGTGATGCGCGAGCACGCGGAAAAATTTCCCGACCGCGTGTTGCTGCGCTTCGAGCGGGAGACGGTGACGTACGCAGAGTACAATGCTGGCGTGAACCGCTACGCGAACTTGCTCCGCGCGGCTGGCGTGCGGCGGGGAGAAGCCGTGGCCATCATGATGGAGAACTCGCCCGACCTGCTGATGGCAGAAGGTGCTGTGGCGAAGCTGGGAGCGATCGGGGCGTTGATCAACACCCACCTGCGGGGGGCGGCTCTGGCGCACGCGATCCGCGCGTCGAAGGCGGCGGTAGTCCTGGCCGACGCAGCGTGCGCGACGGCTCTGCAGGAGCTGGACGGGATCGGAACGTTTCGCGTTTTTGCGGACGGCCCCCTCGACGACTTGCGCCGCGCGGGATTCCGGCCGCTTCGAGAGGCGCTCGACGAAGCGGGCGCGAGCGAACCCGAGATTCCCGACGTCCGCGTCTCGGACGTGATGCTGTATATTTACACGTCCGGGACCACCGGTTATCCAAAGCCCACCATCGTCCGCCACTCCCGCTTTACCATGGGCGGGCACGCGCTGCGCATTGCACTCGACCTGCGCCCTGGCGACTGTTCCTACGCGCCGACCCCTTTGTACCACGGGTATTCGAACTTCGTGGGTTTCGCGCCTGCCTTTCACAATGGATCGGCCTTCGCCTCGCGGCGCCGCTTTTCCGCGAGTGCTTTTCTGGATGATGTGCAGCGGCACGGAGTCACCCACTTTATGTACGTGGGCGAGCTGTGCCGCTATTTGCTGCGGCAGCCGCCGAGCCCTCGCGACCGGCAGCATCGGATTCGCGTCGCTACCGGTCCAGGTCTGCGCCCCGACGTATGGAGGGAGTTCCAGGAGCGATTCGGGATTCCGCGGATTATCGAGACCTACGGGCAGACCGAAGCGAACCTGAGCCTGATGAACCGCCGGGGGCGCGTGGGCTCGGTGGGCCGCGCGGCACCGTTTACCCACCGGCAGTTGCGGCTGGTGCGCTTCGACTTCGAGCGCGGCCAGCCGCTGCGCGGTCCAGACGGCTTTCTGATCGAGTGCCGGCCCGGAGAAGTGGGCGAGCTTCTCAGCGAGATCTCCGGCAAGACCGTCATGAGCTTCGACGGCTACGTGAACGAGAAAGACAACGAGCCGAAGATTCTGCGCGATTGCTTCCGGAAGGGGGACGTCTACTTGCGCACAGGGGACCTACTCCGGCGAGATCGTGCGTCCTATTACTATTTCGTGGATCGCATTGGTGACACCTTCCGGTGGAAGGGAGAAAACGTCGCTACCCAGGAGGTCGCGGAACTCCTGAACGCCGCCCCCGGGGTGAGCGAAACGGCGGTGTACGGTGTGCGAATCCCCGGGACCGAGGGCCGCGCCGGGATGGCGCTCGTGGTCCTGCGGGACGGCGCAGTTTTCGACCCCGACGGTTACTATGCGCACGCCGAGCGGGTCTTGCCCCCGTACGCGCGCCCGCTTTTCGTGCGCATCGCTCCGCAGATGCACGTGACTGGGTCACTCAAGCACGTCAAAACCCGCCTCCAGGCCGAGGGCTACGATCCCGAGCGCATTGCGGATCCGATCTACTTTCGGGACGACCGCCTGCGCACTTACGTCCGGCTCGATGCCGAGCTACGCCGCCGCATTGACAGCGGCGAGATCCCGCTTTGACACCGCGCCCAGGGGATTCGGTCTATTTCCCGAACCGCGTCAGCGCCTGAAAGTCGAAAAAGCTGGGGTCCAGGCGAATGCGCCAGTCGGCCGGCGTCTCTGTGGCGCTCTGCGGAATCGTTGCCACCGTGGCGCGCCCGAGCAAGACGTTCTCCGCCCCCTGGTAGAAGATCCCCGGGGGCCCGAGTTCGGCGCCCCCAGGCCCCCCGCTGCTGGTCGCGGATGCGGCGGAGGGGGTGGCCCGCTTGCCCGTCCAGTCGAACTGGGG
>JBBIUR010000291.1:0-4476 GCA_037440145.1 Myxococcales bacterium | reverse complement strand
GCCTTGGTGGCCTTGATCCGCGATCCCCGCTTGGAAAGCAAGGACCTCTGCCGCTTCATCCTCGGCCCGGATTTCCCCACCGGGGGCGAAATCCTCAACCACAAACGGGAGCTGCGCGCGATCTACGAAACCGGGCAAGGGACGATCCGCTTGCGCGCCCAGTACACGGTCGAAGCCCAAAAGCGCCGGCGGCGAGTCGTGATCACTTCCGTGCCCTACCAGGTGAACAAGGCCCGACTCGTGGAACAGATTGCCGCCCATATCTCCAGCCGCCGCCTTCCGCAGGCAACCGACGTGCGGGACGAATCTACCGACCAGGTGCGCCTGGTGGTCGAGATCAAGCCGGACGCCTCGCCGGAAGCCGTCATGGCGTATCTCTACAAGCACACCGACCTGCAAATTCCCTATCCCGTGAACATGACCGCGCTGCTCCCCACAGCAACGCCGGGCGTCGGGCAGCCCGCGCGAGTGGACTTGCGCTCGCTGTGCCGGCACTTCCTCGACTTCCGCCTGGAGGTGGTGACCCGGCGCCTGCGCCACGAACTCCGCGAACTGGAGGAGCGGCTGCACATTCTCGCCGGCTTCCGCAAGCTGTTCGACAACCTGGAGCGCGCTGTCCGGCTGATTCGCAAGGCTGCCTCCCGCGCCGAAGCGGCCGAGCGGCTCCGCCAGGAGTTCCGCTTGGACGACGTCCAGGCGGACGCGGTGCTCGAAACGCGCCTGTACCAACTCGCCCGCCTGGAAGTCGACAAGCTACTGGCCGAAGAGCGCGAAAAACAGGAGCGGGCAGCAGAAGTCCGAAGCTTGTTGCGAAAAGAGAAGGCGCGGTGGCGGATCGTCGAGGAAGAGTTGCGCGAGGTCGCGCGCAAGTACGGAGACCCGAGAAGAACCAAGCTAAGTGCCGGGGCTGATCTCGTCTACGACGCCGACGCATATGTCGTGCACGAAGACACCACCGTCGTCGTCACGCGCGACGGCTGGGTGAAGCGGGTCGGGGAAATCAAGGATCCCGCCAGCACGAGGGTGCGGGAGGGAGACGTGGCGCAGTGGATCCTGCGCGGCAGCACGCGAGACCATCTCGCACTCTTCTCCAACTTCGGCATGATCTACGTCCTGCGCGCCACCGCCGTCCCTGCCACGACGGGATACGGCGAGCCCGTGCAGTCGCTCTTGCACTTCGGAGATGGGGAACGCGTGATCGGCGCCACCCTCGTGCGTCCGGGGGAGGACGAGCGCCCCGAACCCCCCGCGCGCTGGCTCGTGGCCACTGCGCGAGGCATGGGCTTTTTCTGCAAGCCGAACCTCGCGGAGACCACGCGAAACGGCCGCCGATTTGCGCGCCTGAAGGCGGGCGACGAAGTCGTCTCCTTTGCGCCGGCCGAGGGGAGCCTAGTGACCGCCGTCACCCGCTCTGGCAAGGTACTCACGTTTCCCAGCCACGAGCTCCCAGAACTGGCCAGCGCGGGCCGCGGCGTAATCCTGATGCGCGTCGACCCGTCGGACCGGCTCGTGGGAGCGCTAGCACACCGCATGGATGTCAAGCTAGCAGCGCGGGGCGAGGACGGGACGGAGCGCCGCTTCGCGCCGCCCGCGCCCGCGCACCGAGCACAATCGGGGCGGAAAATCCTGCAGCGAATGACAATCAGCAGCTGCTGCGTGGCTGAGGCGGCCACCAGCCTTTTCTGACCCGCCGTCTAGCCGTGGCGAACACGGCCTGAGCTGCCGACCGCGGGATCGCAGCCGCCGCACCCGCGGGCGAACGCTCCGGCGCGCTCCTGCCCCTGCGCCCGCCCCCTGGCCGCACATTTCATTGCCAGCTCGGGAAGTAATCGAGGCGAGCGGGAGTTCTGGGTGAAGTAGGTACGAGCGCACCGGCATCGGCCAGCCCTGGTTCGAGCCTGCGGCTTGGTCGATGGTTCGATGCGCTGGGCCAGGACAAAGGCCGGCTCGAGCCGGCCCGCAAGGATTCAGAAAAAAGGAGGAAGGGTATGACGCACAGGACCAAAGGGGCGATCGTCGCCGCCGCGGTGGCAAGCCTGTTTGCCGCGAAGGTGGCGCTTGCGCAGCAGCATGAAGGTGCTGCTGCCGGCGCGAAAGAAGCCGCGAAGGTGAAATGCGAGGGCATCAATTCCTGCAAGGGGAAGGGTGCCTGCGCGGGAGCAGGGCACGACTGCGCCGGCAAGAACGAGTGCAAGGGAAAGGGCTGGATCGAGACCACCAAGGAGGAGTGCGAGGCCAAGGGCGGCAAGATCCGGAGCTAGCCCGTCAGAATTTCTGCCTGCGAAGCCGCCGCGCCGGGACGCGCGCGCGGCGCGGCGGCCCCTTCGCGGCGGGATGCGCGGAGCAGCGATGAGCGAGTTCCCCCGCCCCTACCTGGGCTACGGCGTCGGCCTGCGGCGGCCGCACTACGGATATATCCTGGAGCGCTGGCCGAAGGTCGACTGGTTCGAGGTCATCTCCGAAAACTTTCTCGTGCCGGGCGGCCGGCCGCTCAGCATCCTCGACCGCGTGCGCAGCAACTATCCCGTGGTGCTGCACGGCGTCTCGCTCTCCATCGGCTCTGCCGATCCGCTGAACGAGAGTTATGTGCGCCGCCTGCGGGAGCTAGCGACCCGCATCCAGCCAGCGTGGATCTCGGACCACCTGTGCTGGACCGGCATCGGCGGCCACAATCTCCACGATCTCCTGCCGCTCCCTTACACGGAAGAAGCGCTCCGCCACGTCGCAGCGCGCGTCCGCCGTGTACAGGATCTTCTCGGCTGCCGCATCGCCCTCGAAAACCCCTCGACGTATCTTTCGTACCGGCATTCGACGATGCCGGAGTGGGAGTTTCTCGCAGCGGTTGCGGAAGCGGCGGACTGCCTCATCTTGTTGGACATCAACAACGTTTACGTTAGCGCCTTCAACCACGGCTTCGACCCCCACGCGTACTTGAACGGAATTCCGCCCGACCGCGTGATCCAGTTTCACCTCGCCGGTCACTCCGATCACGGGCGCTACCTGCTGGACACGCACGACCATCCGATCATCGACCCGGTGTGGGCGCTTTACGCGGAGGCCGTGCGGCGCTTCGGCCAGGTCTCGACGCTCATCGAGCGCGACGACAACATCCCGGAATTCCCGGAGCTCGCGGCCGAGGCGGAAAAGGCACGAACGATTGCGGAGACCACCCATGCACTGGGAGACCGAACTCGCCAGGGTCCAGCACCTGTTGCGAGCGCTGATTGTCGCGCCTGAGGGAGCAGCCCAGGGGCTCGCGGCCCTTTGCGACAACGACCTGCGCTGGGCAGACTTCTTCGAATCGACGATTGCCGGAGACAGCCGGCTCTCGGCGCTCGAGCGCGTGGAGATCTATGCCAACATGTACTTCTACCGCCTGCTGGACAGTCTCAAGGAAGACTATCCGGGCGTGCTCGCGGTCGCCGGTGAAGTCGAGTTCCACAACCTGATCACCGACTACTTGCTCGCCCATCCCCCGGCGCACTTCTCCCTGCGCTACGCCGGCAGCCACCTCCCTGAGTTTCTCCGCGCCCACCGGCTGGCGAGATCTCGCCCGTTCCTGCCCGCGCTCGCAGAGCTGGAGCGCGCCATCCTCGATGCGTTCGACGCACCGGATGCCTCGCCGCTCGAGCCCTCCGCGCTCGAAGCCATCCCGCCCGCGCAGTGGCCCGAAATCCGGTTCCTGCCCTCCCCCTCGCTGCGCCTGCTCGCCCTGGACTGGAATCTCGAGGAAGTCTGGGAACAAGTGCAGCGCGGCGAGGCAGCGGGGGCTGCGGCACCCGGGCCCTGCTGGGTGCGAGTGTGGCGGCAGGAGTTCCGCGTTTTCCATCGCTCCGTGGCAGGCGTGGAGCTCGCCGGCCTGCAACACCTGCTGGCGGGCCACTCCCTGGGGGCCTGGTGCGAGGAGGCCGCCGAACTCGCCGGGGGCGAAGCAGAGGCAGCCGCTGGCGTCCTCGCGGTCCTCCGCCAGTGGCTCGCGGACGGCATCCTCGTAGGGGTGGCTTGACTTCCTCCGATCGGGAGCGCGCCGGGCACTGCCGGCTCCGCGCTTTCCCGGCAAGAGCGCGAATCCCAGGCGGCAGCCCGCCGGGATCCGGCAGCGCCGCACCCCGCCCCGCGCTTCGGGTGCGTTCCGCCGCACTGGGCGGTACGTGGGTTTTGCATTGCCCGTGCATTCCGCCTTGGCTATGGTCAGCGCCATGAAGAAGCTCGCCGAGCGCGTGGGTAGAATGTTTTTCCGGCACTTTTTCCGCCTGTTGCTCCCGGCGGCAGCTACAGCGGAATGGGTGTGCGTGCAACACGTGGCGGCACTGCTGGGAGCGGTCCCGCCCCCATGGGTGCACGCTGCCGCGTTCCTCGGGCTCTGGGTACTGAACGTCGCGCTCGCCCGCGCCGCGCGCGGGCGGCTCCCCGGCTGGCAACGCGCCGCACTGCGCGCGTACGCTGCTTTCGCCTTTACGGCAATGTTCGGCGCTG
>JBBIUR010000290.1:0-4533 GCA_037440145.1 Myxococcales bacterium | reverse complement strand
TCGGAGCGCATTTTCGAGCGCGCGCCGCGCGGCGGGAGAGCCGAACTGTCCGAGGGCCCAGGCGGCGTGCGCGCGGACCAGCGCAGCAGGGTCTTCGGCAACCGCGCGCGCCAGGTAGGGCACCGCCTCAGGATTCCCGGAGTTGCCCAGGGCAACACACGCATTGCGCGCGATTCCCACTCGCTTAGCCCGCAGCACGGCGGTATCGCGAAACCGCGCTCGGAAGGACGCCTCGTCCATCGCTAGCAGTTCGGGCAGTCTCGGGTTGAGCTCGTCCCATTCCTCCTGGCGCGGCGCGACCCGCAGGTTCCAAGGACACGTGGCCTGGCAATCGTCGCAGCCAAATACCCAGTTCTTCAAAAGGGGCCGCAGCTCGGCGGGAATGCTGCCCCGGTGCTCGATCGTAAGGTACGAAATGCACCGCGGCGCCTCGAGGAGGTAGCCTTCACGCAGCGCCCCGGTCGGGCAGCCCACCAGGCAGCGCGTGCAGCGCCCGCAATGCGCGGGAGCTGGATGATCCGGTTCCAGGTCCAGGTCCGTCAGAATGACGCCCAGAAAAAAGCACGACCCGCAGTCACGGCGCAGCAGCATCGTGTTCTTCCCGAACCAGCCGACGCCGGCAAGCCAGGCCCATTCGCGCTCGAGGACCGGGCCAGTGTCGACATAGCCGCGCACGCGACAACCCGGCGCCATCGACGCGATCCGCCCGGCCAGGACTTCCACCTTGCGGCCTAGAAGCGCGTGATAGTCGCGGCCCGCTGCGTAAGCGGCAATGCGCCCCCGGAGTTCGAGCCGCCAGTCTCGGGTTTCCGCCGCAGGCGCGGTCCCGTAAGGGCTCGCCACGGCGATCACCGAGCGGATCCCAGGCAAAACCAGGCGGGGATCGAGGCGCTTGGCCGCGCCGCGCGCAAGGTACTCCATCTCGCCATGGTGGCCGCAGTCAATCCACCGCACGAAAAAGGACCCGTGGGGAGGGGGCTCGACGCGGGCGAAACGGCAGACCGGGAGGCCGAGTTCGGCAGCTTCCGCCCGAATTCGAAGCTCGAGGTTCGGTGTCATGATGTGGCTGTCGCCCGCCCCGTGGACTCCTCCCTTAATCCAGCAGCAGCGAGGCGATCCGAGCCAGTGCGTCCTTCTCGGGAGTGTATCGAATGCAGAGAGCTTGGGCGCGTTCGCTGTGGTAGTGCAAGGGATGCTCGATGACGTAGCCGGCGCCGCCGTGGAGATGGTGCGCGGTCAAGGTGAGGCGCTTGAAGCCCTGCCCCACGAACGCCGCCGCCGCTGGGAGGTTCATGGGCTCGTCGCGATCCTCGGCGACGCGCGTGATGGCTTGCCAGGCCAGGTGCTTCGACGCCGTGAATGCCGTCGCCATATCTGCCACCTGGTGCTGCACCGCCTGGAATGCGCCGATCTTCCGGCCGAATTGCTCCCGCTCCTTCACATAGGCCACGGTCATCTCCAGCACGGCCTCCATCCCACCGACCATCTCGGCTAGGGCCAGCGCTACCTGGTGCCGCTGGATACTGGCGAGCGCCTTTTGTCCCTGGCCGGGCGCGGTGAGCCGGCGCACGGTCGCGCTGCCGTCGAATCGCACGACGGCCTGCAGGTCGTCGCTCACGAAACCCCGCAAGGGGGTGATATGCGCTGTGTCCCGCTCGGCCAGGACGATGCACGGGCTCGACTCGTCTCGCGCTGCCACGATGAAGTAATCCGCGCGAGTTCCGTGCGCCACGTACCACTTTTCCCCGCTCAGGCGCACCGCAGACCCGTTCCCCATTACCCTGGCCTCTAGAGCCTCTGGGGCAGTCGCATCTCGCTCTTCGAAGGCCAGCATGGCTTTTTTTTCACCCCGAGCGAGCAAGGGGAGCTCGGGAGCCGCGGGATCGAGCTGAGCCAGGGTATACGCTCCGCGAATGGAGGCGCTCACGATCGTGGGAACCAGACCCCGCGCGCATTCGGACAGGAGGCAGGCGAGGTCCACGAGCCCGAGACCGCTGCCACCGGCCTCGGCTGGGAGGGCAAGGCCCAGCCAGCCCAGTTCCGAAATCGCTTTCCAGAGCGGCGGGTCGATGCCTTCCGGCAGGCGCTCGCAGGCCGCCAAGCGCTCGGGGGTGACCTCGGCTCGGGCAAAGCGCCGAACGGCCTCGGCAAGCTCTTGTTGTTCCGGCGAGAAATTCAGGTCCATCGCGCTCACCGTTTACTTCCTAGGCAGTCCGTAGCCGAGCATGGCAATGATGTTGCGCTGCACTTCATTCGTACCACCCCCGAAGGCGAGCATGGGTGCAATTCGGTAGAGCCACTGCAACCGGCCTCGCAAGGCCGCTTCGTCTTCGTTTGGGTGCAACTGGCCGTTGAGCCCCAGGATCTCCGTGCCCACATCGGCGACGCGCTGCGCGAGCTCGCTGACCCACACCTTGGCCATCGAAGATTCCGCTGCGGGAACACGGCCCTGGTCGAGCGCCCACGCCGTCTCAAGGCTCAACATTCGCGCCGCCTCGATGTCGACTGCGAGCCTGGCAAGGCGCTCTCGCACCCATGGCTCGTCTTTCAAGGGCCTGCCGTTGACCCGCAGGACCCGCACCAGGTCCACAAGCTGCCGGAAAAACCGCCGTGTCATTGCGACCGATCCGATGCTGAGCCGCTCGAAGTTCAGCGCCATGGCCGCGTAGTAGAATCCGCTCCCTCTTTCCCCGATCAGGTAGTTCTTGGGCACACGGACGTTGTCCAGGAACAGGCCGTTCGTGCGCAGGCCCGGCCAGACGTAGATCGGTTGCACCGAGACCCCTGGCGCATCCATCGGCACGATCATGATCGAGATTCCCTTGTGCTTCGGCGCGTCCGGTTCCGTGCGCACCGCGAGCCAGTTGTGGGTGGCGGTATGTGCCATTGTGTTCCACATCTTCTGTCCGTTGATTACCCAGTGATCGCCCTCCAGGACAGCACGCGTGCGCAGGGAGGCGAGGTCGGTACCGGCGTCAGGTTCCGAGTATCCCAGCGCGAACTCCACCTCCCCCCGGCTGATCCGGGGCAGCCATTCCCGCTTCTGCTCCTCCGTCCCCACCCGCATGATCGTAGGCGCGACGGAGGTGACCGTGAGGGGCAACATCGGCGCACCCGCCCCCTCAAGCTCGTCGACGAAGATCCACTGTTCGATTGCCGAGCGTTCTTGTCCGCCGTACTCTTTCGGCCAGGCGAGCCCCCACCAGCCGCGGTCGCGGAGCTTCAGCAAGAACTGGCGGGCGTAGGGCCCTTGCCCCTCGTTGCCGAGCTCGCGCAGTTCCTCGATCAGCTTGGGGTCCAGGTTTTCGCGCAAGAAAGCTCGCACTTCCTCCCGCCACGCCAATTGTTCGGGGGTAAATTCGTACCTCATCGCTCTCCTCGCAGCTCGCCGCCCCCAAGAAAGACGAAGCGGCTGCCTGTTGCAAGCGTGGGCAGCGCCGGCCGTGTGGAAACTGCTATTCGTTGCGCCGGTTGGACCGCTGTGGTAGCCGGGGGCGAATGTCCCGTTCCGGGAGGGTTTCCATGGCCCCGCCACTGCGCGGCATGAAAATGCTCGATCTCTCGCGGCAGTTACCAGGTCCTTATTGCTCGATGGTGCTCGCCGACCTTGGGATGGACGTGCTCGTGGTCGCGGCACCCAACGACCCGATGGGCCTCGGATTGCCGTTGGTGCAGCGCAACAAGCGGAGCATGACGCTCAACCTGAAGACCGATCGGGGCCGGGAGATCTTCTACCGCCTCGCGCGCGATTGCGATGTCCTGCTAGAAGGGTTCCGGCCCGGGGTGACCGAGCGCTTGAGGATCGGCTACCAACAGATGAGCGGGATCAATCCGGGACTGATTTACTGTTCGATCTCCGGCTACGGACAAGACGGCCCCTACCGGGACAAGGTCGGCCATGACATCAACTACGCAGGCTATGCCGGTGTCTTGGGCGTCAACGGCCCGGAGGGCGGCCCTCCGACGCCGATGGCGATCCAGGTGGCCGATCTCGGGGGCGGGGCACTCATGGCAGTGGTCGGGATTCTCGCGGCCATCATCGCGCGGCAGCAGACGGGCCGCGGCCAGTACATCGACATTTCGATGCTGGATGGGACGCTTGCTCTGAACGTCTATCACATCCTGATGGCGCTCGTCTCTCACGCACAGCCGCAGCGCGGGGGGACGACGCTGACCGGCCACAACCCGTGCTACGCCGTGTACGAGACGGCGGACGGCAAGTACGTAACCGTCGGTGCCCTGGAACCGCATTTTTGGAGGAACCTCTGCACGGCCCTGGGACGGCCGGATTTTGCGGAGCACCAGTTCGCCGAGGGGGACAAGCGGGAGGAAATGTTCGCTTTCTTCCGCGCCGCTTTCCGGAGCCAGCCGCAGGCCTACTGGATCGAGAAGCTCGGAGACTTGGACGTTTGCTTCGGCCCGGTCAGCGACATGCAGGAGGCGCTGTCAGACCCGCAGGTGGCGCACCGCAAAATGGTCGAGCGCCACGTTGATCAAGTCTTGATTGCGTCCCCATTGAAGCTCTCGGAAACT
>JBBIUR010000289.1:0-4544 GCA_037440145.1 Myxococcales bacterium | reverse complement strand
GGCCTGGCCGCGCTCGCTGCGACGTACCGTGGGCTTCTGGCCCGCGCCCTCGACCACCGCCTCGCCGTCTCCGCCATCGCAGTTGCAACCCTCGGCACCAGCGCGCTGCTCTTCGCGGCGCTGGGCAAGGAGTTCGTTCCCCAGGAAGACCGGGGCGGCTTCATGACCGTGCTCGAGTCCCCAGAAGGAGCTACGCTCGAGTATCACGACCAGCTACAGCGGCGCGTGGAACAGATCCTCGTGAGCACGCCCGAGGTGCGCACGGCCGCGGCATTCATCGGCCTCGCGCAGGGCGGCCCGGGCGAGGTGAACCGCGGCATGATTTTCTCTCGGCTCCACGACCGCGCGCGCCGCCGTCGCACGCAACAGGAAGTGCTCGCTGACCTGCGCCAGCAATTCTCTCAGATTCCAGGGATCCGGGTGTTCCCCATTTCGTTTTCCGGGCTGCCGACGGGGAGTCGGGGAAAACCCTTGCAGTTCGTAATCCAGAATCCGGACTTCGAGGCGCTGAAAACGTACGCAGCGCGCATGCTCGCGGAGGTGCGGCGCTTGCCGGGGCTGGCCGACGTCGACACGGACCTGCGCCTGAACAAGCCCGAGCTCCGGGTGCGCATCGACCGCAATCGCGCCGCCGCGCTGGGCATTCGGGTCGCGGAGATCGCCGACACCATGCGCATCCTTCTCGGCGGCGACGACGTGACGAAGTTCAAGCGGGGCAACGAGCGCTACAACGTGATCGTGCAGTTGCAGCCCGGGGATCGCGCGACACCCGCGCAGCTCGAGCAGCTCTACCTGCGCACCCGCTCGGGAGAGCTCGTGCAGCTCAGCAACCTCGTCACGGTGCGCGAAGGCGTGGGCCCGAGCAGCTTGAACCACTACAATCGCCGCCGCTCGGTGATTCTCGACGCGAACCTTGAAGGCAAGCCGCTCGGAACCGCGCTGCGCGAAGTCCAGGCCCTCGCGCAAAACCTGCTGCCGCCCGGCTTCACCACCGCAGTGGCTGGAGAGTCCAAGGACTTCGAAGAATCCTTTTCCAGTCTCAGGTTCGCCTTTGCCCTCGCAGTCGCCACCGTCTACCTCGTGCTGGCCGGCCAGTTCGAGAGCTTCGTGCACCCGTTCACCATCTTGCTGGCTCTGCCCCTCGCGGTGTTCGGTGCGCTCTTGGCGCTCTGGGCTGCGGGCATGACGATCAACATCTACAGCTTCATCGGCCTCGTGATGCTCGTCGGTCTCGTGACCAAGAACTCGATCCTGCTCGTCGACTACGCAAACCAGCAGCGCGCCGCGGGCCGCGCGCTGCGCGAGGCCGTGATGCTGGCCGGGCAGGTGCGGCTGCGGCCGATCCTGATGACCTCGGTGTCCACCCTGCTCGGGATTCTGCCGGTTGCGATCGGCTTCGGAGCCGGCGCGGAGAGCCGCCGGCCTTTAGGGGTTGCCGTAGCCGGCGGGATCACGGCCTCCACGCTGCTGACGCTCGTGGTTGTGCCGGTGGTCTACACGCTGGTGGACGATGCGCTCGTCGCTGCCCGCCGTTTGCGGCGCCGGCCGGCAGTAGCCGCAGTCCCGCACGCACCCGATTGCGCTCCGGAAGCGGGGCCGCGAGGCTGAACAGCACCGGTTCCCGATCGGCAGGGCAGTGCCCTCACCGCCCGAGCCCCATGCCCCCATCCACGACGACGACCTGCCCTGTGATACAGTCGGCCCGCACGAGCGAGAGGGCCACCGCGGCGACGTCCTCCGGCATACAGACACGCCGGATCAGCGTTCGCTCGAGCGCCATTTGCTTGATCCCCTCGTAACCCGCGAACTGCTTCCACCACCGGGTGTCGATGAAACCAGGCGCGACGGCATTGACCCGCACCTCCGGCGCGAGCGCGCGCGCCAGCGCGACCGTCAGGATGTTCAGGGCAGCTTTCGAAGCGCAGTACGGAATCGAACTCCCCATTCCGTACACCCCTGCAACGCTGGAAACGTTGACCACCGCTCCGCGCCGGGCGCGCAGTTGCGCGGCGGCTGCGCGCACCGTGTAAAAAGCGCCCTTCAAGTTGACGGCAAAGATGCGGTCCCACACTTCGTCGGTAACGCCCTCCAAGTCGCCGTGAGGAATGAAGGCCGTCGTTCCGGCATTGTTGACCACCACGTCGAGGCGGCCGAACGTCCGCACGGCTTCCGCCACCATCGACCGCACCGCGCCGTCGTCGGCGACGTCGGCGCGCACCGCGAATGCGCGCACGCCGAGCTCTCTCGCGGCAGCAGCGGCCTCTTCGGCTTCGACTTGCGACCGAGAGTAGTTCACCGCAATGTCGCAGCCCTCCGCAGCCAAGGCGAGTGCGATGGCCCTGCCAGTTCCGACGCCTCCACCGGTCACCAGAGCAGCTCTTCCCCGCAATTCCATGGGCCGTTTCTCAGCACTGGCAACTGCGAGCCGGCCCGCCGCGGTCACGCCCAGACGGGCGGCCGGCGATCTTTCCACGGACGCGCTTGTTCGAGCTGCGCCGCCAGGCGAAACAGCGTGGCCTCGTCGCCAAACCGGCCCGTGAACATCACCCCAATGGGCAGGCCCTCCTGATTCCAGTAGAGAGGCAGGGAAATCGCGGGTTGCCCCGTGGCATTCTGGATGGGCGTGAAGGGCACGTAGTCCACGATGGGGAGCATTGCCTTCATGGGATCGCGCTCGTCGACGTCCACCGCACCGAGCTTCAAGGGCGGGGCACCCAGCGTGCTGGTCAGCCAGCAGTCGTGCTTCTCGTGAAAGCGCGCGATGCGCCGCGAGGCGATCTGGAGCATCGCCATTGCGATCTGGTATTGCGGCGCGGTGACTTGCTTTCCCTGCTCGTAGATCCCCCAGGTCAGTCCTTCGAAATCCGATTCGCGCGGCGTGCGCCCCGTCAACATGGCAAAGGCCTCAATGACCATTGCCGTGCCGGACGTGAAAACCGCCAGGAAGTGGCTCATCAGGGCGTACATGTCGATGTCCGGAGCCGCCTCTTCGACGACGTGGCCGAGCTCTTCGCACAACCGCGCCGCCGACTCCACCGCCGCGACGCAGTCGGGATGCAATGGCTTGCCCGTCAGCGACTTCCGGGCGAACGCGATTCGCAACTGCCCCGGAGAGCGCCCGACCTCCTCCAGGAACGGCCGCTCCACGGGAGGCGCCCAGTAAGGATCCCCGAGTTCTGGCCCGTGCGTGCAGTCGAGCACCGCGGCGCTGTCTCGAACGGTGCGCGTCACCACGTGCTCGGCTGCAAGGCCGCCGAGCAGCTCGCCCACATCGGGGCCCGCAGGGTTCCGCGCGCGAGTCGGCTTGAGCCCCACGAGCCCGCAACACGAGGCGGGAATCCGTATCGAGCCCCCGCCGTCGTTGGCATGGGCGATGGGTACGATCCCAGCCGCGACGGCAGCAGCCGATCCCCCGCTCGACCCCCCGGTGGAATGGTCGAGGTTCCAGGGATTCCGGCAGGGCCCGTACAGCCGCGGTTCCGTGGTCGGCAGAATCCCCAGTTCCGGAACATTCGTCTTCCCCAGAGCCACCAGCCCCGCAGCCTTGTAGCGGACGACCAAGGTGTCATCCCGCGGCGCCGGCACGCCCGCCATGAAGCGCGACCCCGCTGCCGTGGGCACCCCCTCGTAGTTGCCGAGAATGTCTTTCAGCAAGAACGGGACGCCGTGAAACCGACCCAACCGTTCGCCCCTAGACCTCGCCTCGGTCAGCCGAGCAGCGGCTTGGCGGGCCTGATCGTACATCTTGTACACCACGGCGTTCAGCACGGGATTGAGCTTTTCGATGCGCTCGATCGCTTCCTCGACGAGTTCGGTTGGGCTTACGTCACCCCGCGCCACCAACTCCGCCAGGCCGAGGCCGTCGTACGAAGAGTACTCTGCAAACGCCATCTTTGCCCTCCTCGCGCCCGCCGTTCGCCCATTGCCCGGCAGGTTTTCTCGGAGCCAATGTGGCAAATCGGCTCCCGTGTGGAAAGGGCCCGCGAGAACCGCGCGCCGCGGCGCCTTGCGCCCTCCGGTGCCGCCGCGCCTCTCGGGGCGGTCGCCGACCGCTAGCCGGTCGAAGAGCGGTCGAACGCGCGGAGGCCGATGCCGAACTGCTCCAGCAAGCGATAGCGGCGGCCGTGCACCACGCCTGCGCCGTTGGCGATGGCGAGCTTCCTGGCGCGGACATCGGCGGCCCAGCGGGGCTCAGTTGCGGCGGCCCGTCGCTCCGCCACCGCGCGGAGGCGGGCCACCTCGTCGACGCCGGGATCTCCCGTCGGATGCAACCGCGCCAGGTCGCCCTCGCGCGGCGGTATGCCGCCGTTCTGGACCTCGATGTCGAACATCAGCGCCAGCGCCCGCTCGGAGGCGAGACCGTAGCGGTCGCACAGGCGGGCAGCAGCGACGAGTCGCCCGCGCGCGTGCTTCTCCTGGATCGCCTGAAATTCGGCGAGGTAGCAAAGTGCCGTCAGCAGGCCCCGCCACGGCTCCCGCACTGCCCCACGCACATCCTGGATGGAGCGCGCCCACGCGAGTTGTTCTGCTCTCGAAGCGCGCAG
>JBBIUR010000288.1:0-4545 GCA_037440145.1 Myxococcales bacterium | reverse complement strand
GGAATACGAGCCCTGCTGCTGGCGCGCAGGAGAAATCATCCGATCCCGGTGTGGCGCCATCGCGGCCGAGGAATGCGAGCGCCGCGTGGTGGAGGCGCAGCAGAACTACCTGCGCGCTGGCGTCTCGGGGCATCGCACGGTGCCCGGGGCGACGACGGAGGACTGGAAGGATTGCGGCCAGTGCCGCAACTGCTTCAACCCGGCCTTCAACTACCGGCCGCGGAACTCCGCGCAATACGTCCTGGCTTTGACCAACTTTGCCGAGCCCGATGGGCCGCGGAATTTCCGTTTCGGCCTGATCGCTTCGAGCGACAACCACAGTGCCCGGCCAGGGACGGGCTACAAGGAATACGGGCGCCGCAGGATGACCGAAGCGGCCGGAGCTCGAGATGCCAAGTGGCGCCGCCGCGTTCTGGGTTCTCCCGAAAAGCCGTCGCCTGAGTCGCGCCCGTTCGAAGCCCGCCCCGGGTCCGTTCCTGCTTTTCTGCTGCTCGATATCGAGCGGCAAGCATCCTTCTTCCTGACGGGTGGGCTGGTGGCTGTGCACGCCACGGGGAGAGACCGGGATTCGATTTGGCAGGCGCTCAAGCGGCGCGAGGTGTACGGCACGAGCGGCGACCGCATTTTGCTCTGGTTCGACCTCGTTAATGCGCCAGAGAGCCCCGCTCCCATGGGTGCCGACGTGGTGCTCGACAAGAATCCGATTTTTCGCGTGCGCGCGATTGGAGCTTTCGAGCAGCTTCCCGGTTGCCTCGCGCACTCCGTTCACGCCCTGAGCCCGGAGCGCCTCGAGTACTTGTGCCGCGGGGAGTGCTACAACCCGACTGACCGCCGCCGCCGCATCACCAGGATCGAAGTCGTTC
Organism: Myxococcales bacterium; assembly: GCA_037440145.1. Classification (GTDB taxonomy): domain Bacteria; phylum Desulfobacterota; class Binatia; order HRBIN30; family BPIQ01; genus JBBIUR01. The sequence goes on along the minus strand of JBBIUR010000288.1, from coordinate 3,682 downwards.
GCATCCGGCCGCAGGTGCGCCCTGGCGAACCGGTGGATTCGCTCATCGAGGATCCGTGGCGGCGCTTCGAGTGCGAACCCGACCCCGCCGGCTGCGCGGTCGAGTTCGAAGACCCGGAGTTTCTTCCTTCGGCTCGGCAGGCGGTTTACTACGTCCGGGCCATTCAGGAGCCGACGCCTGCGGTCAACGCCGGAGGACTGCGCTGCCGGTACGACGACCAGGGGCGCTGCGTAGAGGTGCATCCGTGTTACGGGGATTATCGCACTCCGTTCGAGGACGATTGCCTGGCTCTCAACGAAGAGCGGGCTTGGTCGAGCCCGATTTACGTGCGGCCAGCTTCCTAGAACGGAGGCCTTGGGCCGCGAAGCTGGGGGCGCCGAGTGCGCGCCCGCTCTGGCTTTTGGCCCTGGGAGCGGTTGCTGGCATCGGCCTCGCGGCGTCGAGCCTGGTTCGGCGGGCAGAACCGCTTCCGCGCGATGCGGTGGCAAGCGTCAATGGCGTCCCGATCCGGAGGGCCGATTACGAGCGCCAGCTGGCAGCTCTGGGGGCTGACCAGCGCAGTCCTCTCGATGCCGCTGCGCGGAGGCGAGTGCTGGAGCGGCTGATCGACGAGGAGCTGCTCGTGCAGCGCGGCTTGGAACTCGGGCTCGCGCGGCACGATCGGCGGGTGCGCGCCGATCTGACGAGCGCGGTGATTGCGGGGGTCGTAAGGCCTGCGGACGGCGCCGAGCCTTCAGATAAAGAGCTCCGAGAGTTCTACGAGACGCACCGAGAGTTTTTTGCGCAGCCCGAGCGGCTGTCGGTGCGCCAGATTTTCGTGCGCGTTCGCGACCTGGGCGAGGAAGCCGCAGCGACCCAGCGCGCCGCAGAGGCCGCGCGGCGGCTGCGCGAAGGGGCCGATTTCGAGTCCGTGCGCCGGGCGTTCGGCGATCCGGAGGTCCCGCCGCTGCCCTCGGGGCCGCTGCCGCCCGCCAAGCTCCAGGAATACCTGGGGCCCACCGCGACTCGCATGGCGATGGGCCTCGCGGCGGGGGAGGTCGGCGAACCCGTGCGCTCGGGACTCGGGTACCACGTCTTGCAGCTCGTGGGGCGCGTGGCACCGCCGGAGCCGAGTTTCGAGGAAATGCGCGCCGAGGTGTTGGCCGAATATCGCAGGAGGAAGGGCGACGAGGCGCTGCGCGCCTATCTCGACGCTTTGCGCGCGCGCGCCGACGTGGTCGTGGCGGAGCAGCCCTGAGGACGGCCGACATGTACGGCGCATCTGTTGTCGCGACGCCCCAGGCCCGGTTCGCAGCGCGGGCCCAAGCGGCGACTTCCCTGGGCCGGCGCCACTGCGGGTGGCGCGGGCTTGCCGCCGTACTGCTGGTCGCGGTGTGCTCCGACCCTGCCGGGGCGCACCAGCGCAGCATGTCGTACTCGGAGTGGGCGATTCGCGAGGGCGGTGCCCGCGTGGTCGTCCGGCTTGCGGCGCTCGATGCCTCGTGGCTCGGCCTGTCCGAAAGCGAGCGCAGCCGTGCGGCGGATGTGCTGGGGACCTACCTGGCGGACGCGTTACAGCTCTGGGCCGGAAAGCAGCCGTGCCGCCTCGCAGGCCCCCCGCGGCCTCTGGAAGCTCCAGCCGGCGAGCTCGTTTACGAGTGGGATTTGCAGTGCCCGTCCGGTGCATTGGAAATCCGCAGCGGGCTGCTGTTCGATCTGGCGCCCTCGCACCTGCATTTCGCGCGCGTCGTCGCGGCGGGCGGCGTCGCGCAGGAGCGGGTGCTGTCCGATGGAGAGCGCGCCTGGTCGCTGTGCGAGTACCCTCGTGCGGCGCCGCGCGGTTGGCGCGCTGCGGTGGCGCGCTATGCGGTTCTGGGCGTCGAGCACATCTGGACGGGTTACGATCACCTCGCATTCCTGGCGGCTCTCCTTTTGGGCGGGGCCGGCTTGGTCGAAGTCACCAAGATCGTTACCGGCTTTACTGTCGGCCATACCCTCACACTGGCACTGGCCGCGCTGGGTTACGCGCGCCCGGACCGGAGCGCGATCGAAGCGCTCGTCGGGTTTTCGATCTGCCTGGTGGCGGCGGAGAACCTCTGGCTGCGCGGGCGCCGCACTTGGATCGTGCCGGGTGCGTTCGCGGCGGCACTGCTGGCGATGGGCGCAGCAGCTTGCGCTGGCTTCGGCCGCGTGGCGGCACTCACGCTGGTAGGCCTTGGAGTTTTCGCGTTCTGCTACTTCGGGCTATTGGCCTCTGCCACCGAGCCGCTGGCGCTCCGCTGGGCGATCGCACTCGTTTTCGGTTTGGTGCACGGCTTCGCGTTTGCCGGGGCGCTCGCGGAGGCGCGCTTGCCGGCGGCGCGCCTGGTGCCGGCCCTGTTTGGGTTCAACGCCGGGGTCGAAGCCGGCCAACTCGTGGCTGTGGCGGCCACGTTCCCCATTTTGGCTCGCCTGACGAGTGGGGGGAGCCGGCGAGGCGCGGGGTGGCTGGTCGAGGCGAGTTCCGCCGCCATATTTGGACTAGGAGCGTTTTGGTTCGCCCACCGCTGCTACCGTTGAGTTTGCCGGGGCGGGCAATTCGTTGTACTCGGGACTCGATGAGCGCGGAGGCACCACTGGCGGCACTGGTTCTCGCAGCGGGCAAAGGGACGCGCATGCGGTCAGAGCTCCCCAAGGCAGCGCACTCCCTTGGTGGCCGCCCGCTGGTCTCCTACGCGCTGCGCGCGCTCGCGGACCTGGGCGCCTGGCCGGTAGTGGTCGTGGTGGGTCACGGCGCCGAGCACGTCCGGCGGGCATGCGCTGGGTTCGATGTCCGCTTTGCCCTCCAGGCGGAGCAGCGGGGTACTGGTCACGCTGCCCTTTGCGGGATGCAGGAACTCGGCGAATTCGCCGGCGACGTCCTGCTGTTGTACGCAGACCTTCCCCTGCTCGGCGCGCAGACCTTGCGTTCCCTTGTGCGAGCCCGGCGGGTCTCGGGGGCTGCGCTCGCGCTCTTGACAGCCAGGGTGCCGGAGCCGAAGGGATACGGGCGGGTCGTCCGTGACTGCGGGCGGATTGTCCGGATCGTGGAGGATCGGGATGCCGCGGCGGCCGAGCGGCAGATCGACGAGGTGAATGTCGGAATTTACTGCGTCAGCGCGGATTTTTTGCGGCGCGCGCTGACGCAGCTGCGCCCGGATAACGCGCAGGGCGAGCTGTACCTCACGGACATCGTGGAGATTGCCGTGGCAGGCGGGGCAGAAGTGGCGTGGGCCGGTGCGCCGGTGCAAGAGGTGGCGCAAGTGAATTCGCGAGGAGAGTTGGCAGAAATGGAACGCGTGCTGCGCGAGCGGACCAATCAGCGCTGGATGGAGGCAGGTGTGACGCTGGAGGATCCGGCGACGACGTACATCGAGCAGAGCGTCGAAATCGGCAAGGACACGGTGATCGGCCCGAACGTCCAACTCCGGGGGGCGACGCGCATTGGCGCGCGGTGCCGCATCGACGGCACGGCGTACGTGCGCGACGCGATCATTGGGGATGAGACTCACGTGAAGTTCGGCGTGGTGCTCACGGATGCGGTGATCGGCCCTGGCTGCGAGATCGGGCCGTTCGCACACGTGCGTGCGGGCACCCAGCTCGGCGCGGGTGTCGCCGTGGGCAACTTCGTAGAGACCAAAGAGGCGCATCTGGGCCCGCGGTCGAAGGCGCGCCACCTCGCGTA
>JBBIUR010000287.1:0-4572 GCA_037440145.1 Myxococcales bacterium | reverse complement strand
ATCTGCTTAGGTGAGCCTCATATCAGAGTGTCACCCATGTTTCTGAACGAGTTCACTCCGCGGCCCGCCGGCAGCGCCGAGGAACCCCGCGGGCGAGGCGGTTTCCGGTGCCTCAGGTCGACGACCCCGTTCCAGGGCCGGCACCGGACGCCGCCGGCGGCGGGGGGGCGGCACCGTCCGCGCGCGCGCGCCGCATGGCGGCGAGCATTTCGTCGCGCGAGATGAACCCCAGGAGGCGGACCACCTCCCGCCCGCTCGCGCTAAAGAAAATCGCTGTGGGGACACCTTTGACGCCAAAGGTCCGGGCCAAGGCGTCGGTTTCCTCGCTTTCCTCTGTAAGATCTGCGCGCAGCGTGCGAAAGTACTCGGCTTCCCGCGCCACCTCGGGATCGGCAAAAGTCGTTTTTTCCATCTCCTTACACGGCAGGCACCATTCGGCGTAAAAATCCAGAACCACGGGAAACCCGGCGCGGCGCGCCGCGGCAAAAGCCTCCTGCGAGTACGGCTGCCATCGGATCCTCCCCTGCGGGGCCTGTGGCCAGCCCATCCACGCCGCCAGGACTACGAGCGACATGCCGGCTGCGCGCTGCACCACCCGGAATCCACGCAGGCTGCCCCCAGCGCGATCGAGAAAGCCCAGGAAAATCCCTCCTGCGGCGACAACCGCCGGAACGCTCAACTCCCCCCACCGCCCAGGGAGCAGCGGCGAGATGAAATACGCTGCCAAGGCCAGCAGCGCCACGCCGAACCCGTGCTCCACCCAGGCTAGCCATTCCCCCGCCCGCGGAAGGCGGGCTAACGACCCGGCCGCAATCGCGAGGCCCAGGTAGGGCAATCCCAAACCCGTGGCGAGGGCAAAAAAGAGCGCCCATCCCAGCAATGGGTCTTGGCGGCTCCCCACGAAGACGAGCAGACCCACGACGGCGGGGCCCACGCACGGAGCCGCCACGAGGCCCATAGTAAGACCCATCAGGAGGGCTCCCGCGATACCCGCAGGGGCCGACCCCAGGCGCCGCGCCAGCGGCGGCGGAAGCTGGAAGTGGTACAGGCCAAAATAGCTCAGCGCGAGGGCCACCAGCACAGCGGCCAGCGCCGCCAGCACGAGCGGCTTCTGCAACGCGCTTCCGAAAAGACCGCCCGTCAGGCCAGCCATTGCTCCCAGCGCGGAGAACGTGACGGCAATCCCACTCACATAGGCCACTGCAAGCGCCGCGACCCGTCTCGGCGACCCGCGCGCCTGCCCTCCGAAAAAACTGACCGTCACCGAGATCAACGGATAGACGCACGGCGTGAGGTTCAGCCCGACCCCCAACAACACCACCAGCAGCAGCGTGACGCCGAGGCCATGCCGGACAAACCACTGCCCAACTTCTCCCTCCACTGCCTCTGCCCCCCCGGGGCGCAGCTCCGGTTCCGCCGCAGCAGCGGCGACGGGCACCACGATTTCGGCACTCGCTGTGGCCGGAGGCAGGCAGGAGCGGTCGTTGCACGCCTGATAGCGGAGCACTGCCCGGATCGCGGCTCGGGACTGACCGAAATCCGGCGCAACCTCGATCTCGGTGGCGATTCCCACCTTGCCCTCGTAAACGAGGAGTCGCTTGCCGGGCGCGAACGCGAACTCAGCCTCGTCCGGAGGTGGAAAGCGCACTTTTCCGACCGAGATCCCGGGAGGCACGTCGAGACGCAGCTCGGTGGGGATCAAGTACTTCTCGCGCGGCTTCGGGCCCTGAATGTGCCATCCGCGCTCGACGATGGCGAAGACCTCCAGGCCGGCCTGGCTTCCGCGCGCAAGCGATGCGCTCGACAGCTCTAGTTGGAGCTGCACCTTGCCGGCCCCGCTTTGGCCCTCCCCAGCCACCGCGTGCCCAAGCGCGGCAACGAGCAGCCACGCAAGGCCTCCGACCAGCACGATCTCGCGGCGGAACCCGAAGTGCATGTTGATACTACTTCTCTTTCCGTATAACCGACGCAAGGCCGCAGATGTTCCCGATCGCTCGAACCGGCGCGCTCTTCGCCCTGCTCGCTTCATCCTCCTACGCCGCGGCGCTCTGTCCCCTCACCGCCGAAGATGCGCAAACCCTTCCCACAGGGCACGCAGAGATCGTCCTTGGTGCCACATATTTCGACGGCCTCCACTTTCCCCTGTTCACGCCCGCCGAATCCGCGACGGGAGCATCTCTCCTCGCGATCCCGCAATTCGGGGCGCGCGTTGCAGCGGGCAACTGGGCCGAAATCCAGGCGACCTACGAGCTGTTGCGGCTCGAGGAAACCTTTCCCGAATCCGGGCGCGTTTCGCGGTACGGCTCGGGGGACGCGCGGCTATCCACGAAGGTCACCGTGTTGCGAGAACAACCCGCCTGGCCGGCCTTGGGCCTGCGCTTCGGCACCAAGCTCCCCAATGCCAACCGCCAGAGCCATCTCGGCACCGACGAGATCGATTTTGGGGGCGAGGTCTTGGCATCGAAGCACATCGGCCCGGTCGCGGCGCACGCGAATCTGGGCTTGCTGCTCTTAGGCAACCCTGGGCCCTCGCGCGGGCAGGACGACGTGTTCCTCTATGCCCTCGGCGTGGCGAGCCAGCCGCTGCTGGCCTCAGGCGACCAGGGGATTTTCATCCGCTGGCTCGGCGAATTCGCAGGCCTCGCCGGCTCGCGCTTCGACAACGACCGCCATGTCGCCCGCACCGGCTTCCAACTGCACACGGCCATGGTGACCGTTTTTGCAGGCGCCAGCATCGGCCTCGTCTCGGCTAGCGAAGACGTGGGGGCGACTCTGGGCTTCGTCTGGTCGCTTGACTTCGGGAGCGCGGCTCGGGATGGCGCGCGCCGGGACCCGTAGCGCGATTCCCGGCCTGCACTCAGCGCAGCGGAACCACGCGAGACCGACGGCCGGGAGCCCGCAAGGCCGCAGGGGAATCCTTCGCAGGTGCCGGCAAGCTGAGCGGCACGCACTCCACGATCTCCAGCCCGTAGCCGGGCAAGCTCACGAGCCGGCGCGGGTAATTGGTGATCAGGCGGATTTTCCTCACTCCGACATCGCGCAAGATCTGCGCTCCGATCCCGTACTCCCGGAAGTCCATCGCCAGCGTTTGCGGATCCGTGCTCGGCCTGCGGGCCTGGTCGCTCTGCCGCATCCGGCTCAACGCCTTCAACTCCGCGCCGCGCCCATCCCGCCGCAGGTACAGAACCACCCCCTTTCCCTCCGCTGCGATCAACTCCATCGCGCGGTGCAAGAGCGCACCCGTGTTCCGCTGCGTGAGCGCAAAGACGTCACCGGGCAGGAACTCCGCGTGCGCGCGCACCAGAACCGGTTCTTCGGGGCGGATCTCGCCCTTGACCAGTACGATGTGCTCCCCGTCGTCTACGTCGGTGTGGTACGCGAGAATGCGGAACTTTCCTCCGTACGCGCTGTCCAGGCTCGCTTCGGCCACGCGGTGGACCAGCGAATCGCAGCGCAAACGGTACTCGACCAGATCGGCAATCGTGCAGATCTTCAACCCGTGCCGAGCCGCGAACCGCTCCAAGTCGGGAAGGCGCGCCATCGTGCCGTCTTCGTTCATGACCTCGCAGATCACCGCTGCGGGCTTCAGGCCTGCCAGGCGCGCCAGGTCGACACTCCCCTCGGTCTGGCCCGTTCGCACCAGGACCCCGCCTCGGCGCGCGCGCAGGGGGAACACGTGGCCAGGAATCACCAGATCGCTGCGCTTCGTGCCTTCGCGAATCGCCACGCGAACGGTGTGAGCTCGGTCTGCAGCGGAAACACCCGTCGTGATCCCGTGCCGCGCATCGATGGACACGGTGAACGCGGTCCCGAGCGGGGCTCGGTTCTCGGCCACCATCATCGGCAAGCCTAACTCCCGAACCCGCTCCTCCGTCAGGGAAAGGCAGATCAGCCCCCGCGCGTATTTCGCCATGAAGTTGATCGCCTCGGGGGTCACCTTCTCAGCCGCCAGACAGAGATCCCCTTCGTTCTCCCGATTCTCGTCGTCCATGAGAATCACCATCTTGCCGGCGCGAATGTCGGCAATGCACTCTTCGACCGGGGCGATGCCACTCGATCGCTTCGGTGGCGGGCGAAAAGTAGTGAACATGGACGCAGCGTTTATATCCCCGCGCTCGCGCCGAGAAAAGCGGGGCGCACCGCCCCGCTGCACCCGCTCACCGCCGCCGCGAGCGGGTGGTGCGAGCAGGCCGGGGCTCCACCGGAGCCTTGCGTGCGATCCCCCGGCGCCCGCCGCCTGGCGATTCGCCGGCGCCGTCCTCGTCCCCGTATCCCGCCGTGTTCCCACCTTCCCGTTCCCGAGCCCGGCGCGCCGCTACCCAACCCTCCCGCGTCACTTGCTTTTTCGCATTGAAGACCAGCGCTCCGGGGGGCACGTCCTTCCGCACTGTGGTACCCGATGCGATATACGCATCGTCGCCGATCGCCACCGGCGCGACGAGCTGGCTGTCACTCCCGATCATCACGCGGCTCCCGATCGTCGTGCGGTGCTTCCGGAACCCGTCGTAATTGCAGGTGATCGTCCCTGCCCCCACATTGGTCTCACTGCCGACCTCGACGTCTCCCAGGTAC
>JBBIUR010000286.1:0-4602 GCA_037440145.1 Myxococcales bacterium | reverse complement strand
AACCCGAAAGTCGGTACCGATACCGCACTGGCGTTGGCGATGGCCCAGGTAATCGTGGAAGAGGGGCTTTGGAACGAGGCTTACGTTCGAGAGCAAACCGACCTCCCACTGCTGGTTCGGACGGATACGGGGCGATTTCTGAGAGAGTCCGATCTGCGCGATGGGGGAAGGGAGGATGTCTTTTACTGCTGGGACCGGAGAAAGGGCGGGCCAGTAGCCGCGCCAGGGAGCCAAGGTCACCCGGAGCAAACCTTGGCACTGGATGGAATGGAACCCTCGCTGGAGGGACAGTACGAAGTCAGCTTGCGAGACGGGAAGCGCGTTGCTGTTCAGCCAGTATTCGCTGTGTTGCGGGCGCGGCTTGCGTCCGCGACTCCGGAGCACGCCGCACGGGTGACGGGACTCCGAGCCGATGTGATCCGGCAGGCCGCGCGCCGCTTCGCCAAAGCGCGGGCCGCGATGATTCTCGCCTCCTTCGGGGCCTGCAAGCACTACCACAGCGATCTGATGCAGCGGGCCCTGATCTTGTTGCTGGCCCTGACCGGAAACCAAGGAAAACCGGGCGGCGGGCTGCGGGTGGCGGCTTGGTGGACCATGAACGGGTTCGAGGATTTGGCGGGAGGCTACGAACAGCCGTTTTATGTTTCGCTGCTGTCCCGCTTGATGGCGCCCTCGGTGCGGCAAATCGAGACATATTTGACCGAATTCATGCGACAGCGCTACCTGTTGACCCCGGCGCTGTTGTGGCTGAGGGTGCACGCGAGTTCGCACCGTGCGGATCAAGACGAGAAGCTTTCAGAGGCGCTGCGGCGCGGCTGGATGCCGGTCTACCCGCGAGCCGGTCAGGACCCGCAGGTGCTGGTTTGCACGGGGGGCAATCCGCTCCGCCGCTGGCCCGCGCCGCAACTGGCGGAGCAGGTGCTGTGGCCAAGACTGCGCCAGATTGTCGCTATCAATTTCCGAATGAGCTCGACCGCTCTAAAGTCCGACATTGTCCTTCCGGCCGCGGCCTATTACGAGAAGCGAGGCATCAAGTATCCGCAGACGTACTTGCCGTATGTCGTAGTCGGGGACAAGGCTGTGGAGCCTCTAGGAGAGGCGAAGTCAGAATGGGAGATCTTTGGTCTCCTCGCGCGACGGATCGAGGAACGCGCGCGAGAAAAGGGGTTCGGACGCTACCGCGATCCGCTAGGGGGCGACCACGATCTGGCTTCCCTGTACGCCGCTTGGAGCCGCAGCGGCCAGTTTCCGGTGGAGGCAGAGGAGAAGGCGCTCGATCACCTTCTGGACAGTTCCGAGCCGACGCGGGGGGTGAGCTGGTCGGAAGCGGCGTTGCTGGGCGCCGTCCCGATTCGCGCGGTTGGGAGATACGGCCCCGTGAACGGGGTGTGCAGCGGTTTTAAACGGGGCGAGCCGGTCGCTCCGTCGCGCTGGTTTGTGGAAGAAAAGCAGCCGTGGCCGACGGTGACCGGCCGCCAGCAGTTTTACTTGGATCACCCTTGGTTTCTCGAGGCCGGCGAGGAGTTGCCGTGCTACAAAGAGCTCCCCGAGCTCGGTGGGGCGTATCCGCTGCGGCTGACCGGAGGCCACACGCGATGGTCGATTCACGCGATCTGGCGGGACGAAGCGCGCCTGCTGCACCTGCAGAGAGGTGAACCGGTGGCGTACCTGAATCCGGACGACGCGGCGGCTCGGGGCATTCGGGATCACGGCCGGATCCGGCTATTCAACGACCTCGGGGCATGCTGGGTGCGGGCCAAGCTGTCCCCGGCGGTGCAGCCTGGCCAGGTGATTCTTTATCACGCGTGGGAACCCTACCAGTTCCCGGCTTGGGAAAGCGGTCAGAATCTGATCCCATTGTCCATGAAGGCCTTGCACCTTGTAGGCGATTACGGGCAGTTGCACTACCGAACCGGGGGGATGGCTCCCGGCTACGTGCCCCGGGGGACGGCGGTGGACGCGGAGCGCGCGGGCGGGGGCGCGGTGCCTTAGGACGCGTGGCCGGAGGGCACCGGCCGCGTGCAGACGAGCACCTTCGAGTCAAAGACAGCCCCGAGCACCATCGCGTCGTCGGCCACGGCGGCGGTGCTTGCTGCGGAGATGGCTGTACCGGAGTCCGCGTACACTTCCTGCACGCGGCCGGTGCGTGGCTGGACCCAGAAAACCTGAGATGGAGCGGGGTTTGCCGGATTCTTCGCGTGGGCCAGAAAATCCAGCAGCTTTGCATGCGCCGCGACCCACAGGTTGCCCGCTTCGTCGCGCTCGATGTTGTCGGGACACGACGGAAGCCGAATTTTGCGTTTCCATGCGAGCGCGCCGCTCGCCGGATCGCGCCCGAAGATGTGAACCGCGCGCCCAAAAAGCTCCGCGACGTAAACCTCCTTCCCGTCGGCGCTGGAGTTGATCCCGTTGGCGAAGGCGAAATTGCTTGCAACGATGCGCCCCTTGGCCCCGTCGAAGTAGGACACGCTTGCCAGGGGCAATTGAAAAAGCGCCTCCGCGACGGCTGCGATGCCGCTCGCGTAACGGCGGTCGTTCGTTGCGTAGAATTGGAGGTCGCCGACAGCGAGCACATCGTTGGGCGAGCGGAGCTCCGGGTAGCGGATTGTTTCAAGGTGCACGAGGGCGGCCGGCTGGACGCGGTAGATCTCTACGCTGTGCGCCCCGCTCGTCGGGTGGTTGATGGCGAACAGGCGCTTTTCGCCGCTTGGCCCCTGCCAGAGCGAGATTCCGTGCGGGTGAAAGTCTGCCGGGGCCCCTCCAGTGAGAGGAACCGGAGTGGCAGTGCGATCTCGGAGATCCAGCGCGTAGATCTCGCCTCGCACCGGCTTGCCCTGTAGAGCAGCGCGCCGATCGTCCGCCGACAGATATGCGGTCCTGGTTGGGACGTCGATCGTGACGTCTTCTGCTCCGACCACTCCCGGTACGACGCGGCAAGTGCCAGCGAAGCGCGGCGCGAAGCGTCGGAACAGCCCGAAGGTCGCCGCCACCCGGTAGCCGGCAATGACGCTCACGCCGAAAACAGCGACGAGAACGACCACGGCCGCGCGTTTCATTTCCGCCTTTTTGTCGCGCCCAAGCTTACCCCCATTGGGAGCGGCCGTCCATGCGCGCATCGGGGCGCGATCAGGGCGGAAAGCCCTCTGGCAGGATCACCCGCTTTCCCGGCTGGCAATGGCGCGGCCGTGCAGCACCGAATAATAGCGGAAGCGGCTCGGCATGTGCGAGACGACCCCGCCGATCACGATCACGGTCGTCAGCAGTGCGATGCGGCGCTGCCACCAAACCGCGACTGCAGCGACGAGGAGAACTTTCGCGAAGGTGGCGATGCCGCGGACTTGAAAAGGCCAGGCGGGGGTCCGGTACGCTTCCAGCGCCGCCAGCGCCAATCCCGTGAGCACGGTCGCGATGAGGGCGGGCAGCAGGCGATTTGGGGCCGCTCCGTAAAGATGGCCGCCGTAAAGGGCCCCAAAAGCCACCAGGTGCGCCGTGCGGAGGCCGGTGCGGACGGCCCGCACGCCGGGGACGGGCCGTGTCTCGGGCCACTTGTCGATGTCGGCCCGACCCAAGACCAGCGAACGGAGTCGATCCGCGCGGCTCACGGCTCTCCGAGCCACCTCAGGCTGTGTCTCGAGCTCGCGGGCAGCGCTTCTGCGCTTCTCGGTTCCGAGCTCAGTACTGATAGGTCGTCCAATCGATTTGCTCTTTTTCGCGTTCGGCTTTTTCTTTCTCCTCGAAGGCCTTCAAGGTCACCTCGGGAGCTTCTTTCATCCCCATCAAGTAGGTGACGATGTCACGAATGTCGTCCTCGGGGCGCTCGACTTTCGGCACGCCGTCGACCGTGTAGAAGACGGTCGGCATCCGCGTCTGCACGCCGGCGATTTGCTTGGGACGAGCGAGAAACTCGGCAAGCCACTCGGGCCGCAGGCGTTCCTTCGCTAGTATCAAGTTAATCGAGAGGTCATCCGGGTCGATGTCGGCGGGCAGACCTTGCTCGAGCGAACTCGGGTGGCACTGAATGCACTTGTAGTGGCGGAAGCGCAAAAACCCGCGATCGTAGCGCGCGGCATCGATGTTGGCTTTGGCCACGTAGGTGTAAGGATTCGCGACGGCAGCTTTCGCGGCGAAGCCTTCGGTGAGCAAGCGCGCTTGTTCCTGGCTGAAGCCGAAAGTGGGCATGCGCATCGTCAGCCACGGACGGACCTGTTTTGGCTCCAGCAGGAACTGGTACAGGTACTGGCCCTGCAGCCGCGCTCCGACGCCGTCCAAGGTAGGCGCGACACGGCTTTTGCGCTCGAAAAATTGCGCGATGTGAGGTTCCTGTCCCTCAATCGGGTGGCATCCGCTGCACTGGTGCCGCGCCAGCATCCAGCTCGCTTCTCGCAGCGACGCCAGAGATGGCGATGCAGCGACAGCATAGCGACTCGGCAGCGTCGGCTTGTCGAGCGCGAGGACGAAGGTCATGAGCGCATCGATTTCGTCCTCTGCCAGATGCAAAGTTGGCATCTTGAGCTTGATCTTTTCTGTCTCGTACGCGCGCGGCTGCTTCAGCTTGTGGCGTAACCAATCCCACTTTGTGCGCGGCAGGTCTCGCACGTTGCC
>JBBIUR010000285.1:0-4606 GCA_037440145.1 Myxococcales bacterium | reverse complement strand
GGTGGCGGGAGTGCCGGTGCGCCGGTCCCCGCGGATACCCTCGCCGGTACAGGCACCGCCCGACGCCGTAGTGCCCCGCGGGTGGAGCGCCATTTCTCAGGCACCCGGTAGAGTTCGGCCCGCCGGAAGTGCAGGAGAAACGGCGGCGCAGTGCCGCACCGGCGCCGGCGTGGGACTGGAGGGCTCGCGCTCAGCATGGCGGCCGCGACACCGGCGAAGCCTTCCCCTCCCCTGTCTCCTCCGACAACCGACTCCCTGCCTGACGAACTTCCCCGGGCCCGGATTGCCTCACGCGGGCAGATGCAGCCCGCGTCGCACTCAGGAACCGGGGAATACACACTCCTTTGACAACCTGTTCCACTGCCGACGGACCACTCCGCCAACCGCGTACGATGAAGTTCCGAGGACACCTGGCGAGGGGTCGAGAGTTGCTGACAACGGGCTGCGGAGCACGTAAGATTGCGCCCCGTGGTCTCACGGCGAGACAGGGCATTGCTGGTCGCAGTCCTCCTCTCCGGAGTGGGAGTCGCGATGAGCGCAGTGACGCTGTGGATTCACCGCGGCCTTGCCACCAGCGCGGGCGAATACACGAGCTTCTGCAACATCGACGAAACGGTCAACTGCGATGTCGTTCTGAGCAGCTCCTATGCGTACCTGCTGGGCCTGCCTGTGGCGGCATGGGCAATCGCAGCCTATGCGCTGCTCGGCGGGCTCGCCTTTGCGGCTTGGCGGGCCGACCGGTTCTCGGCACGGCTGCGACTGACTCGCTTGAGCTGGCTCGTCGCAGCGGCGTGCGCGGCCTTTTCGCTGTATCTGGCGGGCGTTGCTTTGTTCGTCCTTCGGGCCGTGTGCTTGTTGTGCACGGCACTCTATGTCGTCACTGGTGGCCTTGTGGCAGCGACGTGGGTTGCTTATCGCCACCAGCGTGCTGAGCGCCTTGCGCCCGGCCTCACGCAGGTGACGCTGGCACGGCGCAACCGCCTCGTGCTTGGGGGCGTGGGGCTCGTGCTGGCGGGAGTCCTAGCCGCAGTGGCGTACGAGGCGCTCCGCGGTCGCCGTGTGCCCACCAGCTTGGCGGAGATCGCAGAGCTGGAACCGGATTTCTACCGCTGGTACCTGCAGCAGCCAGTGCAATCGATTCCGCTCGATGGAGGAAAGTTCCAGGGATTCGAAGGCGCTCCCGTGACAATCGTGGAATTCTCAGACTTCGAATGCGGCCACTGCGCCAAGGCCCATCGCGTGTTGAAGGAAATCCTCCCGCGCTACCGCTCACAGGTTCGAATTGTATTTCGCCATTTCCCCCTGGACAGCAGTTGCAACTCCTCCGTCCAGCGACCTTTGCACCGCAACGGGTGCGCAGCAGCCGTCGCCGCCGAGTGCGCAGCCGAGCAGGGGCGATTCTGGGAGTACCACGACTTGCTCTTCCAGAACCAAGCTCACCTCGACCCGGCCAGCTTGATTGCGTACGCAGCGAAGCTGGGCCTCGACGTGGAGCGATTCCAGGCTTGCACGAAAAGCGATGGCGCGCGCTCCAGGGTACTCCGCGATGTGGCCGAAGGCGTCCGCCTCGGCATCAACTCGACACCCACTTTCTTCCTGAACGGCCGCACCATTCGCGGCCGGCTCCCGCGCAAGGAGTTTCAGTACGCCATCGCGATCGAGCGCGCGAAAGCCGCCTCCCCTCCCGGCACGTAGTTTCACTTTGTTTCACTTTGGGGGACGTAGTTTCACAATGGAGGGGCGGATCCGGAGGAGCACCGAAAGCGCAGGTCCCTCGAGGCGGCGGGGCCATGAGGGGCCGCCCCGGCTGGAGGCGCCGGCTATCCCGCGCCGTAAAGTGCCGAACTGAGTCCAGGTATCCCGCTGTCCTCGAGGTCGAAGCGACGAGTAAGACCGCGGTCGAGATGGCTGCGGAGAAGGTGGCTTCGAGTGAAGAGGGAATTCGGGAAGACGTCCCGCGCCGGCGGCAGAGCGCCGGGTAGCCCCGGCCCTGAGGATCGTGAAGGGTGAGGCGTTGGTGGCGGAGGGGAGGCGAAGGCACGGCCTCCGGGTGGGGGAGTGGAAGTACGGGTCTCTTCTCGGGGCCCAGAATACCCTGGAGTCTTGGTCGTCGGGAGGAAGAGGCGCTCAAGGGCCAGAGATCTCGAGAGTGAAGAAGCGTTCAAGGGCGAGAGATAAAGCGGCTCGAAGGGAAGATCGCGGAATTGGTTCTGGAGTTCGACATTTGGCGCACAGCACAAACGGGTTCCGCCCCTGCGGATCTCCACGGTGTGCGACGCGCGTGGGGGAGGCGGGGAAGCCGTGTGTCTCGGAGTGCCGGGTATGTCGGGTTCTGGCTGTATCGCGTTCGGCGGTTCGGGCGGTTTCATGTCAAAAAGTGTACATGAGATCAGGCGGCAAGCCTCCCTTTGGCCTGATTGGTCTCGGTGTTTCTCACCGGCACTCCCCCATCAGCGCACTGCTTTCCCTTCCAGATTTCCTTCAGTCACCCCGGCGCGTTCAGGCGCCGCAACCTCTTCTCCGGGATCAGGAGCGTCTTCCAGATCGAGGCCTCGGCGCTTGCCGTCTTCTAGAATCCCTTCGGGGCCGAGGTGCGCAGGCACATAGCGGCGAAGGGCGACTGCACCGGGTTGGTATCCGGCCCAAAAGTCGGACGTGCCGCCGGGCCCTTCCCCCTGCCGTGGCGCGATGAGTACGCTGCAGAGCATCCGGGATGGGGGCAGTGACAGCACGCAGGATGGGCAGGTCGCTGTGGGACGATGGGCTGCGAGCTCGCCTTAGTATCTGCCAGCCGCTGCGACTAGGTCGGATGCGCTGCGAGCGCGCGAATGCGTAGGCGTCGTGTTGCTCACCTGCGTGCCCTGGCGCCACCTTGGGGGTGGACCAGGAGGCGAGAGGCGTTTCACCGGCATGGATGTGCAGGCGCACCTTTGCTGGAGTGAAGGTGTTCGGGGACGGCCGGCTGCGATCGGGCGAGCGGGCCCGCACGACTGCCGCGGCCCTGCAGGCGTTCGCGCGGACGCGCACCCCGAGGCGACCACGAACACGCAGGCGATTGTCCGCCTGCGTGTCCCGCACGCGGGGCAGGTGCCTACCAGTGGATTCCTCC
This sequence comes from Myxococcales bacterium, assembly GCA_037440145.1. Taxonomy (GTDB): domain Bacteria; phylum Desulfobacterota; class Binatia; order HRBIN30; family BPIQ01; genus JBBIUR01. The sequence goes on along the minus strand of JBBIUR010000285.1, from coordinate 1,497 downwards.
CGAGATCGTGCTCGTTGCCTGCCCCCGCAGGCGGGGCGGGTGCTGATCGCCAGCGCCTGCGCACAAGTCCCCTGTGCACGCGCGCGCTCGCTGCGGCAAGAATCAAGACAGGCAAGGTCGATACGCCATCTTGGCCCAGCTCTTGGCCGCCGGCTTCCTGCCCACCGTGTGGCGGATACCCGAGGAGCAGCCGGCGGGGCTCCGGCGTCAGGTGGCACGGCGGGCCCAGCTCGTCCGCCGGCGCACGCGGCTGAAAAATCAGATCCATGCCATGCTCTGGCGCAACCTCATACCTCGCTGCCCCGCCGCCGATCTCTTCAGGCGCACAGGCCGGGCGCCTGCCTGAGCCAACAACCCTCCTCGCCGACGAGCGTGCGGCGGTCGAGGCGCACGTGCGCGGGCGCGACCTCGCGGGCGAGGAACTGGCGCGGATCGATCAGGAGCTTGCTCGGGCAGCCTTGCCCCGAGCCGATGGCTCGCGATCCCCGGCGTCGACGTCGCAGTTGCGCCGGAGATCCTCGCTGCTGTCGGCGACATCCGAGGCGTCCCCGCGCCGCAGAAGCTCGTGGGCTATGTGGGCCTCGACGTGCGCGTGCACCAGCAGGGCGTGCAGCCCGCGCGTCCCGGTCCCATCCCCCAAGCAGGGGCAGGCCCACGCCCGCGCGCGACGCGCGGAACCCGGGCGGGCCGCGGCCAAGACGCCCGGCCCCCCCGCGTGCCTTCTTCCAGCGCGTGCGGCCCCGGCGGAGCGAACAGGTGCGGTCGCGGCCACCGCGCGCAAGCCGTTCGTCCTCACCTGGCATCTGCTCCCCGAGGAGCAGGACTACACCTGGCCGGGGCTTTCGCTCAGCGAGAAGAAGCTGCGCAGCCTGGAGTTGCGCGCGGGTCTGCCCGCCCGCCGCAGGCAGCACCCACTAGCTCGCGGGTACAACGCCAAAGACGTCCGCGAGCGAGCGCTCAGCGCCGCAGCCGAATGCGCCTATCAGTGGCTCGTTGCGCGCTGGCAGCCACGCAAGCCGAAGGCGGGCGCAGGCGCCGCCGCGCGCGAGCGATCCTCAAGCCTGCGCGGCGGGGCTCTGATCCCAAGGCCCCGCTTTTCGGCTCGGGGTCACCCGCGCCCGCCGCTGCTGGCCAGCGCCGTACCCCGTGCCAGCCGAGGCTCCCGCGGTACTCTGCGAACATCCGAAAATCCCCATGCCCGAGTGCGCACGACGAGACCGCGCGCGCTCCGTCGCGTCCGGAGAATGGAGCCGCGGCACGGGTGCGCAGGGCGGTCCCGCCCCGCTCCGACTCCCCAATCGCCTGTAGTGGCGTGGCCTAACTCGCCAGCCGGTTCGCTTCCGCGGCGGACCCGTCCTCGCTCACCCCCGGGGCTCGCCTTCCCGCAGCGCATGCCGCGACCGCTTCTGGACTCGGGAATTGACCTTCATCCGTCGTGCGCCGGTGGCGCCAGTGGTCGTCCGGAAAGTTGTTGAAGTAGGATGCCACTATCCGGTC
>JBBIUR010000284.1:0-4640 GCA_037440145.1 Myxococcales bacterium | reverse complement strand
ACCTGGATGACGTGTCGGGTGTGCGCCAAAAATCCGCGCCGCCCGCCAGTGAACAGGCCGAGGCGTGCGCCCAGGATCAGCGCGGCGTCCGGTGGCTGCCCCGCCTGCGCGAGAGCGGCCAGCGTCATGAAACTCCGGCCGCACAGGGGATGGTCTGCGGGAACCATCCCGTGCGCCTTGTTGTTCGAGAACACCGGGATCCCCGAGAGCTCTGCGAACCGCACGAGCTCTTGCCCGGCGCCTGCGAACCAGGCGCCGCCCCCCACCAGAATGGCGGGCCGCTCGGCACTCGCCAGCAACTCCAGCACGGATTCGACGGCCCCCGGGGCAGGTGCCGGGGCGGAGTCGGGGCGGATCCGTTGCGGAAAGCAAACTTTTTCCTCCTCTGCACGGGCGAAGAGGACGTCTATGGGGACCTCCAGAAAAACCGGGCCGGGGCGCCCGGTCGTCGCAATGCGCAAAGCCTGCGCGACCAGGTCGGGAATTCGGTGCGTGTGGGTGATGCGATGGGCCCACTTGGTGATGGGCTGCATGAGCGCGACCTGGTCGAAGCCGCCTTGCAGGGGCAAGGTTTCAGCGTCGCGCAGGGGTGCTGCTCCCCCGATGAAAAGAGTCGGGATGCAATCCAGGTACGCGTTGGCCACGGCCGTCACGACATCGGTGACCCCTGGCCCCGCAGTCACCATTGCGACGCCAACATTTCCTGTCGTCCGCGCCCAGCCGTCGGCCGCGTGCCCGGCAGCTTGCTCGTGCCGCGTATCGATCAGCCGCAGCCCGTGGTTGGAGGCCGCTTGGTAGATTGGGTCCAGATGCCCCCCGTGCAGCGTAAAGATCCGGCGGATTCCGCAGCGCTCCAGAACTCGAACCAGCATTTCCCCGCCGTCGATCTGTGCCATCGGACCTCCCCTCAGTCGTTTACTCGGGCGGCCTTGTGCGCTTTCAAACAGCGGCCCGCGCCCGGTGCGGATTGCCCACTGCCATCAAGAACATCACGCTCTTCCCCTTCGCGTGCGGCGCAAAGAACTGCGTCACATCGTCGTCGAAGAAGGTGAGCCCCGTGGCGCCGACGCGGAGTGAGAACGCGGCGAGATACGTGCGGCCGCCACCGACGGCTGCTTCGAGCTGCGCGGCACGGTATCCGCGGTTGCCGAGGGTGCCGAGCACAGCGTCCAGGTCGGAAAGCCAGAATAAATCGGCGGCTGCGTCGGCAGCTAGCTCTTGCCCCAGAGCGAGGGTGCCGGCCTCCCGGCGGAAACTGCCCCGCCGCAGCAGCACCAGGCAGTTGCGGGTGCGGTCGAACCAGTAGGCGCCGGGTTCGAGACCCGCAACGGCGTGGACCACGGCGTAGATTTCCGTCCCGTACCGAGCCGGCGGTTGGAAGTCCGCCGGCAGAGGAGTCACGGCGGCTCGGAGAATTGCCGACAGAATGTCGAAACCAATGGGCGTGCGCGCGAACCGGCGCGTCGACCCCCGGCGCCGGATCACAGCTTCGATGGGCTCCCCGGGTGCGATCGGTGCGGGCGCGAGGGGAATGACTGTTCCCGAGCCATCGGCGGGTCTCTCTGGCGGGCGAGCCGAAGCTGCATTTCTCCACGCCGCCACTTCGGTCGGGGTCGCGAGGGAGGACGCCGCGTGCATTTCGCGCATTTCGGGATATTCGACCTCGCGGCGAGACAGCGGCATCGTGCGAAACCGAAGCGGTTCCAGGAGCGGCGGTACCGGCGGAGCGGGTGCACCGCTGCCCAGCGCGACGATGCTCAGCGGCGCTTCGCGCTGCGGATCGAGAGCGAGCAGCTCCGCGACGGTCGAGTCTACGAAGCCGAGAACGAGCTGAAATGGAATGCCCCCAGCAGCAGCGAGCGCAAACAGGTTGGCCAGGATGGTTCCACTGTCCCAGTAGCAGTGCCGGTACGCTCGGGCCCCGTATTTCCAGGCGTTCCGCCAGAAAGTGCTGGCCGCGACGATCGAGACCGGTGCCTCGGCAATCGCGGGGCAGTCTCCGGTGGCATCGAAGAGCAGGCCGCGGAAGTCGCCCGCGCGGAGGCGGCGCAAGGAGAAGTCGTGCGGGGCAAAGTGATAGACCCCCGCTTCGAGGTCGCCAAGCGCACTGCAGACTAGGTACAGGTCGATGTGGTGGAGATTGCCCGTGCAGGCCGCGGCGCGGAAGGCAATCTCGCCTCCTGGATAGCGGCGCGTCCGCAGCACCCCGCCGCTGTAATAGAGTAGTCTGGCCAGGGCAGGGAGGTCCAGTTCAGCGGATTTCGGGGCGGCTGGGGCGGGGTGGGTCAAAACGCTCAGCGCCGGGTGCGGCGAGTCTGCGGATGGCTTCGGGAGAGGCAGTGGGGGGAGGTCGAGATAGATCTTGTAAGGCAAGGGCATGTTTTCCCAGTCGAGCCCCCTCGGGCCCCGCCGCACGCTCGCCCACGAGTGCTTGGTGGCCTCGTGGTAGCGCCGAGCCCGCGCGATGTCCGAATTCTGGCTCACCGGGCCTTCCACCCGCGCCCGCGACTCTAGCGGGGAGAAGTGCCGGTGTCGATGGGTCGCCGGGGCGAGGAGCCCACGCGGCGCTCCCACTGCGGCGGCGCTGCTCGCGGCGCGAGCGCCTCCGGGCAGGTGAAAATCCTGTGGGCGGCCCGACCGCCGGCAGGGCGCGGGGAGGCCCTACGTGGCGCAGCAGAAGAGTCTTACTTCGCGCGGGAGAGATATTCGCCCGTTTCCGTGTCCACGCGGATCACGTCTCCGACGTCGATGAAGTTGGGAACTTGCACGACGAGCCCGGTCTCTACCGTGGCCGGCTTCAGCACGTTGGTCACGGTCGCGGTCTTCAAACCGCGAGCAGTCTCGGTGACTCTCAAGTCCACGGTCTTCGGCAGCACCACGCCCACCGGTTTGCCTTCGAAGAATTCAATCTGTACGCGCAGGTTGGGGGTAAGAAAGTGCACCGCATCGCCCAGCTCTTCCACGGTCAGAGAAATCTGCTCGTAATTCTCCGTGTTCATGAAGTGAAACTCGTCGCCCTGCTGGTACAGGAACTCCATCTCGTGTTCCTCCAGCGACACGCGATCCACCTTGTCCTCCGACCGAAAGCGGTTCTCGGTCTGCGTGCCCGTGCGCAGGTTGCGCATTTTCGTCTGCACCATTCCGCGCCAGTTTCCGGGCGTGATGTGGACCACTTGCATCACGCGGTAGAGCTCGTCCTGGTGCCGGATGAGCATGCCTGGGCGCAGCTGCGTTGCAGTGATCAGCATCGGAGTGCCTCCCGGAAACGGTAAAAATCAAACTTTCGTACCATCCCGTTCGGCGCCCCGCAATGCGTGCGCTCGAGGCTTTGGCGCCATGACCACGAGGGTGCGCAGGCGTGCCGGGCCTGGGTTGCGCACGCTGTGCGACTGGCCGGAAAGTGCCAGGACTGCCGTGCCCGGACCGCCCCGGAAGCATTCGGAGCCCACCTGGAAGACGGCGTCCCCCTCCAAGACGAGGTAGATCTTGTCCGAACCCCTGTGCACGTGTGCTGCTTGCTCTTGGCCGGGCTCGAAGCAGTACACGTCGCAGAACAATCGCGGGGTTTCGAAGAGGTTCACTTTGTTCATTTTGTCGCCCGAATACGCGGCGGCGGAGAAAGCGTCCTTAAAGTACTGCATGGTATTCCTCCCTTCCCACAGGAGTTGCGGCATCGAAATGAGCTACCCGGGCCCTCCTCACGCGTTGCGAAACCCGAGCGACAGCCAGGCGATGGCGGTGGTCAGGGCCAGGGCGACGAGCAGCGCGGGCCGGAGGCGCCGCGCAGCGGCCGCGAGTACGGGGTCGGGAAGCAATTCGCCCCATTGCTGGTAGCGAACGATGCGATGGCCGAGGCCAAACGATACGTACGTGGCCAGCATCACGAGCAGGAAGACGAGCCCGAGCTTCCAGGCCAAGACAGGGCCGAGGCGGGCGAAGAAATCGGGTCCGAGCGCTGCCTTGTAGCGCGTGAGGTTGAAGGCCCCCGTCAGGACCTGCACCCCGACGGCGCCGATCGCGAGCGGGTTGTAGGTCCGGAAGCAAGCGGCCAGAAAAGCCTGGCGTTCCGCTGCGCCGGAGATCCCCTGCGCCGCGGGCGGTACGAAAAGAGCGAAATACAGCGTCGCCCCGAAGTACGCCCCGAGGCTCAGCAGATGCGAGACGAGAATGGCTTTGTCGAGCACGCCCAGCACCGGCGCCCCTGCGCGCTTATACGGAACCCGGGGCGGCCGCAAGGCCAGGGCAGTGACGGCTGGTCAGGCGAGCAGCGTGGCAACGAGGCCGGAGAGAACGATCCCGTCGAGTGTCCCCGCGCCCCCGATGCTCATCGTGCCTACCGGCGCATGGCGCAAATCCCGAAGATGGAGGAGGTCTGCGCCGATCAAGGGGCCCAGCACGCCGGCCACGAAGGCCACGGCCGGAGCGGCATCCCGCGCGAGCACGTACGCCGCGAGCGCGGCGACTGCCGCAGGCACGAGGGGCGGCATCACGATGCCCACGCCGGGCACGGGTCGCGCCACGCGAAAGCAAACCGCGACGTCGACGGCCGTCGCAACCGCTGCTGCCGCGAGCAGCTCCGAGCCAGCGGCCGCAAGGTGGCCGACTTGGTAGGCCGCGATAGAAGAGGGAAGGACGCAGCC
>JBBIUR010000283.1:0-4662 GCA_037440145.1 Myxococcales bacterium | reverse complement strand
CGACCCGCACGTTTCCATCCCGAATCCAGACACGGGGTGGGTGATGCCGCCGCTTGCCAATGAACCCACGATGTACGACCGCAGTGTAGAGCTGCTGGAGGCGGCAATTGCCGAGATCAACGCGCTGGCCGAGGTCGAGTTCGTCGTGGTCGCGGGAGACCTGACCAAGGATTCCGAGCGCTACAACCACGACCGCGCGCGCGAGCTGTTCACTCGGTTCCGCAAGCCCGTGTATTGCGTGCCCGGCAACCACGACCAGCCCCGCCCGCCGCGGCTTCGCCCCCCGGAGTTGCTGGATCCGGACGCCGAGCTGGTCACGGGCGATCAGATCCCCGCGCTATACGGCGATTTTGGTTTCGACGATCCGAGGCGGGCCGCGTACAGCTGCGACCCGGCGCCGGATATCCACTTGGTCGGTCTCTGCTCGCAGAAACCTGGAGACGACCGGGGCTGGGTGGCGCCGGAGTTGTTAGAATGGCTCGACCGGGACTTGGCGCGCCAGCGGGACCGGCAACGCCACGCGGTGGTCGTGCTGCATCACAGTATCGTCGAGCACGTACCGGGGGAGGCGACCGATCCTAGATTTTCGTGGTTTCACGTGGAAAACGCGGCGGCGCTCAAGGCGGTTTTGCGCCGGCACGGCGTGCGGCTCACGCTCGCAGGCCATCTGCACATTCAGGACGTTCAGGTCGAGGGTGGCCTCTACAACGTGGCCACGTCCTCGCTTGCTTCGTACCCGCACGCGTACCGGATCGTGAGCGTCCGCAACGGCGTGGCGGAGATCCGAAGCTGCCGGCTGCAAAGCATTCCTTCGCTTCCGAACCTCCAAGAATCCTCGCGCGCCTTCACCGAGCGGGTCTTCGTGGGTGTGCTCGCAAAGGCGTTGATGGGACGGCCGTTCCGCTATTCTCCGGAGCGCGCATGGGCGACGGCGGAGAAGCTGCGCGACTGGTGGCCGTCGATTGCCGCCGGAGATGCCCGCTTCGCTTACGACGGCGGGGAGCTGGGAGACGAAGCGCTGGCCGCGTACGCGAACTCTTTCAGTGACGGCCCCCCGCCGGACAACGACCTGACCATTGATCTCGGAGAGCGGTAATCGCCACGTGGCTGCTGCGCTTTCCCGCGGCCGGGGCGATTGAGCGCCGAGCCGTCGCCGGTGGCCAGTCTGGCCCGCGGCCGAGCCTCACGGGCACGCGGGTGGTTCTTCGTGCATTTGCTTGAAGGTCTGCAAGCCGGGCGCAAACAGGTGCGCCATCGGGTCCACGTCGACATGCACGACGGCGCATCGATCCTGTGCCAAGCAGCGCCGCAGCGCCGGTTCTAGTTCGGCGGGATCGGACACGCGCTCGCCGTACGCGCCCATCGACGCCGCCAGTCGATCCCATGCTATTTCTTCCAGGTCGGTGTGGATGGTGCGGCTGCGGTCCGGGCCAAGGGCTCTCTCGAATTGGTCGCGCACGGGCTGGAGAGCTGCGATTTGATTGATCTTCACCATGCCCCACTGCCGGTCGCAGCAGACCAGAAAAATCGGCTTCAGGCCGTGGCGCACGGCGGTCTCGATTTCCTGCGGGTGGAAGCCCATCGCCCCGTCGCCGATGATACAGTAGACCTGCGCCTGCGGGCGCGCGACGCACGCGGCCAGAGCGTACGCGACGCCTGCGCCCAGGTGGCCGAAGTGCGCGGTGTGGAGCAGCGTGTTCGGCGCGCGCAGCTCCGTGAAGAAGTGGCCCCACACGGCGGCGTTTCCGCCATCGAGTACCACCACGGCATCGTCGGCGAACACCTTGCGGCAGATGGCCGGAACGTGCGCGGTCACCATCGGGGCGGAGCGGCTTTCCAGGGCCGCGTCGAGCGCGGCGCGGCTGCGCGCTTTCTCTTCGGCGAGCGCGGCGACCCGCGCGCGCCGTTCGTCGAGCGGCATGGATTGCCGCCGGGATTGGAGTTCGCGAACCAGCTGCGCGAGGAAGAGGCGCACGTCGCTGATGACCGCGAGGTCCACGGGGCGGTTGCGCCCGAGCCACTCGTCGCACAGGTCCACCTGAATGGTCTTTTGCTTTGCGCTCGGCGCCCAGCGCGGAGGCTTGCCCCACCAGTCCGTTTCGCCGAGGCGGCTGCCCAAGACGAGAGAAACGTCGGCCTCGTTCCAGAGAGCGGTGCAGGCTTCGACGTAAATCATCGGCCACGCGAGGGGCGAGGTTTCCGGCAGGGCGCCGCGCGCGCACCACGACGTGGTCACAGGCGCGTGCAGCAGCTCGGCGGCTTCTCGAAGCTCGGCGAACGCGCGCGCATGCACGATGCCCCCGCCGGCGTGCAGCACGGGCAGCCGGGCTGCTGCGAGCCAGTCTGCCGCTTGGCGGACCGCAGCTGGCGGAGGGCTCGGGGGTTGGATGCAGCGGTAGCGAGCTGGGGTTAGGACAGCGGGCTCGGGCCCGCCGCCGTTCACGAGATTCTCGGGCACGTCGAGGTGAACCACCCCGGGCCGCCCCGTGTAGCTTGCGCGAAGCGCCTGGCGCAAAAGCTCGGGAAGGCGGGCGAAGGACGGAACGGTTTCCGACCACTTTGCAGTGGGCCGAATGACCGCGACCTGGTCGAAATACTGGTAGGTGCCTCCGCGATCCGGATAGGTGATGCCGGTGCGCCGCGAGCTCGTGATCAGGAGCACGCGGTTGCCTTCTGCGTGCTCGGCAACCACGCCGGAAAGGGCGTTCGCCACTCCGGGTCCGTTGCTGGCGATGCAGACGCCGAGCTTTCCGGTAAGGCGGGCATACGCGCCCGCCATGTGGACCGCCACGGCTTCGTGCCGCGGCGACAGCATCTCGATGCCGTTCTCGACGCAGTGCGCGCAGAGCTGGGTGTACGTTCCGTCGACGATGCCAAACAGCTTTTCCACCCCTTCGGCGCGCAGCATCCGTGCGATGACCGCCCCGCCGTTCGTCTCTGCCATGGTTCTCTCCTTCGCAGAAGTTGTCCGCGGCAGCATCCCGTTCCCCTCGCGGGCGGTCAAGGCCCGATGCGGTGGAATGCGGCGGCGGGTTTGCGGAGCGAAGTGCTGCGGAATCCGCTGCTGGATTCGTGAAGCGCGGGCGGCGCTTGGGCGAACCCAGCTTCTGCTGTTGCCCGGGACGGAGCAGGCAATCGCGCCCGCTCAGGGGCTTCCCACCTGCGCTAGGGGTGTGTCCGGCACCCATCGGTTGCGACCATCCGCACCTGTGCTTCCCACCTGCGCTAGGGGTGTGTCTCGTCTCTCATTTCTCGTTGCGACGGCGACTTTTCGAGCGAGCGGCGGAGAGGAAAAGTTCGCGATCCCGACTTGCTTTCTCGCCGCTTTCCACCCATGAAAAATGCGCCGTGAACACTGCCTGGGCGGCCGGGCAAAAGCCGCTCCGCATCGGCATTTGGTCCTGCCGACTCGGCGGCGGGGTTGGCCACGCCACGAGGCTAGGCTCGATCGACCTCCGGGCCGCGTGCGCGAGACCCGCATGCCGCGAGCCGCACTGCACCTGCGGCGCGGATCGGGATCAGCGTGGGGCCGGCACGAGCGCGGGCTTTCCAGCGCGCGGAGAGGGAAGTACCGAGCGCGCCCCGGGGGCTCTCAGGAGCCGTTCTCCGGAGCGAGCCCCTGGGCTGCGCGGCGGGTGGATAGCTTTCTACCGCTGCGGTGCTCGCGGGCCGAGAGGGTCGCGCTTTTTTCGCCCGAATTCTTGCCGAATGCTTCCGGACCCTCTTCGGCGGAGAGGAGAGTGAGGCCTACAGTGCGGAACTCTTTGAAAGCTGGACCGGGCCCATTTGGGCCGGTACCCGCCTACGAAGGCCATAGAAAAGCCGGGGGCAGGCCGGACACCTCGTCGGGTCCCGCCGACTCCGCGTCGTGCTCGCGTCTCGGCGGAGCGCGGCGCGCTGGGGCAATGCCGCCAGGTGAGCTTCCAAAGCTGTGTGAGGCCGACTTCCCGGCGTCGCTGGCAGGTCGTGCCGCGCGCAGAAGTGAAACTACGTCCCCCAACATGAACCAACATGAAACGCGGGAAGGGGGGGTGCGGTGGGTCCTTCGGGAGCGAGAACCGGGAGCTGCCGGAGCGCCGGGCGTTGAGGTCCTCGAGGAGAAGTGGGCTCTGGAAAACATCGGCCGCCGCATCGTGTGCGCGGCGTGCAGGCGGTGGATCACCACAGAGGGCCAGCGCACGTACGTCCGCGGGCGCCACGAACATCGCTGCGTCAATCCCGCTGGCCGCATTTTCCACATCTGCTGTTTTCGGCGCGACCCGACAGCCGGGGGCGCGGGGACGCCGACCCACGAGTTCACGTGGTTCCCGGGATTCGCGTGGAACTACGCCCTTTGCCGGGGGTGTGGGGTGCTGTTGGGGGTGCACTACCAGGGCTAGTAGGGCGCGAGTTTTTTCGGGGTGATTCTCAACCTCCTCGCTGTGGAGGAAGAGCGGGGGCATTGAGAGTCCCGGGCGGGGAAGGGTTCGGGCGACCGGCCGCGGCGATTGACCGGCAAGGGCGCGCGCAGTAAAAAACTCGCGATGGATTTCGGCGGCCTGGCGCGTCTCGGCACCGGGTACTTTAGCTGGCCCTTCTCAGGGCGAAGGGAGGCGCGCGCCGTCGGGTAACGCGCTTGGGGGTGGCGCAGCCTGGAGCCCTGAGAGGGAGGTCCTCTCAGGG
>JBBIUR010000282.1:0-4687 GCA_037440145.1 Myxococcales bacterium | reverse complement strand
GCAGGTGATCGATGCAGTCGCCCCGCACTTGCGGCCGGGAGAGATCGTTCTGCTGCACACCAACCGCTGGATCACTGCTTCGGCTCTGCCCGCCATCCTGCAAATGTGCCGCGAACGCGAGCTTCGGCCCGTCGCGCTCTCGGAACTCCTCCAGAGCTGGCCGAGGGACGGTCTTCACCTGACGGCAAAGGGGAGCATCCGCTCTTCGCATCCTCGCGAGTTCCGGTGATGTGCGCCGCTGAGCAGCTCGCCCCGCAACGCGGAGCGCTCGCCGCAGGGCGCCTCACAGGCTTGACAGGAATCGAAGCTACGGCCAGGGTGTAAGCGATGCTCGACTCGGCGCCGCGTTTGATCCTCGCTGCGGTGGCATTGTGCGTTTTGGTCTCGCTGCTGGCTGTCTTGCGCACGCTCGAAGTGCAAGAAGAGCTGAGCCCACAACGGGCAGCCCAGCGCGGCGCCGGGGGGTTTGCACGGCCTGATGGCGAATCGCCCGCACTGTCCGCCGACGGTTCCGCGCAAGGGGGCGCAGTGGCCGCTGGCTCAGAAGCAGCCGGCGGCATTCCGGGAGGCCAGGCGCCGCGCCAGCTCGGAGCCGCCGGCACGAATACGGCGGCCTCTCGCGAAGGGCGCCGGCTGGCGGTCGAGCCCGTTCCGCAGCTCGCCTCGGGTTCACTCGGTGCGCCGCGGCTGCTCGGCGGGCCGAGCGGAGGGCCCGGCTCGCCGCTGAGCCCGGAGGAGGAATTGCTGCGGAACTTGCCAGCGGGAACGACCCTAGCGGCTCTCCTGAAAGGGAGCGCGGAGAGCCTGGACGGCACTCAGCCGCTTATCGAGGAAAACGTCTACTACGACGCGGACGAGGGCGCGTACTTCCCGCCGGATGCGCGCCTGGCGTACCCGGACAAAGGAGGAATCCGCGACGAAGCCGGCACCGTCGCGTTCTGGGTCCAGCCGGGTTGGGCCGGATCAGATCCCACGGACAATTCTTTCGTCCAGCTCCGCACCCACGAGTGGTCGAACCGGTTGCAGGTGTTCAAAAACGGCGTCTACCTCCGCTTCCTCTTCACCGACAATACGGGGATCGAGCACGGGGTGGGCTTTCCGATCAACTGGGCACCTGGCGAGTGGCACCACGTGGCGGCCACCTGGGGCGATCAGATCACGACGCTGTTTGTGGACGGTGCGCCGGTGGGGCAAGACCGCTACAGCGGGCGCCTCGAAATCCCGCCGGGCACGCCGCTTTACGTCGGGTCGGACGTGCCGCAGGGCACGCCCGGGGCAGATGCAATCCTGCGGGGGATCATCGTAAACGAGCGCCCGCTGGCGCCGGAGGAAATTCAACAGTTGACGTACTTCGGCCCCTAGCGCAACCGGAGGCGTGCTCTCAACGCGTCTCGCGCCAGATGAGGACCTGCGGCAACATGAGCCGGACGGCGGCGACCTTCCACTGATCGCCTTTGCGCACCAGCACCGTGGTAAAGTAGCCTGACCGGAGCCCGATCGGCTTGCCCCGCGGGTCGCGCACGCCGAAAAGCTCGTAGGAGCCGTCGCTTATGGCGACGCCATCGGCGATAAACCGAACGCGCTCCACGACGAGATTGAGCTTGCTCTCTTTGAAGACGGTTGCGTGTTCGACCCCATAGAGCCGCTCCACCTCCGCGCGGCCGAAGACTGTCCTCCCGTCGGGCTCGGTGTAATCTCCGTCCTCGGTCCACATCGCCGCCAGCGCGCCGACGTCGTGCCGATCCCAGACCTCGGCGAATTTCTCGTGCAGGCTGAAAATCTCTGCTTCGGCGCCGGTCGGCTTGGGCCGCGGCGTTCCTCCACCCCCTCCAGCGGGCGGCACCACGAGCAACCACGCGAGCGCAAATACCAGCGTCATACGAGACCCCCCTCGAAGATTGTGCCGCGATCCTACTCGCGCGGTGACGCGCGCGTCAACGAGAAGCCCGCGTGCCCTCGGAGCGGGGTCAGCCGGGAGCGAAAGCGGCGCTATTCTGCCTCACCCAGCTCCTGCTGCCGGGGCGGCCATTGCATCCGCGACCGAGAAGACCGCTGCAGCCGGCAAGCCTTCCGCGCCCGCCCAGCGACGGATTTTCCCCGGGCGGCCCCCGGGCCAGCTCGTGGCACAACCCGACCCGTGCGGCACTCCGGACGGCGCGCTACTCGCCGCTCACGCGACGCCAGCGGAAAGCATGTGAGCGTCGCCGCGCACGAACTCGTCCGTGAGCAAGGCGACGCCGCGGTAAAAATCGCTGGCGGCGTTCTCCGCGATTCGGCGGCAAAGCGAAGGAACCCAGGGAACCAGGTGGTGCTCGAGAAATGCCCGCTGCCGCCCGATCCACTCCGCCGCAGCCGGCTCGTCCCCCGCCTCCCAGGCAGCTTTTTCCCGCGCACAGAATTGCCATGAAGTTGAGCTCGATCCCGATGTGGTCCGGCAGCTCGCCGCAATCCGGCGCGACTTCCACGCCGCCGGCGCGGTAGTCCGAAAGCACTGCCACCGTAGAGGGCCCCATGAGCAAGCCCCCCACCACGCGTTCGCCGACCAGCCGCTGGTCGCGGTACACGGCCTCGTACGGCGTCACGTAGCGCCCGAGGGGCACGACGAAGAGGTCATCGAACTCCTGTCGCAGGGCAGCCATGTCTGGCTCGCCTCCACACGCCAGCGCGTACCGCCGCAGGCACTCGGCTGCTGGCCCGTCGGACAGCGCGTCCAGCGCCGGGGAGGGCGCGAGCTTCAAAAGCCCGGCGACGAGTTCCTCCGTCGGCGGCCTCGAGTACAGCGCCGCCAGCACTTCATACGCACCCGCGCGCGCACCGGCGAGCTCGGCTGCGGCTAGAAGGCGACTGCTTTGGCCGGCGCTCTCCATCATCGCGGCACGAACTTCACCGCCGGCTTGGTGAGCTGTGGATTCGCAAAGCCCGGCGGAGCGTTGCGGCCAGACTCGCGCAGGTCGAAGTCCTCGACCATGAACAGCGCGCGCCCGACGCACGTCGTCACGCAGGCGGGCAGCAGCCCTTCGTCCAGGCGGTGCACGCAGAAGGTGCACTTTTCGACCTTCTGCGTCGCCTCGTTGAACTGCGGTGCGCCGTACGGGCACGCCCAGATGCAGTACTTGCAGCCGACACATGTCTCCTGGTTGATGAGCACGGCGCCGTCCGACGGTCGCTTGGTGATGACGTTGTTCGGATTGGAGGGATCCTTTTCGTCGGTGTACGGGCAAGCAGCCATGCAGGCGGGCTTCTCGCAATGGTTGCAGGCGCTAGTGATGAAAATCTTCGTCGGATTGGGGTACCGCCCACTTTCGTGCACGACGACCCAGCGGTAGCTGAGGTGTTTCGGCCGCGCCAAGCAGCCAGCGAAGTCGGGTTTGCTCTCCAGATCCCCGGTGCAGCCTTCCTTGAATTCCAGCGGCGAAGCGAGCGGCGCCGTGTTCCACTCCGACTTGCACGCCACGGTGCAACTCTCGCAGCCGATACACTTGCCGAGATCGATCAACCAACCTCTCTGGGCCATGGCCATCTCCTCGCTACGCCACGAGCTTCTCGACCTGGACGCGGGTGTCGTAGAAGGCGCAGCTTCCGCCGATCTTGCTCTGCAGGGGCCCGCCGCCGTGCCGCACCAGGGCGTCGTCGCGCCGCATTACGAGGTTGGGCTGGATTCCCGCTCCTCGGCTCGGATCGAACGGCTGCTGCACGCCATCGATTTCGACTGGGCGCGAACCGAGCTCCCAGTGCCCGAAATGGTGCGAGACCGCCACCACGCCCGGCCGCAACCCCTCGATGACTCGGGCCCGGCCGACGATCCCCTCGGGATTGCTCGCGGAGCGGACCCGCACCTTGTCTCCGGTCTCGATCCCGAGGGCCGCGGCGTCTGCGCTGTTCAACTCCACGAAGTTCTCCGGCCAGAGCGCCATCAGCCACGGGTTCGTCGCCGTGCGCGCCTGCCCGTGGCGCACCGACTTGTACGTAATCAGGCGAAATGGGTAACCCTCGTCGCGCACCGGCGTGCCGTCCGCATGGGTGATGGGCTGGTACTTCGGCAGCGGATCGAAGAACTCGCCGGTCATCGAATCCCGGGTCGTTGCGAGCTCCTCGATGTAGAGGTGAATTTCGCTGGCGTACTTGGCCTTCAGCTTCTCGCCTTCGTACTCGGTACCAGGGTCCGCAAACACTCCGCCCTTGGCCATGATCTCCTCGACGGTCACGGGCCGCCCGAGGGCTTCGGAGGCATTCTTCGCCAGGTTTTCCAGTTGGCGGCGCGTGTAGTCCCAGGCACGGTCGAGCGATCCGCCGTCCTCGAAGGCGTTAGCCCCGACGCCGGGAATGCCAAGCCGTTTGCCCAGCTCGATGAGGATGTCCATGTACATCTTCGTGCCCGGCAGGATCGGCTTGTAGTTCATCTCGGCGTCGAACGTCCCCACTACGGGCTGCTGGAAGGAGGTAGCCTTGGTGATCACGCTGGGGGTCATTCCGGGGAAGGCGAATTTCTCCAGGTACGTCGTGTCGGGCAGGATGTAATCGGCCAGCGCCGCGACCTCGCCGATGTTGACGGAGATCGCGACGAACAACTCGCACTTCGTCTCGTCCCGTAGGTACTCTTCGAACACCTTGCGGAGCGCCGGGGTCGAGTACGGCCAAGCATTCCAGTACGTGAGGATCGCCTTCGCACCGTAAGGGTACTCCGCAG
>JBBIUR010000281.1:0-4701 GCA_037440145.1 Myxococcales bacterium | reverse complement strand
CAGAGTTGCTGGCGATGCAGGACCCGTCGTCGCGGCCAGGCTCACGTAGGACTGGTTCGTCGCATAGTAGGCTTCCTCGGCCGTGGCCGCATTGCGCAGATCCGAGTTGGCCCGCGCATCAAATCCCCGCTGCCGGTACGCGGAGAACTGCGGAATCGCGATGGCCGCCAAGATGCCGATGATGGCCACCACCACGAGCAGCTCGATCAACGTGAAACCCTTGTTGCTGTCGCCCCTTACTTTCATCGAATTTCCTCCTTCCTGTCTCTGAGACAGTTTTTTTCGGTTTCTCCTCGCTTTCCCCAACCTCGCGATTTGCGGTCGCCAGTGCCCGACGCCTCCCCAGCGGATCGATCCGTTTTGGCAACCGGCGCAGTCGAGTAGGCAATCATTATGCCGGCCGCACGGCGAGCGCCGCGGGCTTTGCACAGCGCGGCCTTTCGAACTTAAAGCGCGCGGTGAGGTGGGCGCGGCCCTAGCTGAGCGCGAGGGGCGGGGACAAAAATCGTCACCGCCGCGGAAGGTTTTTTGACGGGCGAAAGCCAAGGGCGGCGCCGTGCTTGACCGCGAGCTTTGCTCCTGCCAATAGGAGCGCACGCCGGTTCCGCGCGGTCTGTATTTCGGCCGGCGCCCACTCTGGAGAAGGAGCCGAGGAGCGATGGCAAAAGCCGCAGTACTGTACAGTTTCAACGAGGCCCTGCGCGTCGAGGACGTTAAGCTGAAGCCGCCGCGCGAGAACGAGGTCGTGGTGAAGCTCGCGGCCAGCGGGGTGTGCCACACCGACCTTTCGGTGCAGCAAGGGAAATTGCCCATGCCCCCTCCAGTGGTGCTGGGCCACGAGGGCGCGGGAGTCGTGGAGGAAGTTGGCAAAGACGTGAAGCACTTGAAGCCCGGGGATCACGTGATCCTCGCGTGGGTGGAAAGCTGCGGGGAATGCCACTATTGCGCGACCGGCGTCGGACATCTCTGCGACGCGAACATCCGCAGCGCTATGGAGGGGAAAGAGGCCGTCTTCGAGAAGGACGGTGTGGACATCGCTCGCATGGCAGGTGTCGCGTCGTTTGCCGAGCGCACCGTCGTGCGCGCGACGGCGGCAATCAAGATTCGGGAAGACGTGCCGCTCCAAAAGGCTTGTCTGGTGGGTTGCGGGGTCATGACGGGCGTGGGAGCTGCGGTCAACACGGCGAAAGTGGCGCCTGGGCAAACGGTGGCCGTGCTTGGCTGCGGCGGGGTGGGATTGAACGTGATTCAAGGGGCGGCGCTGTGCGGCGCCGCGCAGATCATTGCCGTGGACCTGATGCCGCCGAAGCTGGAGATGGCGAAGCAGTTTGGCGCCACGCACGTCATCGATGCGAGCCAAGTCCGCGACGTTCCCGATGCGATCCGGGGATTGACAGGCGGGTTGGGCGTCGACTTCGCCTTCGAAGTCATTGGCGCTCCCGAGCCGATGCTGCAGGCGTTTTTGTCGGTAAAGCGCGGCGGCAAGGCGGTGATCGTCGGCGTGCCGCCGTTCGGTGCGGAGGTGAGCCTTCCGGCAGCGACGATCCCTCTCGAGGAGAAATCGATTCTGGGATCTCTGTACGGTTCGGCCAACTTGCGGCGCGACGTGCCCCGGCTGATCGATCTCTATATGAGCGGGAGGCTCAAGATCGACGAGCTGGTTTCGCAGACGATCCGGCTGGAAGATGTGAACCGGGCCTTTGCTGCGATGGAGAAAGGGGAAGTGGCGCGCAGCGTGATCGTGTACGGCTGACCCCGGCTGGCGAACCGTGGGATCGCGTCCTGGCGTCCGTTCAATATAGGCCGAGCATGCGCCCGGCGAGCGCCAGGCAGGCGAGCGCGAGGATCGGCCGGATGACGCGCTCGCCGCCGCGGACCGTCCACCGTGCTCCGAGGGTGGCGCCAAGGGACTGCCCCGCGGCTAGGATCGTGGCGGGCAGCCACGCGATTTGGTGTTGCGCGATGAAGACCGGGAGTGCGACCGCGGTCAGAGCCAGGATGACCACGACCTTGACGCTATTGGCTCGCACGAGGTCCAAGCCGGTATGGGAAAGCGCGATCACCAGCACGATGCCGACTCCGGCTTGCAGCGCGCCGCCGTACAGTCCAATGGCGAAAAAGAGCGGCGCTGCGGCTGCCGGGGCTTTTCGCTTTTGTTCGGGGTGCGATTGGCGCCTAGCCGGGGCACGGAGAACCGAGGCGAGTAGGGCGAGCATGACGATCCCGAAGAGCCGTTCGAAGGTTTTGTCGCTCACCGTCGAGATCGCGTAGGCGCCGGTGACGGACCCCGCCAGGGTTGGCACCAGGACCGGTATGGCCGGGCGAAAGCCCGACACCCGTTCGGCTCGAAAGCGCCACGCGGCGACCGCGTTCTGCACGCAGACGCCCACTCGGTTCGTTCCGTTCGCAAGAGTTCCCGGCAGGCCGAGGAGGACCAACAGGGGAACAGTGAGCAGGGAACCGGCGCCGGCGATGGTGTTGACGACCCCGGCGCAGACCCCGCCGGCGAAAAGCAGGGTAAGCTCGAACGCACTCATCGCTTGAGGGAAGGCGGCGTGCAGCCTTTCGCCTGTGCGCGTTGCGAGCCGCGTTTGGGAGGCGGGGATCGGCGCAGTTGGAGTCGTGTTGGGCTCGCTGCCGAGCAGGCGGCTGTGTGCATTTGGCGGCAATCCTGGCTAGGCTCTCGCGCCATGGGAAGGCGAGGCTTGCGGTCGTCGGGTGGGCTTTGGCTGCAGTTCCGGCAGTTGGCGTTTGCGCTTTGGCGCGGGCCGTTGCCAGCGGAGGCAGAACCAGCGAGGCCACGCAGTGGTTCCCGTTCAGGAAGGAATTCGCGCTCCGAGAGGGGTCGCAAAGCCGATTTGTTTACCCCTCCTTCTCGAAGGGCTAGCCCCATTTTCCAAATTACAGCAGTGCGTGTTGCACGATGCCAGAGCTGCGGGTTGGCCTGAGGAGCCCGGGAGGACCCGCGCCGACCAGTACCGGAACCCGAACGCAGTGGGCACTACTCGGCCGGCGGCGAGCTCGTTTCGCGCGCGGTTTTCTATGCCTGAGCGCGAGGTGGACCCGTTCGCCCCGAGGGCAGGCGCAGTGCCCCGGGTTTTACGGCCGGCGGAATCTCGACCACATTCGGTGCGGGGATCGAAGCGGCGCTGAGGAAGTTCCGATGAGTCAGCGCTTCGCGCTGAGGTTTCGGGGCTGCGGGAAAAAGCGCGGCAAATGGCAGGGGTGAGGAAGATTCGCTGGCTGCTCGCCGCTGCGAGCCTCGCGGTGCTCCTCGCTGGCTTGGTGCTCCTGGGGCCGCGCCGCGAGCGCGGGCCCGGCAGCAGTCGGGTTCCCGAGGGCGGCGGGCCCACCGCGATCCCAGCCACGTTTAGCCGCTGGATGGAGCTCGAGAACGCACTGGCGAATCGGGACCTCTTCGCGCGACTCTATGTCGACTTAGTCTTGGGCCACCAGGTGTTTCGCGTTCCCCCGCGCGGCCTGGGCGTGGCGCAACCGCAAAAGCTCCTCCTCGACGACGACGAAGTTCTGTTTTCCTCTGGCCAGCGCCTGTGGAACCGCGAGATCCGGTATCGGCCGGGGCTCGTGGGTCGGTTCTGCTACGTGCACTCCGACTTTTGCGTGGAACGCCTGTTCGAGGTCTATTTCGCGATCGACGGCAAACCTGCGGTGGTCTATGACGATCTCTATGCGGTGGAACGGTTTCCGAGTCGGACGGTGACGCGCTACGCTTTGGAGGGTTTGCTCGTGGACGAGCACAAATACATCACCCACGACGACCGTGCCGCGTGCACGTACGAGCTGCGTTCGCTCGACGGCAAGCCGCATCGCGTCGACGTCCAGGTTGTCGCCGAGAACTTGCCGATGCCGCATCCTTACGGTCGCGTGAGCTATCCCCTCCTGGGGCGGGGAACCTATGCGGGCCTGCCCGTCTACGCGTATCTGGACGCCCCGGGCTTTGAGCATCGCGACGGCTATCCCGTTCGCCTGCGTCGCTCGTTCGACGTCGCGCCGGGCGCGGTGCGCCGCTTCGACGTAGCGGTGAGTTTCGAGAATGCGGCGCGACCCGGCGCGCACGAGTCTCTGCCAGCCGACCTGCTCGAGCGCCACGTGAGCGACTACCAGCGCTGGTTTTTCGAAAACGTTCCATACTTCGATGCCCCGGACGGCCGCATCAAGAAGATGTGGTACTATCGGTGGTGGATCGTGCGGCTGCACTTGACCGAGGCCGAGATGTCCGACCTGCGCGGGGCCGCTTTCTACGAGGGCAAGCTCGGCTTCGACAACCTGATCGCGTTTGCCGTTCCAGCGCAGGTCGAGGAGCTCGCGTACCTCCGCGACCCGCGTTTCGCGCTCGGGCAGATCGAGAACGCCTATCGGAATGCGGCCTCGTCCGGAGCCCTGCGCGATGCTCCCGGAAGCCCGTACTGGGGCGAGATGTACTCGCACTGGACAGCCGCGGCGGTAGCGGATTTCCACCGCGTTCATCCCATCCCGCCCGCCGAGCTCCGCGAGCTCCTGCCCCGGATGGCAGCCGATGTGCGGGCATGGATGCGCGACTTCGATGCCGACGGCGATGCGCTTCCGGAGCGCGACATTCCGAGAGTTTCAGGTTTCGACCTCGACATCCTGTCCTGTTGGTACTGTAACGGGCTGAAGCTCGATCTGCGCGTGCGCCCGCCCGCACTGGAACGCGTGGAC
>JBBIUR010000280.1:0-4729 GCA_037440145.1 Myxococcales bacterium | reverse complement strand
GATGCAGTAACTGCCATCCTCGATGCGTTGTTATGCGTCGTGGTTGGCTTGCAACTTGTCGCGCCCGGGGTCGCTGAGGATCAAGCTTATTTCGCGGTCCGGCGGCTGGTTTGCGAGGTCGTAGGTGTCCATCCCCTCGCCTTTGTGCGTCTCGCGGCCTTCCTCCAGGTCCGCCGAGACCTCGCGCAAAATCTGGCGCCGCATCTCCAGGAGCTTCTCCCTGGCTGCCTTCAGGAATGCCTTGCGCATGGGGTCCCCCGCTCGAAGGGCGCACGACCATAGAGGTCCGCAACTCCTCTGTCAATACCACCCCCACCGCAAAACCCGCCGGCGAAGGGGAATTCCCTTTCTCCGGGCCGAGGTCTCGTCCCAGTCGGGATCCCGCGGCCGCGTTCTCCCGCCCCGCGATTGCCCGCTTTTCCTTGCGCGCGTTCGCCCGCTGTTGTTTAAAGCGCTCCTATGACTGTACTCCCTTGCCATTCGGGGCAGCGCCCGCGACGGGCAGCGCAAGTCGCGAGTGCTTTGTCGGCTGCCCTGCTCTGTTCGTGCGGGGGACGGGTCGCCCCCGCGACCACCGGCGCTGCGCTCACTGCGCCGTGGCAGCGGACCGAGGCGCGCGAGGCGTGTGCGGATTTTGACCTTTTCCGCCACGCGTACTTCGGGGATTTGCATATCCACACGCGTTACTCCGCCGACGCGTACATTTTCGGAACCCGGGGAGACGCGCGCGATGCGTACGCGTTTGCCCGCGGGGCCCCGATTCCCGTCGCGGACGAACGCGAGCAGCAAACGCGCACGGCCACCATCGATCGGCCCCTGGATTTCGCGGCCGTCACAGACCACGCGGAGTACTTCGGCGAGGTCGACCTGTGCTCGCGACCCGGGTCGCCGGTGTACGACGACGCCCTCTGCCAGCTCCTCCGGCAGTCCGAGCCGCCACGGGAACAAGTGATCGCGACGGTCCGCTGGCTATCTTTGCTCGGGTCGCGGGATCCCCGGCCTTCGCTCGACTTCTGCGCGTCGCCAGGGGTCGATTGCGACGCGGCCGCAGTTTCGGTGTGGAAGGAGATCCAGGCGGCGGCGGAAGAGGCCTACGACCGCACCTCGGCCTGCACCTTTACCAGCTTTATCGGCTACGAACACACGACGAGCCCCGGGGGGCGCCACCTTCACCGCAACGTGATCTTCCGCAACGACCGCGTCCCCGACTTTCCGGAAGGTCACCTGGAAACGGCTGCGGACGGCATCCCGCAAGGGGTGTGGAAGGCCGTGGAGAGGGATTGCCTTCAAGCCGGTACGGGCTGCGACGCCGTGATCATCCCGCACAACTCCAACCTGAGCGGTGGTGAGCAATGGCTCGACCCGATCGATGCCGCTGAGGCGCAGCGGCGGCAGGATCGCGAGCCGCTCGCTGAGATTCACCAGCAGAAGGGGAACTCGGAGTGCCGTTTCGACCGCATGGTTGGCTACGGTTCCGACACGGAGGACGAACTGTGTGTGTTCGAGCAGTTGCCGATGGCGCACGAGCTTCCCGGTACCCCGCCCCCTTCCATCGACGCCTACCCGCGCCGCAACATGATCCGAAATGTGCTGAAGGACGGCCTGCAGCTCGAGCAGCGCCTGGGCGTGAACCCGTTCCAGTTCGGTTTCGCCGGCTCGACCGATACGCACAACGCCACGGGGGGAAACGTGGCAGAGAGCGGCTGGGAAGGCGGCCAGGGAAACAACGATGCGAGTCCAGGGCGGCAGATTGCTGACTACGTGTACCGGAACCCGGGCGGCCTTGCGGTGGTGTGGGCTGAGGAGAACTCGCGCGATGCCATCTTTGCCGCCTTGCGGCGGCGCGAGACATATGCGACGAGCGGCACGCGCCCCATCGTCCGCTTCTTCGGTGGCGACCTGAGCGGAGTGAGTTGCGAGCGGGGGGACTTCGTGGAACGTGCGTACAAGACCGGTACGCCCATGGGTGGGGTGCTCGGGCCAGTCGGGGACCACCGTAGCCTCCGCTTTGCAGTGCTGGCGGTCAAGGACCCGGGCACGCCGCAGGTGCCGGGCACGGATCTCCAACGGGTGCAGATCGTCAAGGGATGGGTCGACCGCTCCGGCGCAACGCACGAGAAGGTGTTCGATGTTGCGGGCGATGCCGCGAACGGCGCGAGCGTCGACCCGGCTTCTTGCGCGCCTGTGGGGGAGGGGGCCGACGAGCTGTGCGCCGTATGGGAGGATCCCGAATTCGACCCTTCGCAGCGGGCTTTCTATTACGCGCGGGTGCTCGAAAACCCCACCTGCCGGTGGAGCACGCTCGTGTGCAAGAGCGCGGGGGTGGATCCCTTCTCCTCTGCGTGCTCAGAGCAAGCCGCTCGGGCCGGGGCCGAGTTCGCCAATTGCTGCATCCGCGAGAACGACGATCCATTTTTATCGCCGGTGGTGCAGGAGCGGGTGTGGACTTCACCCATTTGGTACCGCCCGGAAGGCATCGGGGAAGTTACCGGTGGCATCAGTTTTGGCCCGCCGGGCAGTGACGTGCTCGAGCTTGCAGTTCGCCTAGGCCAGAGGCCCGCAGGGCTCGACCTGGCGCGCCACGATCTCCAGTTGCGCGTGAGCGATGACGACGAGATTTTGCGGGTCGTTTTTCCCGCTGGTTCACTGATGCCCGGCAACCTGAGCCCACCGCCGCCCGGGCTGCGAATGGCTCGCTTCGAAGTCGGGCCGGGGGGTGAAGCAGTGCTGCGGCTGGAGACGGCGCCGCGCGATCTCTCGCGCGCCAACCGCAGCACGCACGCGGTTCAGGTCGAGCTTTCTGGAGGCTCGTACCGCGCGATTTATACCCGCTTCTGGGAGGCAAGCGGCGACCGGTTGGCGCCGGTGACAGGAGAATCGGAGGACCAGGGGTGAGCGCCGGCGTGAAACTGTTGCGGCAGCCCGCGCTGCATTTCGCCCTGCTGGGCAGCCTGCTGTACGGGCTCGGTTCCCGAGGGAGCGCGGGTCCAGCGCGTCCAGAGTTGCCCTCCCGTGTCGTATCCCTGACTGCAGCGGACATGCAGCAGCTGCGCGAGGAGTTCCGGCGCGCTACAGGCCACCTGCCAGACGCCGCCCAGCAGGTGCGGCTGATCGAGCAGGCCTTCGACCAGGAGGTGCTTTACCGGGAGGCGCTGGCCCGGGGCCTCGACCGGAGGCTGTCGGTCGTTCGCGACCGGCTGGCGCGCCTGGGCGGATTCCTGGGATTGGGCCCCGCCGGCGACCAGGAGCTGCTCGAAGACAGCGCGCGCGCGCTCGGCCTCGCCCGGACCGATCCCGTCATTCGCCGGCATCTGGTGTACCTGATGGAGCTCGCGATGAGCCGGCCGCTCCCAGGCGATTTTCCGACGGAGGGGCAGTTGGAGGCGTACTACGCGCAGCATCGAGACCGCCATGTGCAGCCGCCGCGCACCCGGCTCACGCATGTCTTCCTCGCTCGCGACCGCCACGGTGCGCACCTGGAGGAAGTCGCGCGGAGGCTGCGGGACGAGTTGCAGCGCAGGGGAGTGCCGCCGAGCGAGGCCCAAAGGTACGGCGATCCCTTTCCCGCAGGTGCGCGCGCCGCGGGCTCCCACGCGCAGCTCGACCGCATTTTCGGCGCGGGCTTTGCGCAGGCGATCGAGGCACTACCGGAGCGCACGTGGGCCGGGCCGGTCCCATCCGCATATGGGCTGCATGTGGTCTGGATTCACGAGCACACCGCGGCGCGGGTGCCCCCACTGCGGGCGGTGCGGAACCAGGTGGTCCACAGCTACCTGCGCGAGCGCGGTGCTGCCCGCCGGGAGGAGATCATGGCGGTCCTCAGGCGCCGCTATTCCCTCGCCGCCGGAGCATCGATCGCAGCGGACGGGCGTTCGGGGACGGGCGGATGAAGAAAGGCGTGGCTGGAGCCGTCGGGATCGCGTGGCTCTGGACGGCCGCGAGTGCCTTGGCGCATCCGCTGGCCCCAGCGCTGCTGGCGTTCGAGGAGAGGGCGGAGGGCGTCTGGGAAGTCTCCTGGAAGACTTCCCGGTTTGGCGTACCCGGGGTGGCCCTGGCGCCGCTTTGGCCCGAGCACTGCGCCCCGACCGGGCCACCTGAAATTCGCGAAAGCGAGGACGCCGTGACGGCGCGGTGGCAGCTGGAGTGCCGCGCGCCCCTGGAAGGCCAGCGCCTCGGGGTAGCCGGCCTCGAAGAGGCGAATGCCGCGGCTTTGGTGCGGGTCGCATTCGCGGACGGGCAGCATGCCGCGCGGCTGTTGACGGCAGCCGAGCCCGTGACGGTCGTGCCGGTGCGCACGGAGCGCAGGGATCCGGTGGTGGCTTACGTACGCTTCGGGGTCGAGCATATACTCGGCGGAACCGACCACCTGCTGTTTCTGTTCGGCCTGCTGCTGCTGGTCGGGTACCGCAAGACGCTGTTGAAGACCGTCACGGCGTTCACAGCGGGACACAGCGTGACGCTTTCCCTCGCGGCGCTGGGCGTGGCCGTCGTGCCGTCTGGCCCGGCCGAGGCCGCGATCGCAATGACGGTGTTCGTGCTTGCCACCGAGATCGCGCGGGGCGCCGAATCGCGAAGCCTCTTGCGGCGCTTTCCATGGGCGATGGCCTTCGCGTTCGGGTTGTTGCACGGGCTGGGATTTGCCCGGGCGTTGCGCGAGGTCGGGTTGCCGCGCGGGGAAATCCCGCTGGCGCTTTTGTCCTTCAATGCAGGCGTCGAGGTCGGCCAGGTC
>JBBIUR010000279.1:3084-4759 GCA_037440145.1 Myxococcales bacterium | reverse complement strand
CGAGGAACTGGCGCGCCGGCGGCGGGAGATGGAAGCGCGCGGCCGGGTGGCCTGGAAGCCCGTGCGCCGCGAGCGGCACGTGTCGGAGGCGCTGCGCGCCTACGCCGCGCTTGCGACGAGTGCCGCTCGCGGCGCCGTGCGCGACCTGACACGCGCGGGCTGAGAGACCGCAGGCCCAGAGGGAGCTCCAGCAGGAGGATCATGGGAGAGTTCGCGGTCGAGCCCACGGGCGAACCGTTCGACTTCCGGCACCAGGCGTCGATCTACGCGCGCTACCGCCGCGATTACTCCGGAGCTCTTTACGACGCGATCGAGTCGCGGACCGGTGCGGGGCGCGGGCGCGTGGCAGTGGATCTCGGCTGCGGCACGGGCTTGGTCGCGCGGAGCTTGTCGCGGCGGGGATGGCGTGTGGTCGGGGTCGATTTTTCGGCACCGATGCTGGCGGAGGCACGTCGCGGGCGGCAAGCGCGCGTGGAGCTGGTTCGCGCGCGGGGCGAGGAAGTTCCTGTGCGCGCAGCGGGAGCGGCGCTGATCACATGCGGCACGGCGTTCCACTGGTTCGCGCCTGCCCCCGCGCTGGCCGAGATGCACCGAGTGTTGGCACCGGGTGGTTGGGCTGCGCTCTTTTGGCGCTATCCCGATCCGGAGGCGGAGACGACGCGCCTGATCGGTAAAGTGCTGCGGCGGTTCCGCCCCGACCTCCCGCAGACAGCGCTCGCGATGCACCCGCCGGAGCCGTTCGCGGGCTCGCAGCTCGTGGCCGAGCCGGAGATCTGCATCGAGACCGTGCTGGATTTTACCCCGGAGTCGTTCCTGGGATTGGTCGCTTCGGTCGAGTGGATCCGGCGCGTCGCAGGTGCCCAGCACGGGAGCTTTTTGGCGGCTCTGCGCGAGGAAGTCGACCGCGTGTTCCCCGGAGAGATCCGGGAACCGAATCGGGAGTACCTGTACCTGGCGCGGAAGCCGGGCTGAGCGAGCCGCCCGGCCCCGAGAGTACTGCCGGGTCGCGTGGCGGAGTCCCGGCGAGGCGCACGCCAGGGCCGCTCCCGGTTTGACTCGGGCGGTGCGGCCGTACTACAAGCGCGCCGAATCACAAGTGGTCGCGGTACCCGTGAGCTGGACGCCCCGGCTGGCTCCTGTGTTTCCCGCGGTGGTGCCGCGAGCCCAGCCAGCGGGTCGGGCGGGGGCGATCCGCGTGGAAAGCGCGGGCGGAGGCAGCGATGCGCCGGTGGATGCCTTTGGCAATGGCAATGATAATGGCGACGGCGGCTGTCGCACAGGAGGTGGCGGCACCGCGCCGGATCCGGTTCGGCATTCAAACCGGGCAGCAGGACGTCACCTATCCGGAGATCGTCGCGATCTGGAAGGAAGCAGAGGCGCTCGGTTTCGACAGCGCCTGGACCTTCGATCACTTCATCCCGATTCGCGGAAACACGGACAATGCGTGCCTGGAAGCGTGGACGCTGCTGGGTGCACTGGCTGCGCACACCTCGAAGATTCGCATCGGGACGCTCGTGACCGGAAACACCTACCGCAACCCGGCACTCGTGGCCAAGATGGCGACGACGATCGACCAGATCAGCGGGGGACGGCTGAACCTCGGCATGGGTGCCGGGTGGTTCGAGTTCGAGCACCGCGCCTATTGGCACACCCACGCCCACAACCACGCCGAGCT
>JBBIUR010000279.1:0-3074 GCA_037440145.1 Myxococcales bacterium | reverse complement strand
ACGGCGAAGGAGCGATCGCAGAGGCTGGAAGAGGCGCTGCACGTCATCAAGAAGCTCTGGACCGAGGACCACCCCTCGTTCCAGGGCCGGTTCTACACGCTGGAGAAAGCCCCTTACAGCCCGGCGAATGTCCAGAAGCCGCACCCGCCCATCACGATCGGGGGCAAGGGCAAGCGGTGGATCATGCCCCTGGTGGCGAGGTATGCGGACGCGTGGAACGTTCCGATCGGCGTCACCCCGGAGGGGCTCAAAGAGCGGCTCGAAATCGTCCGGAAGGAGTGCGCCCGCATCGGGCGCAACCCCTGCGATATCGAAGTGCAGGCCTTTCTGGTGCTCTATTCGATCACGGACGTTCCTTTGGTCGGGTCGGCGATCCGGCTCGGGGCGCGGATTGTGGAGAGCAAGGAAATCGCGCAGTCGATCCTCGCGGGTTCGCCGCAAGAGATTGCCGCTCAAATTCAGCGGTTCGTGGATGCCGGCGCCACCCACATCATCATGAATCTCCAGCCCCCCTACGACCCGGAGTTGCTCCGGCGCTTCGCGCGCGAGGTCATCCCTCGCTTCCGCTGAGGCGGCAGCGTGCCGAACCGACCGTTTGCTTCGAATCCCGGAGCTTCGGCCCCGCCCGTCACTCGGTGAAGACGATCCGGTCGCGGTCCCTCGCCGGGTGCCCGTTCGCCGTTCCCGTTGCCTTCAACTTCAGGCGGGCTCGGCCGAAGCCGGTGCCGAGAGGGATGTCCACTTTCCGGCTGCAGCCCGGCGTCGCAGGTAGAAAGCTTCCCGACACGTCCGCTGGCGGCATGCCCCGTTTTTTCAAGGAGGCCTCGACGAGCGCGAGGTCGGAGATCGCGGCGTAGTTCACGATCACGCGGCACGTCCCGGCAGGCTGATCGCAGTCGGTGTTGGCCGAGCATGCGTTGCCAATCTTGCCGGCGGTGCAAATTCCCGAGGAGCAGGTTCCCGCCGCTGCGCAGGCGGGCTCGCTGGTCACGGACACGTGCCGGCTGCTCGGAGCGTGATACGTGAGCAGGATCTCGCCCCCGCCGCCCGTGAGCCGGGTGCTGCCGCTGAAGACCGCGCTCTGGGGCGGAATTTCGTTTGGATCCGCGGGGTCGCATCCGGCTTGTTGTTCCTGTGCGTTGCAGTACCCGTCACCGTCATCGTCGGCGGCAATGGTGCCCACGCACGTGCCGCCCGAGCACGCATCGGCTTCCGTGCACGGGTTGCCATCTGTGCACGCCATCCCTTCGCGCGGCGCCGGGTCGTGGATGCACCCGCTCATGGGGTCGCAGCTATCCGCGGTGCAAGTGTTGCCGTCGTCGCACTCGCTGTCGGCCTGGCAGGGCTCGAAGTCGTACGTGGTCGTCACTCCGCTCACACCGATCTCCAGCGCATCGGCATTGCCGTCGAAGCCGCCCGACCACGGGCCCCCGGCCTTGAGCTGAAGCACGCCTCCGTTCGCGCGAATTCCCGCATTCGGAAAGTTCGCGAGCAACTCGTTCCAAGTACAGGGATTGTTGATCGGACAGACACTGTTCCCGGGCGCGCCCGAAGCCCACCAGTTCCCGGTGCCCGCTGGCGTCAGCGTGTCCCAGCTCTGCCAGACGCCGGTGAGAACCGTGTTCGTGTAATACGGCTCATAGATCAACCGGCCCTGCCAGGCTGTGTTGCTGTCGGTGAGATCGTAGTCGATGTCGAGCTGCAGCGAGATCGCCAGCGCGGCGCTGCCCGAGGAGCGATAGGTGGAGTAGGTCAACACGTCGATGTCCGCAAGCGCCGTACCGGCGTACGCTTGCGTTCCGAGGATCTCTCTCCCCGTGCTGTCGACGGTGAGTCGCGCGCTGCCCGTACCCAGCGGGGGCACGGCTGGGCCGAGCGTGAGCGTTCCCGTTCCCGTCGCAACCTCCTCCACAAACCCCCAGCCCTGCATGTCGCCTGGGCTCACTACAACTACCGCTGCCTGGGCGCGCATGCCCAGTGGCAGTGCTGCGACAAGCGCAGCAATCGAAGCCAGTCCGATCTTCATGATCCCCCTCCTGATCGTTCGGCGAACCCCGGTCTTCTACGACCCTTTTGCCTAGTCCCGGAGTGCAGGAATAGTCAACGAGAAATTTTGCTGGGGTCCGCCCCTCGACCCCGCGCTGCGGGAAGGGTTAGGGGCGCGTCCTGCCACCCCGGGGCACCCATGGGTCGCCAGTCCGGAGAGGCAGTGCTAGCCCCTTTGCGGGTCGTCTCGGAAGCTCTGGCAGCGCCGGGCGGGCGGTGCTCCCTCCGATGTGCTCGCACCAGCGCCGCAGGCCTTGGCCTCAGAGGGCGCGAGGGCGGCGGGTTGCGCGCACTCCCGGGCCGAGTCTGTGGTGCGCGGCCAGAATGGAGGCGGGATGGCCGCGGTCGCGAGCACTGGCAGCCACCCCACGCCTCCCGGGTCGGGAAGGCGAGGCCGGGAGGTGCCGCTCTCGCGTGTGCGTGCCGGCGCGGCGGGCACCGAGCCCCGCTGCGGCACAGGGCGGCGCGCGTCAGGTTTTCGGCCGACTCGCGTCATCGCAGCTTGCCGGGCGCGGCGGAGAATCGTACGCCCGGACGGGGAGGGCGATGAACTGCGGAGTGCGCGCCTTCATCCTGGCGGCCGCGTTTGCGCTCGGGCGAGGGATCTTTTCACCGCTAGGTGCAAGTGGGGCGGAGATAGGATTTCAACCCGGCGAAGTGCTCGGCTCGGAGAACTGGCAGAAAGCGGAGGCGCTGCTGCCGGCGCGGATCCTCGAGCACTACAAGCGGGACGAGTGGCGGCACGAGATTGTGGCCTATCCCGAGGGGCCGCTGCGCACGGGGCAGGATTTTCTGGAGGGAACGGAAAAAAACCGTGGCCGCTTCGCGGTCGACGAGGCGGGAACCATCGTCGAGAAGAGCACCGGCAAGGAGCCGCAGTACATCATCGGGTTTCCGTTCCCCGACATCGACCCTCGTGATCCCCAGGCAGCCGTCAAAATCCTTTGGAACTATTTTTACCAGTGGTGGTACAACGGCAACGTCGACGCGCGCGTGGGAGTGGATTGGATCGGCACCTCGGGCCTCGC
>JBBIUR010000278.1:0-4806 GCA_037440145.1 Myxococcales bacterium | reverse complement strand
TGGGCGAAAACGCTCCGGAGTTCAAAGCGATGAAGGAAGCCGCGCGGCAGCTCGGCTTGGAGTTCAAAATCGACCGCTGACTCGGTGATAGCTACAGAGACGGCGGCTAGCGCTGCGAGCCATCGGCCCTGGATGTACTGGCCGATCGTATTCCGGCTACCCCGCGGGTCCGAAGAGCTGCCAGTCCGGAACCGCCCACACCCGAGGGGCGAGGCGCTCGATCTCCCGGCCGCGAGTGACCACCAGCCCGAGCCGCTCGGTGGCTGCGCGCGCGCCCGGGACTCTAGCTTCGAGGAACTCCACCAGCGACCGGGCGTCCGCCCGGTGGGCGCGGTCGGAGGCCTTGGCTTCCAGGGCGAGGAGACGAGAGCCCGCGTGAAGGACAAAATCGATCTCGCGACCCGCATGTGTCCGATAGAAGTGCAGTTCGGGCGGGTCCGGCTGCCACGACCGCCAGCGAACGAGTTCCGCCAGCACGGCCGTTTCGAAGAGCGCACCTTCGGCCACGCCCGCACCGGCCAAGCTGCGCGCCAACCCCGGGTCGGTCCAGTAGAGCTTCGGGCTCTTCACAAGACGCGCGGTCGGGGTCGGGAGCAAGGGACGGAGGAGGACCACCTGATAGGAGATTTCGAGAAACCGCAGGTAACGGCGGACCGTGTTCACTGCGACGCCGAGCTCGCGAGCCACTTCCGAGTACGAAAGCAGTTGCCCGGTGCGAGCCGCGAGAAGATTCTGAGCGAGGGCGAACTGGTCGAGATCGGCAACCCGGCCGAGATCGGCAAGGTCGCGCTCGAGGTAGGTGCGGCGAAAGTCGCGCAGCCAGACAGTGCGGTCTCCTTCCGCGAGCGTGTCGAGCGCAGGGTAGCCACCCCAGTGCCGGTGATCGTCGGCGCAGGCTCTACGGCGGCGCACTTCGTCCGCGGAGATCGGCGCCCGATCGAGCTTCCCCAACGCGCCCTCACCCTCCCGCCACACGAGGTCGAGACCAGAGGGAGGTACCTCTTCATCCTCGACACGCTCGACGAGGGCGAGCGGCCAGAGCTCGAGCAGCGTCGCCCGCCCCGCCAGCGTCTCGCGTACCTTCTGCAGGAGCAGAATCTGGGAGGAGCCGAGCAAGAGGAAGCGGTGCCCCTGCTTTCGGTCGGCCAAGAGCTTCACCGCATCGAGCAGCGCGGGTTGTTTTTGGACCTCGTCCAGGACTACGAGATGCTCGCCGTGGTCGAGCCTCCGCACGGGATCGGCCGCCAGACGCAGCCGCTCGTCCGGGTCATCGAGCGAGAAATAGACGGGCTCGGTCTGCCCCGTGCGGGGCAACAGATCGCGCACCAGCGTCGTTTTTCCGGTCTGGCGGGCACCGGTAAGGACGGCGATGGGCCACCGGAGGAGCCGCTCTCGCAGCAGCGGTAGGAGGCCACGAGGATAAAGTTTCATGTCAAAATTTTTTATTGGCGATGCAAAAATGCAAGGAGAATATGCAGTGACGTTGCCGGAATTGCTGGGATGGCTCCTGCTAAGGTACTTCCGTCGCCGGTAGGTGCCTGACGGGAGCCCGTCGTGAACGCTGACTTTTCGCTCTACTTCCGTGCTCTCTGGAGCCACGACACCTTCCCCTGGCAAGCCGCGCTCGCCGAGCGGGTCGCGAGCGGCCACTGGCCCCAGGCCCTGGACCTCCCTCCCCACCGCCTCGGGCAAGACGGCCTGCCTCGACATCGCTGTCTACGCCCTCGCCGCCCAAGCGGACCGGCCTCTCGCCGAGCGAACGGCGCCCCGGCGGATCTGGTTCGTCGTGGACCGGCGCATCGTGGTGGACGAAGCCTTCGAGCGAGCCCGAACGATCGCCCAGAAGCTCGCGGACGCCGCCTCTGGCCCGCTCCGCGACGCCGATCCGAAGCTTTTCGCGACCGGGGCAGTCGATAAGCACGTTCGCGGGTCCGTAACATGGGTGCGAAACGCGTCGGCCCCAAGCGATGTTGCCGATGTTGCCTTCGAGGGCGCTTTATTCGTTGCCGCGCCGACGCCGCCCAAGCTCCTTGTCAGCCTGAGGCTTACTCTGTCGCCACGCGGCTCGACTCTCCGCGCGTTCCTCCGGCCGGGTCTCCCGCCCCATTTCGTCCGGGGAGACAGGCGGGAGTTCTCGGAAACGCCCGCGCCTGGCAGCCCGGGTCGGGCAAAAGGGCTCTCTCGGGTCGGGCTGCGGTAGCCCAGCACAAGGGTGGCGGCGCAGCGCAGCTCGACGTATCGGCCGGGGCCCTCCCCCCACTCGAGCGGGGTCGCTCGCAACACCAAGCCTCGGGGTTTCCAGGCCAATGGCGCTGGGCTGGAAGCTGCTCCCGGCAATTTCTTGCAGGTTCTTGCAGGCCGCGGATGGCAAGCGCCTTGCGGTATGCGGCAGCTTTGGTGCGCAAGACGTATCTGGTCTGTTACGACATTTGCGATGACGCCCGACTCCGGAAGGTCTTCAAGACCATGCGCGACTTCGGAGACCACCTCCAGTACTCGATCTTCGAGTGCCAGTTCACCCCGACCGACCTGGCTCGCTGCCGGCACGCGCTGAGCGAAATCATCGACCACCGCGAGGACCAAGTGCTCTTCGTAGACCTCGGGCCCGTAGAGGGCCGCGGCGACAGAGTCATCACGTCCCTCGGAAAACCGTACTGCCCTATCGACAGCCCGTGCCTCGTCATTGATGGCGAGCGCGAGGACTGATGCCGGAGAAGATTTGATGGCGCAGAACCCGGAGGCACCCGAGAGGTCACACCGCCCCGCATCGCAGAACGTTACCCGCTCATTTCCTCCCGACTACCTCCCTGCCCGGATGCTCAATGAGTTCGTGTACTGCCCGCGCCTTTTCTTTTACGAGTGGGTAGAGGGACTGTTCGCCCACAGCGCAGACACGGTCGAAGGAGAACTGCGGCACGAAAAAATCGAAGGCAGAGATGAAGAGCTCCCGCCACCCGGGGTCGAGGAGAACTTTCAGGCTCGCTCCGTTATGCTCGGAAGCGAGCAGCGCGGCCTCGTCGCCAAAATCGACCTGGCAGACGGAGAGGGCCGCACCGTAATCCCGGTGGATTACAAAAAGGGCCATCCCGCAAAGGGGCCCGACGGTCCGCTCGCCTGGCAAGCGGATCGAGTCCAGGTCTGCGCCCAGGCGCTCATACTCCGAGATAACGGCTACACCTGCGACGAGGCGGTCATTTACTACGACAGCACGCGGCAGCGCGTCCGCGTCGCGATCACCGAGGAACTCGTCGCTGAAACTCTCGAAGCTCTCGCAGCCGCGAGACGCGTTGCTGCGAGAGGCGAGATTCCCCCTCCGTTGGTGGATAGCCCGAAATGTCCCCGCTGCTCCCTGGTCGGCATCTGCCTCCCCGACGAAACCACGCTGAGCGCAGCAGCGAGTGTCGGCTCGCCGCAGACGCAACTCGAGCTCTTCCCTGCGGAGGAACTGCCCTCGGTGCTGCCCAGCACGCCACCTGAACCGCGGCGCCTGGTCCCCGCTCGAGACGACCTTCGCCCACTTTACGTGACGGGATACAACCTGACGATCGGCAAAAGCGGCGGCGTGCTCCGAGTCAAAGAACGAGAAAGGACCATCCAAGAAGTGCGGATCAACGAAATCTCCCAGCTCAATGTATTTGGCAATGTCCAACTGACCGCCAGTGCCCTCCAAGGTCTCTGCTGGTCAGAAAAGCCGATCGCTCACTTTTCCTACGGGGGGTGGTTTTACGGCCTTACCACCGGCCTGGGTCTCAAAAATGTGTTCCTGCGGCGTGCTCAGTTTCGCCGCGCTGAAGACGAACTCTTCAGGCTCCACGTCGCCCGGGCCCTGGTGGCGACCAAGATCCGCAACCAGCGCACGCTCTTGATGCGCAATCACGTGGAGCCACCGACCCTCGCACTGCGCCAGCTCAAGCACTACGCAAACATCGCCGAGTCAGCGGGCAGCCTGGACGAGCTTCTCGGCATTGAAGGGACAGCAGCGCGACTCTACTTCGAGCATTTCACAGGAATGATCAAACAAGAGCCGGAGCACAACTTTTCTTTCGACTTCGAGCGCCGGAAGCGGCGACCGCCGACAGATCCCATAAACGCGCTGCTTTCTTTCGCATATGCCCTGCTCACGAAAGATCTCACCATCGTGTGCCACACAATCGGCTTCGACCCATTTCTCGGCTTTTTCCACGAGCCTCGCTTCGGACGGCCAGCGCTAGCCCTCGACTTGATGGAGGGTTTCAGACCTCTCATTGGAGACTCGGCCGTTATCACAGCCGTGAATACGAGAATGGTGACTCCCAGGGACTTCATCCGGGTGGGACCCGCAGTAGCGCTGACCAATCGGGGTCGCAAGGCTTTCCTGCGGGCCTACGAACAGCGCATGGATACCCTTGTCACACACCCCATGTTCGGGTACAGGGTCAACTACCGCCGTGTCCTCGAAATCCAGGCCAGGCTTCTGGCAAGAGCCGTCACCGGCGAAATTCCTCGATATGTAGGGTTCGAAACCCGCTGAGAAAACCGCGAGAGCCTGGGTGACTATGGAAAAGTTCAGACCGGTCGCCGGCGCCAATTACCCGAAAGAAGAGCGCTTTTTCACCCCTTGCCCGCTGCGACCCCGCCGTTGCATACTCCGGGCCGCTTGGTTCTCGCAAAAGGCGTCCTTGGTCATTGAAAAACAGGCACTTCGGGTCCGGCTGTTTCCGCGCTCACATGAGCGCGGCCCCATTGAAGCGCCTCTGCACTATCCTGGGACAGCTCGTTCCGCCGCGTTTCCGCGCACACATGAGCGCGGCCCCAGAGAAGCCTGCG
>JBBIUR010000277.1:3757-4807 GCA_037440145.1 Myxococcales bacterium | reverse complement strand
GTCGATCTTGATGATCTGATCGCCAGCCCGCACGCCGGCGCGGTAGGCCGGCGTGTCCTCGATCGGCGCCACTACGGTCAAGACGCCACCGCGCAGGGTGATCTCGATTCCCAGGCCGCCGAACGTTCCCCGCGTGTCCACTTGCAGCTCATTGTAGAACTCCGGCGGCAGGTAGGCGCTGTGCGGATCCAGGGCATTGAGCATCCCGGTGATCGCTCCCTCGATCAACTGATGCGTCGACACCTCGTCGACGTAGTTTTTCTGTACGAGCGTGAGCACGTTGGCGAACAGCTCGACGTTTTCGTAGCTCTCCCGGGCAACTGCGGACAGCCCTTGTACGCTGCGGCCTAGCAGGAAGGCACCTACGACCGTGGCGATCGCGAGGGCCGGAATGGCGCGCTTTCGCAAGCTCATCAGATGTGTCCCCTTCTAAAACGCCGAATTATAGCGAACCGACCCCACCCCGACAATTCGCTCGCCTCTGGCGCGCGTGGCGACTTGCGTTCGCCCCATGGCTCGACGAGAATGCTGTACGCATGAAGGTGGAAAAATAGCTCTCGCTCTTCCTGGAAAATAAACCCGGCATCCTGGCCGGCGTCTGCGAGGACCTGGCTGAAAAAAAGATCAACATTCAGGGCACAGGGCATGACCGTAGCGGATCACGCCGATCACGCCCTGGTGCGCATGGTCGTCGACCAGCCGCGCAAGGCGATCCACCTCCTCGAGCAGGCGGGAATGCTCGTAATCGACACCGACGCGCTGGCGGCGCGGCTCCCGGACCGCGCTGGGGCGTTGGCCAAGCTGGCCCGCCGCCTGGCCGAGGCGCGAGTGAACATCAACTACGCGTACGGGAGCGGCACGGACGGCCGCGGGGCAACCACCGTGTTCCTGCACGTTTCGGATGTCCGCAAGGCAGCGGCGGCGCTGCCGCGGAAGGGGGCTGGGTAATGCGCCATCACCGGGCAACGCGCAGCCCCGAGCAGTGGCCGAGCGGTCCCGCATCGGAGGCGCTCCGATCGAGCGAGTTGTCATGACGTCACTGGTGCGCCG
>JBBIUR010000277.1:0-3731 GCA_037440145.1 Myxococcales bacterium | reverse complement strand
CAACGAGATGGCGGCGCAGGCGCTGCGGTCCAGCGAGGACACGGAGTTTTACCTGGTCAATTTGTTAGAGCGGTTTGCGCGGCCGGCTCAGGATTGGTTCAGCCGCCCGCTCGCAATCGACTACCTGGAATCGTTCCACAGCGCCGAGGCCGACCGCTACGTCAAACTCCGGCGCGTGGCTGATACCTCGCTCTTCCTCTCCGGGATGTTCATGGAAACGCTGGAGCGCACCCTGGTCGGTTGCGACTACTACATTCAGTTGGGGCGGATGGCGTACGGCCGCCTGGCGGCCTTGGACACGCCAGCGTACATGAACCTGCCGTTCACCGAGCTCTCGCAGCGCTTCCCCGAATTCGTGCGCGTGCTCAGCGAGATCAGCTTCAGCGAACTCTTCCGGAGCGAGCGCCAGCTGTTACGAGTCTACAAGCGCTGGCTTCACACGCACAGCGTGCGGGACCAGGACTGGCTCATCCGCCACGGGCTGATCCCGGTGCGCGGATCCGAGCGCACGCGCCACTGAAACCCCCACACTGGGGCGCCCGCGCTCCGCCGATCAGGAAGCCGCCGCAATCTCCGAGCCGCCCGCGGGACCCCGCTTCTCGTTGCGAGCCACCACGATCGTAAAGAGCGACCTCGGGCTGGTCTTGTAAATCTGGACCGGTGTGATTGGCGCGCCGTCCAGAACCTCTTCCAGACTCAGCGTCTTCCAACCCAAGCGGTACGTGATGGGCGCAAGGGACGAGTCGAGCGCGGAGAACAAGCGGTTGCGGCTGCGGAAATGGTTGATCACGGCCACGGTCGCGCCGGGCTTGCACACCCGCGCGAGCTCGCCCATCAACCGCCGCGCATCCGGCACCACGCTGACGACGTGAAACGCGGTCGCATAGTCGAAATGGTCGTCCGGGAATGTCATCTTTTGCGCGTCCATTTCGAGCAGCGCCACGTGCCGCCAGCCGTTGCGCTCTACTTTCTCCCGGGCGATCTCCAGCATGTCGGGGGCGATGTCGATGCCGACCACCTGGGCGTGGCGCGGATACGCGTCCAGCGAAAGACCGGTCCCGACCCCGACCTCTAACACCCGCGCGCCCGGAGGGATCTGCAGCGAGCGCACGACGGTCGCGATGCGCGGGTAAAAAACGCGCGCGAAGATGCGGTCGTAGAAGCGAGAAAACTCGTAATAGATTTTGCTCTCGTGTGGCTGGACGCGTTCGAGATCCAAAATCGGCATCTCTCCCCTCGCCCCTGTCCGGCGCAGCAGCGCTCTACGCGGCACTCGCCCCCTGAAACTGCTTCTTGAAGACCGCAATGTCGCGCTTCCGAAAACGCCACTGTCGCCCCTTCTTGAAGGCGGGAAGGATGCTCTTGCGAGCAAACTCGTTCACCGTATCGGGACTTAAATCCAGAATGTACGCGACCTCTCTGCTGTTCAGAAGCACGTCGTCCCGGTCTGCCATGGCTCCCAAGCCCTTTTGCTGCCCGATTGCGAAACCAACCGCAGAAACGGCACGTTCGGGTAACAAGCCCCGCCCCGGGAGTCAAGCTGGGCTAGCCCCCGGTGGGGCCGGGCGTCATAACAGCACGAAATTTAACGACTTTTGCTTAGACTTCCGCCGGCCGCAATGCGTGCACGCGAACCCGTACTCCCCCGTTCCAGTCGTCGCGCTCTGGAATGCCGATGACGTCGATCCGGTCGCCTTCCTCTACACCCACGCTAGCCGCACCGAAGAGTACGCACCCCATGCCGCGGTTCCCCTGGCGGACGAAAAGGCGGAGATGCGCATCGCCCATGGAGCGGCGCGAAGTAACGGCCAGGCCTCGGAATAGAAACGCGGGCTCTGGATTGCCGGGGCCAAAGGGTTCCAACCGCTCCAGATCGCACAGCAACTCGTCGTCGATTTCCGCCAGCGAGAGCTCGTCGTCCACGCGGGCGGATCGGACAAAATCCTCCGGCTTCGCCTTGGATGCGACCACCTGTTCGAAGCGCTCGGCAAGCGCTGGCAGGTTCTCGATCCGGAGCGACAGCCCCCCGGCCATCGCGTGACCGCCGAAGCTCTCCAGCAGGTCTGCGCAGCGCCGCAAGCACTCGAAAATGGATACCCCCGGGATGCTGCGGCACGAGCCGCGCGCCACGCCCGCCTCGCCGAAGCCGCCCACGAGAATTGCCGGGCGGTGGAACCGCTCGACCAGGCGTGCCGCCGCGATGCCCACGACGCCGGGGTGCCAATCGGGGGACCCGAGAACGATGGTCCGGCGCGATGCAAACGAAGGGTCGCGCTCGATCTGCCGCAGGGCATCGCGCAAGATCTCCTCTTCGATCTCGCGCCGAGCGCGGTTTTCGCCCTCCAACTCCTCGGCGAGACGCCGAGCCTCCTCGCTGTCCTGGCTGACGAGGAGGCGCACTGCCCGCCGCGCGTCTGCCAGCCGCCCGCCCGCATTCAGGCGAGGCGCGAGGCGAAATGCGACGGCGCCCGTTGAGATGGCCGTCACGCCTCCGACGGCCTTCAGGGCGAGCAGGCCCGGGCGCGCCGTCACCGCAATCTCCTGCAGCCCGTGCTTTACCAGAACCCGGTTTTCCTCGAGCATGGGAACCAAGTCCGCCACCGTGCCCAGGGCAACGAGGTCGAGATAGCGCCGCAGGTCGGGCAATCGCTGGGCGCCTTGTTCCCGCAGCCGCATGCGGACTCCGAGCAGCAAGTAGAACGCAACCCCGGCGCCGCATAAACCGCGGAAGGGAAAACCGGCTTCTGCCTCCATGGGATTGAGCACCGCACGCGCTGGCAAAGGCTCGCCAGCCACCTGATGGTGATCGCACACGATGACGTCGATGCCGGCCTGCTGTGCCCGGCCGATCACCGCATGCGACGAGCCCCCGCAATCGACGGTGATGACGAGCCGCGCCCCCTGCTCGGCCAGGGCCCGCAGGCCTCGGTCGCTCACACCGTATCCCTCGCGGAGCCGATGGGGAATGTACAGCACCGGATCGTGGCCGAGCTCGCGGAAGAACGCGAGCAGCAGGGCGCTGCCGCTGATCCCGTCAACATCGTAGTCGCCAAAAATCCCGATGCGTTCACCCCGCCGCAGAGCGTCCGCTACGCGGCCCGCGGCCTCGGGCATGGAGCGAAAGAGCAACGGCGAGCGCAGATGGCGCGATAGCGTCGCCTCCAGGAAGGCGGAGGCGGCCTCCGGGGTGGCGATCCCGCGGTTGACGAGCAATCGCGCCAGGCGCGGCCGCAGGCCGAGCGCTCCGCAAAGCGCCTGTTCCGCCTCCGGCCTCCGGGGCACCAGCAACCAGCGCGCTCCCGTCCCCTTCACCGCCGCACCCGCGCCGCCCGCGCCCCTTCCAGCAGCAGCACCACCGGGCTGGCGATGTAAATCGACGAGTACGTGCCGACGATGAACCCGACCAGGAGCGTGAATGCAAACCCGCGAATGACGTTGCCGCCCAGCACCAGCAGCGCCAGGATCACCAATACCGCGGTCCCCGTCGTCAGGATCGTCCGGCTCAGAGTCTCGTTGATACTGCGGTTCATAATAGCCCCCATGGAATCCCGCCGGCTGCGCCGCATGTTCTCCCGAATGCGATCCGAAACGATCACCGTATCGTTCACGGAAAACCCGACCACGGTCAAAAGCCCGGCGACAATGGTCAGGTCGAACTCGTAGTTCGCGAGGGACAGCGCCCCAACCGTGACGAGCACGTCGTGCAAAAGCGCCACGGCAGCACCAATGCC
>JBBIUR010000276.1:0-4861 GCA_037440145.1 Myxococcales bacterium | reverse complement strand
ATCTGCCTCGGCGTGACCGCGAAGTGCAGCCTCTGGCCCTCGCGCTCCACCTCCAGGTCCAGGCGCGCTCCTCCGCTCGCGCGGATCGCGTGGGACAGCTCGTCCCACGTCGAGATCGGCGATCCGTTCACCGCCACGATACGATCCCCGACCTGCAGGCCCGCCGCGGCTGCCGGCATACCCTCCGAGAGCCCCCCGACTCGAGGGGCATCGCTGGGCAAACGAACGCCGTAGAGCGCGAAGACCAGGCAGAAAACCAGAAAAGCCCCGAGCAAATTCGTCGCGGGCCCGGCCACGACGATTGCAGCCCGTTTCCATATGGGCTGGCTTCCGAACGCGACGGAGCGCTCCGCTTCGGGCACCTCTTCTCCAGGATCTTCGCCGACCATTTTGACGAAGCCGCCGAACGGTACGGCGCTGAGGGCGTACTCGGTGTCGCCGACCCGATAGCCAATCACGCGCGGGCCGAAACCCAGGGAAAACTTCAAGACCTTCACGCCCGCCCCTTTCGCAACGAGGAAATGGCCACACTCGTGAATGAGGATGAGCACTCCCAGAACGACGACTGCCGCTGCGATGCTGGAGATCATTCCCTCCCCCGGGCCCTAGCTACCGCCAGAGGACCAGATAGTAGTACACCCCGGCTGCCGGGAACACTAGGCTATCGATGCGATCGAGCACGCCGCCGTGCCCCGGGAAAATCCATCCCGAGTCCTTGACGCCGTACGTCCGCTTGATGATCGACTCGCACAGGTCGCCGGCCTGGCCGAGTATGCCCTGTGCGGTGCCCAGCAGAGCGGCCTCGGTCCAGGTCAGCTGCGGCAGAATGGAGAGCTTGGCCCCGAAGCCCAGCGCGATATCCGCGAGCAGAATGCTCACCGCTCCCTCGATCGTCTTGTTGGGGCTGATGCGCGGAGCCAGACGGTGCCGCCCGAAGCGGCGGCCCACGCAGTACCCCGCCGTGTCCCCGATCATCGCCGTAGCCAGGAGGAAAGCGACCCAGTAGGAGCCGTCCGCCAACTCGCGCAGCCAGGCGAAGTGCGGCAAGAAGTAGCCGCTGTACATCACCCCCACAAAGGCACGCCCGAGGTCCGCCAGTCCGGCCTCGAAATCTCGGCGGCCGACCAGGAGCCACAAAAGCCCGCCAGCGACCAGCGCCCCGAGACCGGCGGCGAACCACTCCTCCCGCCCGGAAACAGCGCCTCCCACGAACACCGCGCCCAGCACGACGATCACCGCTTGCTCTCGCCGTTTCCGCGGGAAGGCCATCACGACGTACTCGGAGATCCCGGCCACCGCCACGGCGGCCACCACCGCTGCCAACATCCATGCTGGCCCCCGAAAGATCAGCAGCCCCAGCAGCGGGAGAACAACGGCTGCGGTCGCCAGCCTATGTCGCAGCACGCAGCCGCCCCCGGTCCGCGACCTCTGCAACTCGGCCGAAGCGCCGCTCGCGCTGCTGGTAGTGGATCAACGCCTGCAGGAACTCTCGTTCCCGGAAGTCCGGCCACAGCGTTTCCGTCACGTAGATTTCCGTGTATGCCGCCTGCCAGAGCATGAAATTCGAGATGCGCATTTCCCCGCCGGTCCGGATGAGCAGATCTGGATCCGGAATCCCGTGGGTCGCCAGCGCTGCAGCAAAAACCCGCTCGTCGATGTCTGCCGGGTCTAGGCTCCCCCGGCGGACTCGCTCGGCCAGCAGCCGCGCGGCCCGCACAATGTCGTCGCGGCCGCCGTAGCTCACGGCCAGAACCACGGTCATGCCCCGGTTGCGCTTGGTGCGCTCGATGTCCTCCCGGAGCAGCTTTTGCAGGTTGTCCGGAAGCCGCCGCAAATCCCCTACCGCCAGCAGCCGAATTTGATGCTTCATCATGCGGTGGAGTTCGGTGCGCAGGTAGCGCCGCAACAGGCCCATCAGCGCATTCACCTCGCTGCGCGGTCGGCCCCAGTTTTCGGTGGAAAATGCGAACAGCGTCAGATACGGAATACCCAGCCGGCGCGCGGTTTCGACCACGGCGCGCACTGAGTCTTTGCCCCGCTTGTGCCCCTCCACGCGCGGCAGATTCCGGCGCTGAGCCCAGCGCCCGTTGCCGTCCATGATCACC
The DNA here is from genome assembly GCA_037440145.1 of Myxococcales bacterium. Taxonomy (GTDB): domain Bacteria; phylum Desulfobacterota; class Binatia; order HRBIN30; family BPIQ01; genus JBBIUR01. Next base: position 2,756 of record JBBIUR010000276.1, on the reverse strand, counting down.
GCCACGTGTTGTGGCAGTCGCCTCAGATCGAGCTCTTCCTCGAGGTCGCCGCTCACCGGTCCTCTCACACCTCCATGATCTCGTCTTCTTTGGCTTTGAGGATCTTGTCCACGCGCGCCACGTACTCCTTCGTCATTTCTTCTACCTTTTCCTGAGCGCGCCGGAGTTCGTCCTCCGTGATCATTTTCTCCTTTTCCATCTCCTTGAGGGTGCCGAGGGCTTCGCGCCGGTGGTTCCGCACCGAGACCCGGTAATCCTCAGCGACCTTGCGGATGTGCCGCACGAGATTGCGGCGCCGCTCTTCGGTGAGCTCGGGAATGGGAATTCGGATCACTCGTCCGTCGTTCACCGGAACCAGGCCGAGATCGGACTGGAGAATGGCCTTCTCGATGTTGGGGATCGCAGCTTTGTCGTAAGGCTGCAGCACGATCAAACGGGGCTCCGGGACAGCAATCCCGGCCACCTGGTTCAACGGCGTTTTCGCGCCGTAGTACTCGACGGTAATTCCTTCGAGCAGGGCTGCTGAAGCACGCCCCGTCCGCGTTCGGCCCATTTCCCTGCGCATCGCGTCCAGGGTTTGCTCCATTTCCCTCTTGAGCTCCGCAAGAACCTCGTCGGTCATGGACCGCCCCTCACGATGGTGCCCACGGTTTCCCCGCGCACGGCCTTTTGGATATTCCCTCGCACCGCGAGGTTGAAAACGATCACGGGAAGCCGATTTTCCATGCACAGCGAGATTGCCGTAGCATCCATGACTTTGAGTTGCTTGCTGAGGAACTCGACGTACGTGAGCTCGCTGTAACGCCGAGCCTCGGGATGCCGCAAGGGATCAGCCTCGTAAATCCCGTCCACTTTCGTGGCCTTCAGGATCACCTCGGCGCCGATCTCCGCAGCCCGCAAACTCGCTGCCGTATCGGTCGTGAAAAACGGGTTGCCCGTCCCTGCGCCGAAAATCACGACGCGGCCCTTCTCCAGATGCCGCGTTGCCCGGCGCCGGATATAGGGCTCGGCAACCTGCTGCGCCGCAATGGCCGACATCACGCGCGTCACCACCCCGCGCTGCTCCAGAGCCGATTGCAGCGCGAGCGCGTTCATCAGAGTCGCCAGCATCCCCATGTAGTCCGCCGTCGCCCGATCCATGCCGGCTGCAGCCCCTGCAAGTCCCCGGAAGATGTTTCCCCCGCCGATGACCACAGCGAGCTGGCACCCGAGCTGCACGACTTCCTGGAGCTCGGCCGCGATATTGGCAAGCGTTTCCGCATGGATTCCGTATGGCGCCGGGCCCAAGAGCGCCTCCCCGCTCAGCTTGAGCAAGACCCGCCGGTACCGCAGCGCTGGGCGCGCTGCCGGCGATTCTTCCGCGGAGATGCGTTCTGTGGTGGCCACGCCTGTCAGGCTGAGCCGTCCGCAGCTTCCCCTACCTGGAAGCGAGCGAACCGGCGCACGACGATGTTCTCCCCGACGCGCGCGACGAGGTCGGCGATCACCTGGGCCACCGTGCGCTCGGGGTCCTTGATGAACGACTGCTCCAGGAGACACGCCTCGGAATAAAACTTCTCCAACTTGCCGGCCACGATCTTCTCGATCACGGGACCCGGCTTCCCCGACTGGCTCGCCTGGGCGCGGTAGATCGCCATCTCCGCTTCGCGCACCGCCTCGGGCACATCTTCCCGCCGCACATAGCGCGGGTTCGCTGCGGCCACCTGCATTGCGAGGTCTTTTACCAGGGCCTGAAAGTCCGGGGTGCGAGCTACAAAATCGGTCTCGCAATTCACCTCGATCAACACGCCGATCTTCCCGCCGCCGTGAACGTAGGAACCCACCAGTCCCTCCGCTGCGGCCCGGGTCACCTTCTTCGCCGCAGCCGCGAGCCCCCGCTCCCGCAGAAACACGATCGCCTTTTCCAGATCGCCCTCGCTCTCGGCGAGTGCGTTCCTGCAATCCATGATTCCCGCGCCCGTCTTTTCCCGCAGCTCCCGCACTGCAGCCGGGCTCACCTTGCTCATATCCCTTCCCCCGCCGGCGCAGTGGCTTCGGCCCGTTCCCCAACTGCGCCTTCCTCGCTGCTCTCCAGAGACGCTTTCTCCCGCTCTTGGTAAATTGCCCGCCCCTCCAGCACCGCGTCTGCCATCGCCGCCGCGAAGAGGCGAATCGCGCGGATTGCGTCGTCATTCCCGGGGATCTTGTAGTCGATGACGTCCGGATCGCAGTTCGTGTCGACCACGGCAACCACCGGGATGCGCAGCTTGTTGGCCTCCCGCACCGCAATTTCCTCTTTCTTCGGGTCGATCACGAACAGCGCGTCCGGCAGCTTTCGCATGTTCTTGATCCCGCCCAGTGCTGCCAGCAACTTGTCGCGCTCGCGGCTCAGCCCGAGCATCTCCTTCTTGGTCAGAGCCTGGATCATGCCCGGGTCTGCCATCATTTCTTCCAGCTTCTTCAGCCGCTCGATGCTCTGCCGGATGGTCTGAAAGTTGGTGAGCGTTCCGCCCAGCCAGCGGTTATTCACATAGAACATCCCGCAGCGCTCGGCCTCCTCGCGAATCGCGTCTTGGGCTTGTTTTTTCGTGCCCACCATTAGCAGCGTACCGCCGCGAGCCGCGACGTCGCGGACGAATTCGTAGGCCTCCTGAAACAGCTTTACCGTCTGCTGCAGGTCGATGATGTAAATCCCGTTTCGGGCCCCGAAGATGTAGGGTTTCATCTTCGGGTTCCAGCGACTCGTCTGGTGCCCGAAGTGCACGCCCGCTTCGAGC
>JBBIUR010000275.1:0-4902 GCA_037440145.1 Myxococcales bacterium | reverse complement strand
AGGTCGGCCAGTTGGCCTTCCTCGGGGCCTTGATCGCAGCGCAGCGCCCGCTCGCGGCTCTTGCCGCGCGCTGGCTTCCCCGGCTCCGCCTTGTGGCCGTCTACGCGATGGGCTCGGTGGCAGCTTGCTGGTGCTTGCAGCGGCTCGCGGCCTCGATGTGAGCAACGGCCTCGTCGAGCTGCGCGTATAGGTCGTAGCTCGTCGCGCGGACGATCCGCGCCAGCCGGATCGTGCCGGGTTGGGCAGCGGGCGATAGGTAGACCACCCCGTCGACCTCCGGTGCTTGAGTCGGCAGTCGCCCGTACCACCGCCCCCGCTCGTCCGTGCCACAGTCGAGCACCGGGGCAGTAGAACCCACGCGGCTCTCGTTGCGAGCTCGCGCCACCGCGGCCTGGATTTCGAGGAGGGCGCGCCGGCGCTTTCTGGCCACGGCGGCGGGAACGCGCCCGGGTAGCTTCTCGGCTGCCGTGCCCTCTTCCGGCGAGTACGCGAACACCCCCACGTGGTCGAAGTGCCCCTCGCGCACGAAATCGCAGAGCTCTCGGAAGTCCTCCTCCGTTTCCCCGGGGAAGCCTACGAGAAACGCGGTGCGCAGAGCCACGTGCGGCAGGGCGGTACGGATCTCTCGCACCAAGCGGCGCACGGCCTCGCCGCTGCGCTCGCGCCGCATGGCCCGCAGCACGCGGTCGCTCACGTGCTGCAAGGGGAGGTCGAGGTACGGGCAAATTTTTCCCCCGGCTGCGATCTGTTCCAGGATTTCGCGGGTGAGATGGGCGGGGTGGGCGTAGAGCAGGCGGATCCATTGCAGCCCGTCGATCTGCGCCAGCTCGCGCAGCAGGAGGGCGAGGGAGGTGCCGTCGCGCAGATCGCGGCCGTACGCTGTGAGATCTTGCGCGACCAGGTTGAGCTCCACCACGCCCTCGGCGGCCAGTGCCTGGGCCTCCGCGAGCACCGACGCGAGGGGTCGGCTTTGGTGTCGCCCGCGGATCGCTGGGATCGCGCAAAAGGAGCAGCGATGATCGCAACCCTCGGAAACTTTTAGATAGGCGCTGAAAAAGGGCCCGAAGCGGGTGCGCGGAAGCCTTTCGTCCGGTAGCAGATGGGCGGGACGGCCGTACCGCGCAGGGTCCGAGGTCTCGCGGCCGGCGACAACCGCCGGCAGCCGGTCGAAGTCGCCCGTGCCCAAGAACGCGTCTACTTCAGGCAGCAACTCGGCGAGCGATTGACCGTAGCGCTGAGCGAGGCAGCCGGTGACCACGAGTCGTTTGTGCGGGTCACACCGCTTGTACGTTGCCAGCTCCAGGATGGCATCGATCGACTCGCGCTTGGCAGGGCCAATGAACCCGCACGTATTCACCACGCAGACATCAGCCGCTGCCGGGTCGAGAACCATTTCCATTCCGGCGCGGGCCAGCAATCCCGTCATGATCTCGCTGTCGACGAGGTTTTTCGGGCAGCCAAGCGACTGAAGGTAGACCTTGAGCGGCATCAGGGAACACCTACCGATAGCCGCAGACGGTGCGAGGGGCAAGCTTGCCGCCGCCCGCCGGGCCCGCCGCAGGTGCACCCCGGGGTGCGTTTCGGTATAAAAGGCGCCGTGAGGAAGTGGTGGCTTGTCGCGGCGGCTTTTTCCCTCCTGGCGGTGTCGTGCACCTCGGCTTGGGAGCGCCACCGGCAGCGCGTGGCGGAGCTCGAAAGACAGGGGCGGTTTCGGGAGGCGGCAGAGCAGCAGCGGTGGTTGGTTGCGCGCGCGTTTTTCGAGGCCCCGGCTTCGGAGCGCGGGCCGCAATGGGATGCTGCTCGGCTTGTGGCCCTGGGCTGCCTTTATGGCAAGGCGGGCGAAGCGCGGCTGGCGCTCGAAGCCTATCGGGAGGCGCTGCGCTTGGACGCCGGCCGTCTGGAGGACGTGCTCGCCGCAATCGACCTCTTGCCATTGCCCGAAGACCGGCGCGATGCGTTGATGGACGAGTTCGCCCGTTACGGTCTCTCCCTGGACGCCCGCGCTCCGTTGGCGGCAGGGCGCGCACCAGAGTGTTGGGCCTACGTCGCGTACGAGGTGCGGGTGCGCCGAATCTGGACCCGGAAGGGACCGCGGGGCCTCGAGCGCGTCGTGTTTTACGATCGCCGGCCGTGGGTTTTTCAACCGGCAGCGGGAGGCTGGCGCGCTGATGGCGACTGGGTGGAGAACGCCGGAGCGGAGCTGCAGCCAGTGGGCGGCGGGGAAAACCCTCGGTACCAGGCCGTGCTGGACGCTGACCGGGGCTTTTACACCGACGGCCGCGTGCCGCCCTGCCATCGGTCGGAGTGGCGCGGGCCGTATGATGCGGCCCGCGAAGAAGTCTACATCGCGGCTTCGCTCCCCAAGCGCTGAGTGCCGGGCGGGCGCCCGCAGGGCCGAAGTTTTCGTTGCCTCGTGGGGGCCGGTGGCGGTATAGTGCGTCCGGTTTCGAATTTTGCGTACGCGGGCGGGGTGCGGCGGTGTACGGGCTGGGATCTCATCTGGCGAGCAGTGAAAGGCCGACGACTGATGAATCGCCAAGCCAAACACCTCGAGGCGCGGGCGGCCGTGGCGGAGCAGCTCCGGCGCACGGGGCTTCGCGTGGAGGTCGCGGGGCGCGACAGCCGGTACGACTTGCTCGTGGAGGGCCGCGTCCGCGTGGCCCTTCGCGTCGCCTATCCGGGGCGGTACACGCACCGGGTGACCGCGTCGGGCAAGCAGTACGCTTACGACTACGAGACTTGGAATTTCAACTTTCACCGCCACGGCCGCTGGGATCGCGGCTGCTGCGATGTCTTTGTCTGCCTAGCGCGCCAGCGGAATGGGGGTGACGAGGCGTTCATTATCCCTTCTAGCCAGGTTTCGGGGCCGACTTTCAGCTTGCACGGTGCCAGCCAGGGATACCGGGGCAGGTATGCTGCGTTCCGAAACCGCTGGTCCGTGATCGCCGAGGCGGCGCCGGCGGACGAAAACGCGGCCAGCGTGGCCTGAGGAGCATCTTTGGACTTGCGCGCGGGGGCGTAGATCCGGCGCGCTGCGGGCAGTGGCGCACGGCCGCGCTGGCGACTGGGGGCAAAGGCTATCGCGCCTGGCCCGGGTATGGGCTCGGATCGGGCGGCTATCGTCGCCTACAAAAGTGCGCATTCGCGCCGGCCCGTTCGGTTGCTGGGCCGGGATGGCGCGCAGCTCGCTCTTGCAGTAGAGGGGGGTTTTCTGCTTGCGGGGAGCGGCTTACGGAGGGAGAGGTGAAATGGCGCGGCTAGTCTTGGCATTGGATCAGGGGACGACGGGGACTACTGCGCTCGTTTTCGATGCCCAGGGGCGCATACGGGGGCGCGCGTACTCGGAGTTCACGCAGCACTATCCGAAGCCGGGATGGGTGGAGCACGATCCGGAGGAGATCTGGAGGGTCACGCTCCGCGTAGCTCGAGCGGCGCTTCGCTCGGCCCGCGCGGCAGGTCGAGACCTAGCGGCCGTGGGGATTACGAACCAGCGCGAGACGACGATCCTGTGGGACCGCCGCAGCGGTCGCCCCGTGCACCGGGCGATCGTGTGGCAGGACCGCCGCACGGCGCCGCGGTGCGAGCAGCTCAGAGCGCAGGGTGCAGAAGCGGCGATCCGGGATGCCACGGGTCTGGTGCTCGACCCATACTTCTGCGCGACCAAGGTACAGTGGCTCCTCGAGCACGTGCCGCGCGCGCGCCGCCGGCCCGAGCAACTGGCGTTTGGCACCGTCGATGCGTGGCTTCTCTGGAAACTCTCGGCCGGCGCGGTGCACGCGACCGATTACACGAACGCTTCGCGCACTTTGCTGTATAACATCCACCGGCACTGCTGGGATCCGGAGTTACTCCGCCTGTTCGGAGTGCCTGAGGAAATCCTCCCCACTGTCGTTTCGTCCAGCGGTGTCGTTGCACACACTGCGCGGCATTGGTTCGGCGCCGAGGTGCCCATCGCCGGTATAGCTGGAGATCAGCAGGCGGCACTGTTCGGCCAGGCGTGCGTGCGCCCCGGTTTGGTGAAGAACACCTACGGCACGGGCTGCTTCCTCTTGATGTTTACGGGAGCGCAGGCGGTCAGTTCGCGCCGCGGCCTGATCACGACGCTCGCTTGCTCCCGGGAAGGCGAGCCGGCCTTTGCCCTGGAGGGCTCGATCTTCATTGCCGGCGCGGCTATCCAGTGGCTGCGCGACGGGCTGCAGATCCTGCGCCGGGCGGCGGAGTCCGAGAAACTTGCCCGCCGCGCCGGGACCAACTTGGGGGTCTATTTTGTCCCGGCCTTTGTCGGGCTCGGCGCGCCTTACTGGGATCCGCGGGCGCGGGGCGCCATTGTCGGGCTCACGCGCGGGGTGCGGCGCGAGCACGTCGTCCGCGCGGCTCTAGAGGCCCTCGCGTACCAGACCCGCGATGTGGTGGACACGATGGTGGCGGAGTCGGGCCAACCACTGGCGGGATTGCGCGTCGACGGCGGCGCGGCGGCAAACGATTTTTTGATGCAGTTCCAAGCGGACATCCTGGGAGCGCCCGTCGATCGGCCGCGGGTGGTCGAAACTACCGCGCTGGGGGCCGCGCTCCTTGCGGGAATGGGCGTCGGGCTCTGGAAGCCGGGTGCGGCGGAGCAGTTGCGGCAGCGGAACCGGATGTTTCGGCCGCGATTGCGCCCGGAGGAGCGCGAGCTGCTGTACCAGGGGTGGCGGCGAGCCGTCGCCGGGGTGCGCGCGCTGGCCGGAGAGGGGCCGTAGGGAATCGGAGCCGCCGGGCAGCCGTGCTCGGTTGCGGAGGGGGCAACGGGATGGTATGCAACTCGTTGCGGAACGAGTTCTATTTAGATGAAAGAGGGCATCCACCCCAGATACGGGCCGGCGCGGATCGTGTGTGCCTGCGGCAACGTGATCGAGACGCGTT
>JBBIUR010000274.1:2684-4902 GCA_037440145.1 Myxococcales bacterium | reverse complement strand
CGGCGTGGTCGTCCAGGCTGACACGCCACTGGGAACCACCTTCGAGAGCGCCGAGCCACCGCCGGCTTCCGACCCCGGGGCGGGCGCCACGGGCACTGTTGTCTGGAATAGCGGCGACCTCGGTTCGGGTAGCGCAGGGATGGTGACGATGACTGTGCGCGTGGACAGCAATCTGGCAGACGGCACAGTCCTTCTGCTTTCCGGCTACTCCGTGAGTTCAGACCAATCTCTGCCCGCCCGCGGGCCCGATCTGGCCACTACCGTCCAGGCGGACCCGCCGTTTGTGCTCACGAAAACTGTCGATCCCGACCCCGTGGCACCGGGCGGTGCGCTAACCTACACGGTGACCTTGACGAACCGCTCGCCGACTTCCCTCACCGGACTCGTCGTACACGAAGTCTTCGACCCGAACCTAGATCCGTCATCCATTTCCGCATTCCCCGCACCGGACTTCGGAACGAGCGATCGCTGGTCCGTGCCGTTCCTGCCCGCCGGGGGGATCAAGACCATGTCGATCACGGCCAGCGTGAAGCCGACGGCGCACCCGGGTACGATTCTTCGCAACTTCGCCATCGCTGTGGATCCGTTCGGCCGCTCGAGCCGCGCGACCCAGGACGCCGTGGTAGCGGACATCCCGAGTCTTACGCTGGCGGTCAACGACCTCCCAGACCCCGTCGATTCCGCGGGTCAGGTTACCTACGCGCTGACGTACGCAAACGCGAGCGACGAGCCGCTCAGCGGCGCGACGCTGCACGTCATCGCCGACGATCGCCTCTCTCTCGTGTCCGCTAACCCCGCTCCAATCTCGGGCACGAACCTGGCGTGGGCACTGGGAACCTTGCCGCCCACGTCTGCCGGCGTGGTGTTCGCGACGTTCGAGCTGGACGGGAGCGCGGCACCTGGCGACGTGGTCCGGCTCGACGCCTGGGTCGAAGCGGCAAGCGGTCACTTGGCCACTGCTGGCGAGGTCACGGGCGTAGGGGGCGGAGCCAGCGGCGGGCAGTACTTCTTGAACCTGAGCGGCGCCCCCCGCAGCTTGCGCCTTGGGGTGGTCACCACGCAGCTCTACATGATCAAGGTTCGAAACATCGGCGTTGCCGAAACCACGGGCGTCCGCATCACCGACGTCCTGCCGGCTGGGCTCCAGTTCTTGCAGTCCCTGCCGCCGCCGGCCGAGCGCGATGGCAGCGCGCTGACGTACCGGATCGGCCGTATGGCCCCGGGCGGGAGCAGTCTCATTCTGATCCAGGCCGAGCTCGACCCCACCACGCCCCCGGGGGTGTTTCTGACCAACCAGGCCAGCGTGACCGATGACCAGGGAAATTACGCCCAGGCCTCGTTCTCGGGCACCGTCCGGACGGGCCCCACGAAGGCCGGCTCTTTCCGGATCGCTCTGACGACCGTAAAGCGCGTGGTCGCGGGCACCCTGCTGAAGTCGACGCTGAACGTGGACAACAGCGGGTCGACAGCACGCAACGTCGCCATCACCCTCACAGGGCCCGACGCGGCACAGTTCGTCTCCGCCATTCCAGGGCCATCTGCAGTCCGAACAAACGGCGGGATGGTCGAACTATCCTGGAACGTTCCGAGCATACCGGCACCTGGAAAATTGACCATCAAGGTGACGCACCGAGTCCGTGCCGACACGCCTAGCGGCTCCGCTTTGCAATTCACCGCGAACGTGGAAGCCGCAGATCACCGCACGGACACAGACACGAAGACCGTGGAAGTCCGGAACTGACCGAAACCTACCGCGAGCGGGCTAGGGGAACTGCTACTGCCTCACGCCCGCCCGCCTCGGGTGAGCTTTTTCAAATCCAGGATCTCAGCGAGGCGCTGCTCCGGGATGAGGCCCGCTTCAAGGATCGCCTGCCGAATCGGCTTGTCTTCCTCGAGCGCCTTTTTGAAAATCTTGGCCGCTTGGTCATAGCCGATCACCGGCGCCACCGCTGTCACCAGAGCGGCGGTCTTCTCCGCATACAGCCGACATTGCTCCGCGTTCGCCCGGATGCCACTGCCGCACTTCTCGGCGAGGACGTCCGAGGCATTTGCCAGCAGCTCGATGCTTTCCAGCAGGTTGTAGGCGATCACCGGCATCATCACGTTGAGATCCAAGTTGCCGTTCAGGCCCGCGATCGTGATCGCGGCATCGTTGCCGATCACGTGCGCCGCGACCATGTTGACGGCTTCAGGAATCACGGGATTCACCTTTCCCGGC
>JBBIUR010000274.1:0-2598 GCA_037440145.1 Myxococcales bacterium | reverse complement strand
CAACCGCGATCGCTTTCAGGGCCCCCGAAGCTTCCACGCAGGCATCGCGATTCTGCATGGCCTCGAACGCGTTGTCGGCGCGGCGCACCATCTGCCCGGTCAGGACCCGCAGCTCTGCGATCACGCGCACCGCGAATTCCGGATGCGCGTTGAGCCCGGTGCCCAGGGCCGTGCCTCCGATCGGCAGCTCCGCCAGGTGCGCGCGGACATTTTCCATGCGCGCGATGCCGTGGCGGATGACCGCCGCATAACCGGAAAACTCCTGCCCCAGCGTAACCGGCACTGCGTCCTGCAAGTGCGTCCGGCCGGCTTTGACTACGTCCGCAAATTCCTCGGCCTTTGCCTCGAAGGCAGCAGCCAGCTTGCGGAGCGCCGGCAGCAGCTTTTCCTCGATTCCGTCCAGCGCCGCGAGGTGGATCGCTGTCGGGAACACATCGTTCGTGCTCTGTCCCATGTTCACGTGATCGTTCGGATGGATCAGCGACTTGTCCCCTCGAGCGCCCCCCAGAATCTCGATCGCGCGCGCGGCAATCACCTCGTTCGCGTTCATGTTCGTCGAGGTTCCCGACCCGGTCTGGAACACATCGACGACGAATTCCCCATCGAACTTCCCATCGGCAACCTCGAGCGCCGCCTGTTCGATCGCTCTCGCCCGGCGCTCGTCCAGAAGTTGGAGCCGCGCGTTCGCCCGCGCCGCTGCAACTTTGATCCGGCCTAGAGCGCGCAAAAAGCGGCGCGGAAAGCGCAGCCCGGAGATCGGAAAGTTCTCCACAGCGCGCGCCGTCTGTGCTCCGTAATAAGCATTGGCGGGCACGCGCATCTCCCCCATGCTGTCTGTTTCGATTCGATACTCCGCCATGGTCTCTCCCCCCTGCAATCGACGCCGTGGGCGGCGGCGCGCCGGACGCACGGTCCTGCCCTGCACCACCCGGTTCGCCTCGCCGCCGCACGCTGCCGGCGAACCCGGCCTCCGCGGTCAGCTCCCGCCAGGGCGCAGTCGCCGCTCGATTTCCGCCACGCTCGTCAGCTCCACGCCCCACTGGGTCCAGCGCTCGAGAGCCTCCGCTTCACCCTTCGCATCCAGAGCCGCGATCGCGTCCGTGGGGACGTGGAGCCGCACCGGCCATTCCCGCAGCCTCCGGATCGCGAGATCCACGCAAATCTCGGTGACCACTCCATAGACAACCACGTCGGCCATGCCCCGGAGCAAGCGATCGAGCACCGCCCGGGCGTTCCGGTTGCCCTCGAACACGTCCAGCCGCTGCTTCTCAATGAAAACCTCGCCTTTCCCGGCCAGCAGGCGGTCCAGTTCCTCGGCCGGGTACTCGCGGTTCTCCACCCAGATCGGGGCCTCGGGCGCGGTCGCATCCACCTTCTTCTGGCCCGGCGACCCGTCCATGCAATGCTCGGGATACGGCCCACCGGCGCTCCGAAGCTCGGAGTCGCCGGGAAAATGGCGATCCACCGAGCCGACGATGCGCACCCCGGCTTGCCGGGCAAGCCGCGTGAGGGCCGCAAGCCGCGGCAGAATTCGCTCCGCGCCCGGCGCAGACAACGCGCCGCTCGGGTGCATGAAGTCCCGCTGCGTGTCGACGTCGTAAAAAATCGTGGTCTCTGCTTTCATTACATTCCGCAGTGGCCTCAGCCCTTGATCACGGCGAACGGCTTGAAGCGCGCCACCTTCAAGCTCACCTTGGCATTCTCCATTACGTCGACGACTTCGGCGACATCCTTGTAAGCGTACGGCATCTCCTCGGCCAGCGTTCCGCGCCCCTCGTAGCGCGCGGTGACCCCGCGCTGCGCCAGCTCCGCATCGAGATCGAGCCCGCGACTGCGGCGCTTCGATTCCGCCCGGCTCAAAACTCGCCCCGCGCCGTGGCACGTGCTGCCGAAAGTCTCCCGCATCGCCTCCTGCGTGCCGACCAGCAGGAAGGAATAGCGGCCCATGTCTCCGGGAATCAGGACCGGCTGGCCAATCGCCCGCAAGCTTTCGGGAATCGCCGGATGCCCAGGGCCAAAGGCCCGGGTTGCTCCTTTGCGATGCACGCACAGGCGCCGGCGAGCTCCGTCCACTTCGTGTTCTTCGAATTTCGCGATGTTGTGGCACACGTCGTAGACGAGGCGAAATCCGAGCTCCCGCGGGCCCACGCCGAGCACTTCCAGAAACACGCGCTGCGCGAGCGCCATCATGACCTGCCGGTTCACCCACGCATAGTTCGCTGCGCACGCCATTGCGGCGACGTAGCGCTGGCCTTCCGGAGAACGGATCGGAGCGCACGCCAACTGCCGGTCGGGGACGCGGATATGGTACTTCTCCATGGCGCGCGCCATGACGCGCAAGTAATCGTCGCACGTCTGGTAGCCCAACCCACGGGATCCCGAGTGGATGATCACCGTGACCCGCCCCAGTTCGATTCCCAAGCGCGCCGCAATCTCAGGGCGGTAAACCTCGTCGACGTAGCCAACCTCCAGAAAGTGGTTCCCCGATCCGAGAGTCCCGACCTGGGTCAGGCCGCGCTTCAAAGCGGTTTCGCTCACCGCATCCGGATCCGCACCCTCGAGGCAACCTAGCTCCTCTGTGTGCTCCAAGTCGGCGGG
>JBBIUR010000273.1:0-4933 GCA_037440145.1 Myxococcales bacterium | reverse complement strand
ATAGCGCTCCACGTCCCGCTCCGACTTGAGGGGTCGGTTCAAGTACTCCACCCCGAAGGTCCCCGCAATGCTGACCACCAGGCCGGACAGCAGAGCCAGCAAAGCCGAGTTCTGCCGGTTGTCCGCACGCGGCAGCGGCAGCGCCGGCCTCTGCACCACCTCCACATTCACCATTTCCTCCCGATCCATCGCTTCCGAGACCCGCGCTTCTTCCTGGCGTTTCAGGTAAAGCTCGTAGGTCGCACGCCAGTTCTTCACCTCCTGGTTCAACCGGTCGTATTCGAGGCTCTTCGCCCGCAGCTGTACCAGATGCCGCGAGGCCGCGTTGAGCTGCTCCTCGAGAGTGGCTCTCCGAGCTCGCTGCTCCCTCAGCGTGCTTTCCAGCTCCAAGAGGACCCTCGTTCGGTCCTCGCGAATCGGGTTGCGACCTAGAACCTGCCGGCCGGACACGGTGGGCCTCGCCTGCAACTCCTCGTTCAGGCGGCGCTCCAGCTCAGCGATTTCCTCCGCGTTGTCCCGCACGTGCCGGTCCTTCTCCGTGTACTTGCGGAGCAGCGCAATGCGGTCCACTTGCCGCTCAGCCAGCTGCTCGGTCAGCGTGGTAACCACGGGATTGATGTCGACGTATTCCCACTTCTTCACGGTCGGCGGTTGCTCCGCGATTTGCTCTCGGATCGCGCGAATTTTCTCCTCGGCACCGCTGATGGCCGCATTGGTCGCCCGGAGCGCCGCCTCCGTCTCGGCGATGAAGCGAACCGCCGTTTCAATCTCCGCCTTGGGGTCGACGATGCCTTCCCGGTCGGCGAACTCTCGGAGCGCGCTCTCTGCCCGCCGCACGTTTTCCTCCAGCGTGCGCCGCTGCTCCTCGTAAAAGCGCATCAGGCCCTTGGCACCGTGGACCTTGGCATGTCGGCTGAGGTAGCGGTCGACGACGCGGTTCACGATACGGGCCGCGGTCTTCGGATCCGAGGCCCGATAGTCGATCTGGATGACGTTCGAACTGCGGATGGGAGTTACGGCAAGCGCGTTGGCCAACCGGAGAACCTGCCTTCCGAGGCGCACCTGCGCTTTGGGCCGACCGCTAGTCCCGTGATTGCCGAAGCCGTTCCCGTCGAGCCGCCCGGAGAGCAAATCTTGCGCGACCTCTTCCAGCAACTCCCGACTTTTGATGATGTGCACCTCCGAGTTCACAACGGATTCGTTCAAGTTAATGGTCGTCACGCGAGTGAGATCCGTTGGCTGGATCGTGAGGTCCGCTCGATCCGTGCTGATCAGCACTTTTGCGGTGGCTACGTACAGAGGCGGGCGCAGCGAAGCGACGATCAGCCCCGGCAGCGCGACCAAGATAAAAAGAGTGGCGGCAAGCCGCCAGCGCTTGAACAGGACGTGCAGGACCTCCCGAACTTGCTCGCTGCTGGCTGGGGCAGCGCTCTCGCCGTTGGGCTTGCCTTCGGAGCCGTTCCCGTGGTTCGAATGATTGCGACCCGCCATCGCCCTTATCGGCTGGAAAACGTCATGGCACCAATCCGACGCGCGTCGGAATGGGGAGAAGGTTGCGAATATAAAGTCGAACGAACGTGCCCGCGTCGCCTATGAAAGTCCGCGGCACGTAAATCACGTCGTTCGCGCCCAAGGTGACCGGCTCGCTGGCACCGTGTTCGACGACATCGGTCAGGTCGAGGCGGAGTGCCCGGTACTCTTCTTCACCCGGGGTGATGTACAGCACGCTGTCGATTCGCGCCGTATCGGTAAACCCGCCGCGATCGAGAATCGCCTGCATGGGCGTCAGCCCCGGCCGGTACGCCACGAAGCCGGGGGCCCGTACCTCCCCACCCACGTACACTTTCTGCTGCGCGAGCTCAGCGACGATGACCGTGACCTCGGGCTCCCGCAGCGTCTCGGACGCGCGCCTGGCGATCTCTTGTTCGAGCTCCCTAGCGGTCAGGCCCGCAGCCTGGATCTCCCCGGTAACGTCCAGCGCAATCTTTCCGTCGGGGCGTACCGGCAGCTTGACGTCGTGGGCGTGGTGATAGGCGAACTTGATTCGCAAAATATCCCCGGATTGGATCCTGTACTCCCCGGCCGGAGCGACGGGCCGCACGGAATCCAGCGGCGGCAAGGGTGGCGCCGGCCTGCGGTGCACGCAGCCAATCGGGCCTAAAAAGACCGGCAATAAAGCCGCCACCAAGACAGAGAAGAAGACGCGGCGCACCTGCATCGGAGTCCCCGGCTTGTCACTCTGGCGTCGGTCGGCTCGCATCCGGTGACAACCCCCCACGGGTAATCAACCCCCAATTGGGTACTTTTTTCAACTTTTTTTCGCATTGGCGCAAGGGCTCTTGTGCAACCCGCCCCGCCTGGATCACCCGGTCGTACACCTCCGTGACCCGGGCTGCTATGTCGCACCACGCGTGTCGCGTGGCGACCCACTCCCGGGCCTTTCGTCCCAGTTCTGCCGCCTCCGGCCGGTTCGCGAAAAGTCCCAGAATCGCCTCCGCCAAGCCCCTCGGGTCGCCGTCGGGAAACCGCACGAGAGGACTGCAAGCCACCGCTGACGCCACCCCGTCCCCAACGATCACCGGCCGCCCCGCAGCCATGTAATTCAGCAGTTTGATGGGAAAGCCAGACCACGACCGGCGGGGACACACCAGGACCTCCGCCATGCGCATCCACCGCCGGACCTCCTGGAACCCCTGCGCCACGACGACCCGCACCGCCTGCGCCACTCCAAGCTGCTCCGCCGCACGGGCAACAGAAGTGTCCGGTCCGTGCGTCACAATGACCAATCGTGCCCCTGGCTCGCGCCGCAGGACCAGAACCATCGCGCGGAGCAGGAGCGGCACCTCCTGATACGGGTCGAGATTTCCCGCGTATGCGATGACCTTGCCCGGTGCGAGAACTTCTGCCGGCGGCTCGGGGTCCGCTGGCTCCAACGTCACTCCCGGAGGGACCACGACGAGATTTCCGAACCGCCCCCCGCGCTCCCGCAGCCACGCCTCCGTCCGCGGAGACAGCGCGATCGCTGCATCTGCCCAACGGGGCACGGTGCGGTCTAGAATCCAGGCAGCAAGCTGCGCTGCCACCCGGGCGGCTCGGCACCCAAAATACTGTGGGAGCTCGTCGCTCATCACGTTATGCGCGTGGTACACAACTGGAGCCCCGGTCAGTGCTCGGACCCCGTAGGCGATCAGCGGCGCTTCGTAATTGTGCGCGTGCACGAGGTCGATGCGCTCCCTCCGCACGGTGCGGTACAGCTCTCGCAGAAGGAGCAGATCGAGCCCGAGACGCCGAAAGCTCGGACCATAGAGATACTGGCCGCTGCGAAAGCGCGACGCAGGGTGTACGACGACGCCTTCACTCGGCACCCACTCCGGGCTGACGGCGTAACAGACGACATGGATAACGTGGCCGTCGCGCGCCAGTGCCTCCGCCAGTTCGCGAATGAAAACCTGCGACCCGCGCGGCGAGGGGAACGGGCTCGCCGCCACCATAGCGACTCTGTATTTCCTTCTCCCGCCGGTCTTCACCCGAGATACCCGAGTGCGCGAAGCTTTTCTTCGATGCTCGCCGCCTCCGCGGGCGTGTATGGGCTCTCGACGGCCGCATTTGCCACCAGCGACTTCTTCTCAGCCTCCACTGGCACCAGAGGCTCACCTTCCATCCAAGCGGGCCGCCGCAGTCCGCAGAGGGCTAAAACTGTGGGCGCCATGTCAAGGATGCTTCGCCGCTGCACCCCCGAGATGCCGCTGGGCGCGGGATACAAGAGGTACATGCCGTCGCGGCGATGGGTGCCACTCGTGCCGAACCGCTTGCCCCCACGCGACAGGCGAGACGGAAGGCAAAGGATCGCGGGCCCAGAGATTCCATTGCTCGGCAAGCACGAATACGAATAGCCGCCTGGCTCTTCCAGCTCCAGAACCAGGTCCGGCGCAAAGTCGATCCAGGGGCCTTCGTAAATCTCTTCGCGCCGCCACACGCAGCGCACCACCCGCGCGCCATCGGGATCGCGCCACTCGCGGAGCGCGGCGGCGATTTCCTCGCGCACGCGTTCCGCCTCGGAGGAACTCACGGTTCCCCGCCGATCCCGGCCCGCGCGGTTCAGCCAAATGCTCGGGAAGTAATTCAGCTCTTCGGAAAACGCCCGAGTCCGGTCCCAATCGATGCCGGCAAAGCGCGCACTCGACTCGACCCTCCCCGCAAGGGCACCCGCCCACACACGGAACAACGCCGCCTGCAACCGGTGGGGAATTGCGCGCAGCAGGACCTTTTTGCTCGCTACCACAGGGTTCCACTGCCTACTTGCACCGAACCGAAGCCAGCCTTGTTCCTCCAGCCACCGATTCAGGTGCAACACCTTTGTCCCGGCGCCTCCGAACCCGTGGTCGGACACGACTAACACCCTCACGTCTGGCCCGATGATTTCCAGGATCCGGCCAATTGCGGCGTCCACTGCTGCATAAACCCGCTCCAACGCGTCTCCGAACCGCTCCGCCCCACGCGGGTCAAAGCGCGGCGAGTTGGGATCGGCAAAATGCCAAAAGTGGTGCGCTACCGTGTCGGTCTCGCCGAAGAGCAAGAACAGACAGTCCCAGCGGTCGCGCCGCGCCAGCTCGCGAACTAGCTTTTCTTTGCTTTCGATCCCGCGCAACAGACTGCAGAGAGCGCGCGCACACCAGTCTGCCCCCCAATCGTACTCCTGGAAATCGGCGAACGTGAACCCTCCGAGCCGAATCACCTCGGCCGCGAGCTCGGGGGGATAGACAAAAGAGCGGTTGGCACGCGCCGTCACGGGAGTGTCGAACCCGCTCACCATGCAGCCATGGACCGGCTCAGGCGGATACGTTCCGGGAAGGCCGAAGACTGCGACGCGCCTGCCCGCATCGCTCAAGAGGCGCCACACGCTCGGGGCCTTGCGAAACGTACCGTTGACGAA
>JBBIUR010000272.1:1642-4962 GCA_037440145.1 Myxococcales bacterium | reverse complement strand
CGTGCATCCCGGGGACGTGGTGGTTCCGGACCAATTGATCGACCGAACCCGGCACCGCCCCAGCACGTTCTTCGGAAACGGGATCGTCGCCCATGCCATGTTTGCCGATCCCTTTTGCGAAGTCCTGCGGCGCGCTCTGGTGCAGGCGGCGGTAGCTGAGGGAGCGCGGGTCCACGACGGCGGGCTGTACATCTGCATGGAGGGGCCGCAGTTTTCTACCCGGGCGGAGTCGAACTTGTACCGGAACTGGGGCGGCACCGTGATCGGCATGACGAACGCGCAGGAGGCAAAGCTGGCCCGCGAGGCCGAGATCTGTTTTGCCACGCTGGCCCTGGTGACGGATTATGACTGTTGGAATGCCGAGGCTGGCGATGTGGCGATCGAGGAGGTGCTGCGCGTTCTGGCCGCCAACGTGAAGTTGGCGCGCCGCATCGTCGCTTCGCTCGCCTCCGGGCTGCCCGGCGCGCGCTCGTGTCCGTGTGCGACCGCCTTGCAGAACGCCGTGGTCACGGATCCGCGGTGCATCCCTCGGCAGGTCCGGGAGGATCTGCGACCGCTGGTCGGCAAGTACCTGGGGGACATCGAGTGAGTATCGTGGTCGTCGGTTCGGTCTTTTTCGACTCGATCCGCACCCCGCACGGCTCCGTGGATCTCACGCTGGGGGGAGCGGCCGTGTATTTTTCCGTGGCTGCGAGCTTTTTCGCACCCGTGCGGATGGTGGCAGCAGTGGGCGAGGACTTTCCCTCGGAGGAACTGGCGTGGCTGCGATCTCGCTGCATCGATCTTTCGGGTGTCCAAGTGCGCCGCGGGCGAACAGGCCGGTGGGTGGGTGCGTATCACGAAGACATGAACATCCGGGATACGATCGCCCTGGAGCTCAACGTATTCTCGGATTTCCGCCCCGAACTGCCGGCCGAGTATCGGGACGCAAAGCACGTCTTTCTCGCCAACATCGACCCGCGGCTGCAGGGGATGGTACTCGATCAGCTTTCTGCTCCGGAGCTTGTGGGCTGTGACACGATGAACCACTGGATCGAGGGTTCGCGAGCGGAGTTGGAGGAGCTTTTGCGCCGCGTCGACGTCCTGATCATCAACGACGAAGAAGCGCGCCTGCTCAGCGCGGAGCACAACATTGTGCGAGCTGCAAGGCGCTTGCTACAAATGGGACCGCGGAGCATTCTGATCAAGCGGGGGGAGTACGGGGTGATCCAGTTCGCGCCGAACTCGGTTTTTGCGGTTCCCGCTTTTCCGCTCGAAGACGTGTTCGATCCTACAGGGGCAGGGGATACGTTTGCCGGAGGGTTCATGGGCTGCTTGGCTCGCTCCGGCGATTTTTCCGAGCGAGGGATCCGACAAGCGATCGTTTACGGCAGCGTCCTTGCCTCGTTCGTCGTGGAGGACTTTGGCTTAAAACGCCTGCGCACTCTCACCGGCGAGGAGATCGAGCGCCGGTATCGCCAGTTTCTGAGCCTTACGGATATCGACGGGTGACCGCCAGACTGGGCGCGCGGGTCTTCTTTTGACTTCGCCGCTGGGTGCCGTTATACGGATGGGACGGCGGCGATGCGGCAGGTCGATGCAAAGGGTCTGCGAAGCGCGGTTTCGCAGACCCTTTTTTCTATCGTGCTCTGGCCGAGTGCCTCGCGTAGCGGGGCGAGCGCCGGCGATGAAGCGCAGGGCGGGCCGGAGTCGTGTCCCCCGGTCCGGTTCCTGCCGCACACGAGGGGGGAGCTGTGAGAATCTGCGTCATCGGAACGGGTTACGTCGGCTTGGTAGCGGGAACTTGTTTCGCCGAAAGCGGAAACGACGTGGTTTGCGTCGACATCGATGCCGCGAAGATCGACATGCTGCGCCGGGGCGTTGTGCCGATCTACGAGCCAGGGTTGCAGGAGCTGATCGAGCGCAACGTCGAAGAGGGCCGCCTTTCTTTCACCACCGACATCGGCGAAGCAGTCCGGCAGTCGACGGTGTGTTTCATTGCTGTGGGGACTCCGGAGAGCTCGGACGGAAGTGCAGACCTAGCGGCCGTCATCCGAGCCGCTGCCGAGATTGCGGAGCACATGGATGGATACCGCTTGATCGTGACGAAAAGCACCGTGCCTGTCGGTACGGCGGCGCGCATCCGGCAGATCGTGGCCTCGCGCACGCAGCACCCCTTCGACGTCGCGTCGAACCCGGAGTTCCTCAAGGAGGGTGCCGCGATCGAAGACTTCATGAAGCCCGACCGCGTGGTGATCGGCACCACGAGCGAGCGCGCGACGCGAATCTTGAAAGAGATCTACGCGCCCTTCGTGCGCACCGAGCACCCCATTGTCGTCATGAGCCCGGAAAGCGCGGAGATGACCAAGTATGCGGCGAACGCCCTGCTCGCAGCTCGCATTTCGCTGATCAACGAGATCGCCAACCTCTGCGAGCGGGTCGGGGCCGACGTCCACGAGGTCCGCCGCGGAGTCGGATTCGATCGCAGGATTGGTCAGCACTTTCTCTTTCCAGGAGTAGGATATGGCGGTTCCTGCTTTCCGAAAGACGTGCGCGCGATCGTGCGAACCGCAGCGGAACACGGTCTGGACTTTCAGCTGCTCAAAGCCGTGGAGGAGGTGAACGAGAGGCAGAAGCAGATTCTGGTGGAAAAAGTGAAAAGCCACTTCGGGGACTACCTCCGCGGGATGCGCTTTGCCGTGTGGGGCCTGGCGTTCAAGCCGCGAACCGATGACATGCGGCAGGCACCGTCGGTCGTGATCATCGAGAGCTTGCTCGCAGCCGGGGCGCAGGTTCACGTGCACGACCCGGAGGCGATGAAAGAAGCGCGGCGAATTTTCGGCGATCGAGTCACGTACCACCGAGTGAACTACGAGGCCCTGGAGGGAGCGGACGCGCTGCTGATCGTTACGGAGTGGAAAGAGTTCAGCCGCCCCGACTTCGAGCGAATGCGCGCGCTCATGAAGCATCCGGTGATCTTCGACGGCCGCAACCTCTACGATCCGGAGGATATGCGGCGCCACGGCTTCATCTATTACTCCATCGGACGCCGCCCCGTGTTTCCATGACCGGCTGTCACATCGTGATCACGGGAGGCGCCGGCTTTATCGGCTCGCATCTGGCGGAGCGGCTGCTGGAAGATGGCAACCGCGTCACGGTGATCGATAACCTGAGCACCTCCCACCCTCGGAATATCGCGCACCTGTTCGGCCGGGAGGGATTCCGCTTTCTCAAGCATGACATCGTCGAGTACGTCTACGTCGATGGCCCGGTCGATGCGATTCTGCACTTGGCCTCCTTGCCGAGCCCGGTCGATTATCTCCGCAAACCGATCCCGACGT
>JBBIUR010000272.1:0-1632 GCA_037440145.1 Myxococcales bacterium | reverse complement strand
GGCGCGCTGGGAACGCACAAGGCCCTCGGGCTCTCGCGCGCGAAGAAAGCGCGGTTTCTCCTCGCCTCGACGTCGGAAGTATACGGCGATCCTCTGGTCCATCCTCAGTCCGAGACGTACTGGGGAAATGTCAACCCCACTGGTCCTCGCGGGGTGTACGACGAATCGAAGCGCTTCGCCGAGGCAATGACCATGGCGTATCATCGATACCACGGCGTCGACACGCGAATCTGCCGGATCTTCAACACGTACGGGCCGCGGATGCGGCCCGACGACGGCCGGGTCGTGACCAACTTCATCGCACAAGCCATCCGGGGGGAACCAATCACCGTGTACGACGACGGTTCGCGGACGCGGAGCTTTTGCTATGTGAGCGACCTGGTCGAAGGCATGGTGCGGTTGCTGGAATCGGACGAGGTCGAGCCGGTCAACCTGGGCAATCCCCAGGAGATGACCATCCTCGAGTTCGCGCGGACGGTGCAGCGGTTGACGGGTACGACCTCGCCCATCGAGTTCGTCGTGCCCGAGGATGAGCGCACGAAAGACGACCCCCACATCCGCCAACCGGATATTTCCAAGGCCAGGAAGCTGCTGGGCTGGGAACCGAAGGTTAGCCTGGAGGATGGGTTGGTGCGGACCATCGCTTACTTTCGAGAGCTGTTGCTGGGAAAGGGCAAGTGAAGTGCGAATCCTGGTGACCGGTGGCGCCGGGTTTATCGGTTCCCACGTCGCCGAAGCGTATGCGGCCCGCGGCCATGAAATCGCGGTCGTGGACGATTTGAGCACTGGGAGGCGCGAGAACGTCCCGCCCGCGGCGCGGTTTTACGAACTGAATATCTGTTCCCCCGAGATGGAAAGCGTGTTTGCGCGCGAGCGTCCGGTGGTGCTGAGCCACCACGCCGCGCAAATGGATGTCCGGCGCTCGGTGCGCGACCCTGTGTTCGATGCCAGGGTCAACATCCTCGGGCTCGTCCACCTGCTCGAGATCGGGCGGCGATACGGCCTCCGGCGGGTGCTTTTTGCTTCGTCGGGCGGAGCGATTTACGGGGAGCAGCGCCAGTTTCCCGCGCCTGAAGAGCATGCGACGGCGCCGGTGTCGCCGTACGGCGTCAGCAAGCTTGCGGGCGAGCACTATCTGTTCTTTTACTTCGCGGAGTACGGAATTCGGTACACGGCGCTTCGCTACGCAAACGTGTACGGACCCCGGCAGGATCCGCATGGAGAGGCTGGTGTGGTCGCCATCTTCGCGGAGAAGATGCTCCGAGGAGAGCCGCCCGTCATCTATGGGGACGGAGAGCAGACGCGAGACTACGTGTTCGTGGGAGATGTCGTGGAGGCGAATCTCGCAGCCCTAGAGCGCGATTACTGCGGGCCACTGAATATCGGCACGGGGCGCGAGACGAGTGTCAACGAGCTGTTCCTCTTACTGCGGGCGACCTGCGGGAGCTCCTGTATCGCGCGCCATGGGCCGGCGCGCCCAGGGGAGCAGAGACGCAGTGCGATCGACCCGGCACTCGCGGGGAAGGTGTTGGGCTGGGTGCCGAGGACGCCCCTGGAAGAGGGACTGCGGAAAACGGTAGAGTACTACCCCGCGAGGCGGGAAACGCCTTGACCGGTCCGCCGGGGCCCTCC
>JBBIUR010000271.1:0-4970 GCA_037440145.1 Myxococcales bacterium | reverse complement strand
GGCGCGAATCGCGGGAGTCGAGTTGCCGAGAAACAAGCGCATGGAGGTGGCGCTTACCTATATCTACGGCATTGGCCGCAGTTCTGCGCGCCGCATTCTGAACGCGGCCGGTGTGGACCAGCGGAAGAAGTCGGATGACCTCACGGACGACGAGGTGGTGCGGCTGCGGCAGGTGATCGATCAGGGGTACAAGGTCGAAGGAGACCTCCGGCGCGAGGTGGCGATGAACATCAAGAGGTACATGGACCTCGGCACCTATCGCGGCCTCCGCCACCGGAGAAACCTTCCTGTGCGCGGCCAGCGGACTCACACGAACGCGCGCACGCGCAAGGGCCCGCGCAAAACCGTGGCAGGAAAGAAGCCACCGCCGGCGAAAGGGTGACGAGGAAGCAGGGGAACGACGATGGCCAAGAACAACCGGGCTGGCATGCCCGCTTCTGGAGAGGCCCAGGCTCCGGAGCAAGCGCCGAAGCGGAAGCGCGGCAAGAAGTTCGTAAGCGAGGGCATTGTTCACATTCACTCTACCTTTAACAATACCATCGTTACGATCACGGATCCGGTGGGCAATGTCATCGCCTGGGCGAGCGCGGGCTCCGTCGGTTTCAAGGGCTCCCGCAAGGGAACCCCGTTCGCTGCGCAGTTGGCAGCCGAGAGCGCGGCCAAAAAGGCGTTGGACTGCGGGATGCGCAGCGTCCAGGTGTTCGTCAAGGGCCCGGGGCCGGGGCGCGAGTCCGCGTTGCGCTCCCTGCAGGGTACCGGCTTCGCGATCACCGTGATCAAGGACGTGACGCCCATTCCCCACAACGGCTGCCGGCCGCCGAAGCGGCGCCGTGTTTGAGCGAGAGGAGGATCGCGCGTGGCCCGTTACCGTGACTCCGTTTGCCGGCTGTTTCGGCGCGAAGGGCTGAAGCTGTTTCTGAAAGGGGACCGGTGCTTTACCGAAAAGTGCGCCATCGAGCGGCGCAACTACCCGCCGGGCGAACACGGCCAGGCACGGGCGAAATTCTCCGAATACGCGATGCAGCTCCGCGAGAAGCAGAAGCTCAAACGCATGTACGGGTTGCTCGAGCGGCAGTTCCGCCGCTGCTTCGAAATGGCAGAGCGGTCGCGAGACATCACGGGCGAGGCGCTGCTCCGGCTTCTCGAGCGCCGGCTCGACAACATCGTGTACCGAATGGGCTTCGCCACCTCCCGCGCCGAAGCGCGGCAGCTGGTTCGCCACGGCCATTTCATGGTCAACGGGCGCAAGGTGGACATTCCGTCGTACTTGGTCCGAGTGGGCGACGTAATCTCGGTGCGGGAGAGGTCGCGGAAGATTGCGAGGATTCAAGACGCGATGGCCCAAGCTGAGCGGCGCGGCGTCCCGGAGTGGTTGCAGGTGCAGCACGAGGCCTTTGCTGGCCGCGTCGCTGCCCTCCCATCGCGGGCCGATCTGACCGCGCCGATCGACGAAAAGCTCGTCGTCGAGCTGTACTCGAAGTAGGAGGCGCGAGAAATTCTCGGTCGCCTGTGGAGGTCGAAGAGATGCAACCGCAACGGAACTGGCGGGATCTGATCAAACCGAGGGTCGAGATCGACTCGGACACCTTGAGCGCTGCATACGGAAAGTTTGTCGTCGAGCCGCTCGAACGCGGCTTCGGGATTACAATTGGAAACTCGCTCCGCCGAATCTTGCTCTCGTCGCTCCAAGGCGCGGCGATCACAGCCGTGCGGATCAAAGACGTCCTCCACGAGTTTTCCACGATCCCCGGCGTGCGGGAGGATGTCACGGACATCGTGTTGAACCTGAAGGAAGTCCGCGTGAAGCTCCACGACGGGACGCAGGAAACCGCGCGCATCGAGGCCAAGGGAGAACGCGTCGTCACGGCGGGCGATCTGATTGCCGGGCCGAACGTCGAAATCCTCAACCCCAACCAGCACATCGCTACTCTTTCGAAGGACGGCAAGCTCGAGGCGGAGCTCACGATCAAGACGGGACGGGGATACGTCCCGGCAGAGCGCAACAAGGAGGAGGGGGCGCCGATCGGCACGATCCCAATCGACGCGATTTTGTCTGCGATTCGCAAGGTCAATTACACGGTGACGAACGCGCGGGTCGGCCAGCGGGCGGACTACGATCGCTTGACGCTGGAGGTGTGGACTGACGGCACCGTGCGGCCGGACGACGCGGTGGCGTACGCCGCGCGAATTCTGCAGGACCAGCTCTCGGTGTTCATTACATTCGAGGAACAGCCCGAGGAAGCCCAGGTGGAGGCCGAGAAAGGCCCCTCGCTCAACGAAAACCTGTTCCGGCCGGTGGCCGAGCTGGAGCTGTCGGTGCGCGCGGCCAATTGCCTGCAAAACGCCGACATCAAATACATCGGGGAGCTCGTGCAGCGCACCGAAGCGGAAATGCTGAAGACGAAGAACTTCGGCCGGAAATCGCTGAACGAGATCAAGGAACTTTTGCGCGAGATGGGGCTCGACTTCGGTATGAAGCTGGAGAATTTCCCGAGCCGCGAGGAACTGGATGCCCGGTTGGCCAGAGAGCGGGAAAACGCCTGAGGCCGGATCTGGAGCGCGATCATGCGGCACTTGAAAGGGGGCCGGAAGCTGAGCCGGACGAGTGCCCACCGCCGGGCCTTGTTTCGGAATCTCGTTGCGGCGCTCATCGAACACGAGCGCATCCAGACCACCGATGCGAAGGCAAAAGCAATTCGGCCACTTGCGGAGCGGATGATCTCGTTGGCCAAGCGGGGAACGCTGCACGCGCGGCGGCAAGCGCTGGCTTTCATCCGGCGCAAGGCGGTGGTCCGAAAGCTGTTCGAGGAAGTGGGCCCTCGCTTTCGCGACCGTCCAGGCGGATATACGAGAATCGTGAAGATGGGCCGGCGCCGCGGTGACGCGGCGCTGCTCTCGATTATCGAGCTGACCGAGCGGGGAGAGCAGGCAAAGTCCGAGGCGCAGCGGAAGCGCGAGCGGAAGCAGCGGGCGAGAGAGCGGCGGGCCAGCGGAGGCTGAGGGAGCCCGGCAAGTCAGAGGCCGAACTGTCCGCCTCGTCCGAGGGGCGTCCTGCGAATGATCCGGATCCGAGAGGCGGCGATTCCTCCCTCCGTCTCGGTGCCCTGAATGCGCAGGGTGAATTGGGCTCGAAGGGTCTGGCAGTTCGGAGATTTCTCTCCGGTCGGGTTGTCTTCCTCGATTTTTGTCGCCCCTGAGAGAGCGATGCGGATTTCGTGCGGGTCGAGCGACCGGTCGCGAACCATCAGGAAACCTGCCGGCTCGCAAACCGCGTCGGTGATCGCGATCGCTTCGAAATCAATGTCAATTCGCTCCGGGCGCGCTTGCCGCAACCCGTGATCCAAGCGTACGTTGACGAGCGTCACCTCGCCCCCTGCGGGCACAAAGACGGGCACCGCAGTTGGAGCTTCTTGCGGCGCCACGAACTCGACCGTGAGGGGGCCGGAGAACTGGCCCTCAAGGCGAAACCATCCGTCGGGTCCTGTCAGAGTCTGGATGGGGAAACCTTGGAGACGGACCAGCACGCCTTCGACACGGGCAGCCGCACTCGCGGAAGCTGCGCCGGAACCGCTGTCGACCAGGTTGCCCTGCAGAGTCGAAATGCCAGTGCCGCCGACGCCGCCATCGGTCGCGCACCCGCCGAGCGGCAGCACCATCGCGCAGGCGAGGACTGCTGCGAGAACGACCCGCACCTGGTGATTTTCCTTTCTACCGGGCCCGAGTATTTCGGACTGGAGCTTCGAAGTAGTACACGCCAAAGCTCACCCGGGTCCGCCGCCCTTTGCCCGCACGCGGATTCCGGTCGCGATCGCGGCGCGAGAGCAGCGCGTTTGCCCGCACCATTAGCTCTTCCCCTTCGCGGCGGAGCCCCGCTCGAATCGCTGCGAGGCTTCCAGCGGGAATGTTGTCATAGGTCGCAGCGCGTTGCAAAAAAGCCTGTTGCCGGCGTTTTCCGAGGTTGTGCAGCAATGCGCCCACGAGATCAAAAACTGCATGGCGGATGGCAGCTGCCCTTCCCCTCGCCGATGCGGGAATGAACGCTGCCCGCAGCAACCGGATGCGGCCGTCGGGGCCGATAGCCACATGGCCGCTGCGGCGCAGGGCCTGCAAGGCGGCGGCAGGATTGGCGCAACGAGCTGCAGTTGCGAGAGATGTGAACGAAACACGACCTCGGTACGGTAGAGGGATCGGACTGCCGTTGTCGGTGAATTTGCGGTCGGCGAGCCAGCCTCCAACGATTCGCATGCCTTCCGCGTACGAAACACCTCCGGCCTTTTCCATGGCTTCGGGTTCCGCGCAGTCGAACGCGGCCCGCGCCGCGCGGGCGAACTCGGCCCGGTTCATTCCCGATGCTTGCGCGTGTGCGGCAACCGCCCGCAGAACTTCCGCCAGCACCCGGCGCGCAGGGGTTCCCACGGCGACCTCGATCAAAAGCAGATCAGCCAGGCGCAGACGGAGATCACTGTCCACAAGAAAAGGCTTGCGGCACCGGCAAGGAGAACTCCTCCGAGCAGAGGCAGGCCCGCACCGGAATCTCCGGTCGAGCGCCAACGCGTCGGAGTGAACGGCTCGGTCACATCCGCACCTGCCCTTGCTCGGCCCGATCCCTCAGATGTCGCCAGCGGGAGAGCTCGCGCCGCAACCGGTCGCTGTCGATTCCCAGAACCAAACAGATGCTCTCGAAGGAAAAGAGCCAAGAGAGATCGTCTGAATAGATCCAGCGGTGGGCGTCTCGGAAGAGCCGCTGCCCCTGCACCGTCCGCGCCCCGTAATTGCGCTGGTAGCAGCGCAGCGTTTCCTTCAGAATGGCCCACATCAGCCGGTAGACCCCGTCGCGCTCGGCGTCGCGAAGCCTGCTGCGCTGCTCGAGCGCAAAGCGCGAGATGCGCCGCACCATGCCCGGCGTAGCCGTGGGTGGAGTCTCCGCGCCCTCAACCCGAAAATTCATGGGCTCCAGCTCTTGACGCTTC
>JBBIUR010000270.1:0-5018 GCA_037440145.1 Myxococcales bacterium | reverse complement strand
CCGCTCTCGCCCCCGGGCTGCGTAACTACCGCGGCCGACCCGCACGAATCAACCGGAGGTGCCCTTGGGCCTGTGCCCGCAGCACGCGCTGTCGAATTTGCCGCAGCCCGTGACGTCTCCTCTCCTACGAGAGGCGAGGCCCACAGTGGAACGATACGCGACAGTGGCCGCGCGCGATCTCGAAGCGCTCCCCGAGGACGGAGATCGGACCGACTTCTTCTACCGCGAGGCCACCCGGTATCCCGCGCTGTCGCGGGCCGACGAGGACGCTCTAGCGCGCCAACTCGTTCGACGCAGGCGCGCCATCTGCCGATTACTGCGAGGGGAACATGCACTTGTCCGCCGCGCACTCGCGGGAGCAGGTAAGAGCGCAGTGGATCCCGCGAAAGAGTTCCGAGAACGCGAGGCAATCCGCGTGCTGGCGCGGGCGCGACAGGAGGCGCAAGCCGCCACAGCCGGCGAGAGCGCGAAGGCCTTTGCCGATCGGTTGCACTCCGAGCTCCAGGAGTACCGCCGCTTGCGCGACCGAATGGTCCGCGGGAACCTGCGCCTCGTGATCGCGCTCGCACGCCGCTACCGGCACCCGACACTCTCGGAATTGGACCTCGTGCAAGAAGGCGTGCTCGGCTTAATCCGGGCAGTCGAGCGCTACGACCCGAACCGCGGCACTCGATTCAGCACCTACGCGGTTTGGTGGATCTGGCAGCAACTGGCACGCGCAGCCGATAACCTCGGCGCCACCATCCGCGTCCCTGTTCACTGGAGCCAATTTCGCCGGAAGCTGCGGCGCAAGATCCGCGGCCTCGGAGCCGCGTCGGAAGCCGAAATCCTCGCCCTCGCCGAGGAACACGGGATCCCCACAGCGTACGCCCGCAGAATGGAGCGCGGCGTTCTTTGCATTTCGCTCGACACGCCACCCGCCGACGATGAGGGGTTCCCTCTGCTCTCGCGCGCGGCTGCGAGCAGCAGCACCGACCCCGCCTGCGCCAGTGAGAGCCGCGATCTCCGAGAGCGCCTGGTCGCAGCCCTCAACTCCCTCCCGCCACGCGATGGAGAGATCCTCCGCCTGCGCTACGGGTTCGCCCCCGGCGGCCCTTTCACACTGGAGGAAATCGGTCGCCGGTACGGAGTGAGCCGCGAGCGAATCCGCCAGCTCGAAGCCCGCGCAATCGCCCACATGCGCCGCATCTGCCGAGACAACGGCCTCGCGGACTACGTGTGAGCGTCTCCGGTTCGGACACGCGACGTCGGCAAAGTCTCGTGACGCAGCGCGCAAGCCTCGGTCCGCGCAATCCCGTCAGGCCCGGGTGCAAGCTGCTCCCCCGCGCTCGGCGAACCGCTCTGCAAAGCGGCGGCGAGTCGAATTGGCATGTGCTGTGCACCACCGCCAGGCGTGCGGTTTGCGACTAGCAGTCACGGCCCAATCGAAAAAGGGGGAAACGACTGATGGCAAGTGGCGGGTACGCATCCGTGACGGCGACCCTGCTCCAGGTGGGCACCGAGGTGTTTCCCGTGTACGGGGACGAGACCTCCGGCTGGAGCATGAGCGCAGAAGATTTCGCAGCGGGGGTTCCGGCCCCCTACCGGTATCGCACCCTGGACGAGCTCTTCTTCGCGCTCGTCAATCTGAACGTCGCAGACGAGGGTCAGGCCTGATCGAGGTTCCGGGTCCCGCTTCGCTCGCGGCAGCCGGCGCGCATGGGGCCCGGCGCCACAGCGCTCGCGGCGCCCGAAGTTGCGGGCTCCCGAAGAGCGCGAGCGAACTCAACTCCGAATCGCGAACGAGGCCACGCGCGGCTGCACCAGCCGCTCGAAATCCGCGTACTTCATGCGCACCGTCTGGCGGTGGTTGCCCGCATTGAAGAAGATACGCGGGTCGCGGGTCAACGACTCATCGACCCAGACCGGCATCCCGTACAGAGTTCCGAAGGGAGGCATGGCGCCCGGCTCGCACTCGGGAAAGAGATCGGCAAATTCTGCTTCCGTCGCCAGCCGGAGATCGCGCATGCCCGTCGCCTCGCTCAATCGCCCGAGGTCGACGCGGTACGGGGCCGGCAGCACTGCCATCAGGTACTCATCGCCCGCCCGCACGATCACGACCTTGGCCATTTCCTTGCCCGATTCGTGCTGCGCGGCGGCGATCTCTTGCGCGGTAAACGCCTGAGCGTGCGTGACCACCTCGTACTCGACGCGGTTCGCGTCGAGCAGCTCCTGTAATTTTCTCAAAATCGGCATACGTCCCCTCCTGACGCTCGCTTCCATTCGTCGGCGCGGCTCCGCCGCGCGGCGTTTGCGAACCCCCGAGCCTGCCCCGCACGAGCGCGATCCAGCTCGGGCCCCCCGCGTTCTGGCCATCTCCCCGTCGAGATCCCCGGAGTTCATCTTCGCTCCTCGCTCATTGTCGGCCTTGCGAGGCCCTCTTTCCAGACCGGAACCCCTCTGGGAAAATAGCGCACCTAGCAGCCGCTGGAAAAGCGCTGCGGAAAGGAGAGGCCCCATGCCGCTCGATCTCAGCCCCGAGCAGATTCGCCTCCTGGTCGAAATTCTGGAAGCCACGTACGCCGATCTCCGCGAAGAGGTGTACAAAACCGACTCGAGTACCTGGAAAATGGCCCTGAAAAATCGCGAGGAGCAAATTGCTCGACTTCTCGACGTGCTGAAGCGGGCAATGGTTCCATGACCGAAGGGCCCTCCTGCAGGCGCGGGTTCCGGAGGGCGCGGGGAGCAGAGATCGCTCGCGCTGCGCGCGCTTGACCCCCTGATGAGGCCATACTAATCGCAGCGCGGGTGCGGATCGAATGGCGGTGGGTTTGCGGCAGGTGGGCGTGGCGCTGGCTGTGAGCAGTTGCCTCTTCGGCACCGCGTGCAGCGGCAGCGGAAGCAGGGCATCGGCGAGCATCGCCACTGCGACGCCCAGCACCTCGCACTCCCCCACCCTCACTCCCTCTGCATCGCCTTCTGCGGCAGCGAGCCAGTCGAGCCCCACGGCCAGTGCCACACCGGTCGCAACGCATTCGGCGACGGCGTCCGCCACAGCTGCGGCAAGTGCAACGCCGGCCACGCGCTCGGCAACTGCGACGCCTTCGCGGACTCCGACCCCGAACCCGACTTCGACGCCGCTCACCGGCCCGGTCGTCACCGCTTTTGGCATCGCGGACGCCAGCGGGGTGCCGCTGCTGCCGGCCGGCACTTCCGGCGGGCTGACGGTGTACCGCACCCAGTTCGGTGCGGGCTTCATCGTGTTCGTCGAGGGAAAACCGGGACCCAGCGGTCTCCCAGTAGGCACTAGCACCTTCAACCACAGCCCCACGGATCCCGCCATCCGCCCCGACCTGCAGATTCAGGCGAACCGCGATCTGGGCAACGGGAGTTCGGACCCCTGCGACAATTCCTTCCCGCGTTTAGGGGGCGTCCCCGGCCTGCCCCTCCCGGACTATTCGCTCCGCCGCGAGGTCTCCGACGCCCTCAACGACTTTGCGTGCCGGTTTTCGGTCTTTAACGCATCGCAATTTCCCTGTACGCTGGACACGTCGACGAACTTCGCCTTCGTGGATCCGAACTCTACGTTGCAATTCTGCGCTCTCGTTTCGACGGCTTTGGAGTTTCCGCCCGGCGACACGGTGCTGACTGCGCGCCTGCGCGACACGGGCGGGAACTTGGGCACCCCGGTACAGATCATAGTCCGGGTCACGCAGGGCAGCGGGGGCAGCGAATAGCGACCTCCACAACCTCGATGCCGAAGTATCAGGCAACCGTACGGTTGTACGAAGTGAGCGGGCCAGACAAGGTGGCTGCGCAGCGCGCCTTGGAGCAGAAACTCCGCGATGCCGGCTTGGGTCGCTGGCAGATCGTGAACGTGACACCGGCGGCACCCCCGCTCCCAGTGCGCCACGCGGGCTCGCGCTCCCGGCAGATCTCGCGCTCCGCGGGGCCTCTGCTTTTGCTGGGCATGGTTGCCTGGGCTTTGTGGTTCTACTGGCTGCTCGTGGGCTGATGGGGCGCGCAAGCCGCACCCGGTTCGTCCATGCGAGTGCGGCAGCCATCGCTCTGACTGCCGGATGTGCGGGCTTGCTGCCTCGCCCGGCCGTCTCCCCGCGAGCGCGCGCGGCGATTCTCTTCGTCGGCGACGGAATGGGGCTTGCCGCGTACACGGCGACCCGCCTCTGGAAAGTGGGAGCCACAGGCCGCCTCGCGACCGACTCGCTACCGCACACGGCTCTCGTCACTACGCACACTGCGGAAGACATCGTCGCCGATTCGGCTGCGGCAGCTACTGCACTGCTCACGGGGGTGCGGGCGAAAAATTTCGCTTTGAGCTGGGAAGAACGGGCAGGGCCGGGCGGTTCCGCCGGAGAATGTGCGGTGCCGACCCTGTGCGAAATCGCTTCGCAACACGGCTTCGCGGTCGGCATCGAACTCGGCAGCATCCAGGTGACAATGCGAATCGACCAGCCTCATTTCAGGCGGGCGCCCACAGGGACATCCTCGAGGAAACCCACCAGCACGGGAGGCGTGTCGTCGAGCGAAGCGGCCACGATCATGCCCTGGGATTCGATGCCGCGCAGCTTGCGCGGTTGTAAGTTAGCCACGATCACCACCTTGCGCCCGATCAACTGCTCCGGCTGATAGGCCGTGGCAATGCCCGCCACGATGCTGCGCGGCTGCGGCTCCCCGATGTCCACCTTCAAGTGCAGCAGCTTGTCGGCGCCTTTGACCCGCTCGGCCGAAAGCACCTGACCCACGCGCATGTCCACCTTGGCGAAATCGTCGATACTGATCGTCTGGGGCTGGGCGGCAGGCGCAGCCGGAGCAGCCGGCGCGAGCCTGCCCAACAGCCGGTTCTGGCGTTCCGTCTCCAGCGCCTCGAGCTCGCGCATCTTGGCGATGGCGGGTCCGGCTTCCATACGCGGGAAGACCGGCAGAATATCGCCGATTTTGCCGCCGGCAGCCAACTGGCCCCATTCCAAACGGTCCAGGCGCACGGACTCGAGCGGCTCCTCGACGCCCAGTTGTTTCCA
>JBBIUR010000269.1:4180-5071 GCA_037440145.1 Myxococcales bacterium | reverse complement strand
CGGGGCTGGACCTGGATGCAATGGAAGCAGCCATCGCGGCGGACGCGGAAAGGTACGACCGCATCATCGCCGACAACCAGCAAGCGCTGCGCGCTGCCGGGCACTGGGGTGTGCCGACAATGGTCTTCGAGGGCGAACCTTTTTTTGGCCAGGATCGGATCGACCTCCTGGTCTGGCGAATGAAGCAGCGCGGGCTGGCTGAGCGCTGCGGGAGGCGTTGAGCGGACGTCAGAGGCTTGGCCGGCGCGGCCGCCCGGGCCAGCTCAACAAGACGCGCATGTAATTCGCTCGCTCGAAGGCTCCAGGGTCGGGGCAGCGCAACAAGCTCAT
Source organism: Myxococcales bacterium (assembly GCA_037440145.1). GTDB lineage: Bacteria > Desulfobacterota > Binatia > HRBIN30 > BPIQ01 > JBBIUR01. The sequence goes on along the minus strand of JBBIUR010000269.1, from coordinate 4,741 downwards.
GCTGGCCTGCATCTGTCGCAGCGAATCGTACTCGTGCTCTTCGAGCCAGGCCGCGATCTCCCCGCGAACCCGACCGAGATGCTCGGGGCCGTGCTGGAGCAAGGCGGAGACCATCTGCACCGCGTGCGCGCCCGCCATGACGGCTTTGATGGCGTCCAGGGCGGTGTGCACGCCGCCCGTGGCTCCCAGCGAGCACTGCACCCGGCCCGAGAGGATCGCGAGCCAGCGCAAGCGCAGCAGGAGCTCGGAAGAGTCGGACAGGTGGAGCCGCGGCACGACTTCCAGGGCCTCGACGTCGATGTCGGGCTGGTAGAACCGGTTGAAAATCACCAGCCCGTCCACATCGAGCTGGTCGAGCTGGTGCGCGAGATGCGGGAGCGCAGAAAAGAACGGCGAGAGCTTGACGGCTACCGGAATGCGCACAGCCGCTTTGACCTGAGCAGCGATGTCGATCACGCGCTGCTCGACGTGCTGCGCGGGTTCGTCGGCGCGCGTTGCCAGGTAGTAGACGTTCAGCTCCAGCGCGTCGGCCCCCGCCTGCTCGATGAGCTTGGCGTACTC
>JBBIUR010000269.1:0-4170 GCA_037440145.1 Myxococcales bacterium | reverse complement strand
AGCCAACCCGCGGCGGTGATGCCGTTGAGGGAGCCGATTACCGGGATGTCCACGGCCTCCTTGATCCGGCGCACCTGCTCCAAGTAGCGCTCGGGTCCGAGGGCGAACTGTTCCCCCCGCGGAAAATAAGAGAGTGCCTCGGCATAGGACTCAGCACGCGCATCCACGAATTCCAGCGCGCCGCGCTGCTCGATCTCGATCTGTTCTTCGAACAGCGAGTGCATCACGATCGCTGCCGCGCCGGCGTCTTCAAGCCGACGCACAGTGTCGAGGTCGTCCACCAGTGGCGAGGCGCCGGGCATCAGGGGATGGGGCAATTCGAACCCGAGATAGCGCGTGGTGAGGTCCATCGGCTGCCTCCCCTCACTTCTTGCCCGGCGCCGCCGGGCCCAACCGCGCCAGCTCCTGGTAGAGCTTGAATCGGTACGCAGTCTCCCGTTCGGCTAGCGCGAGCAATTGGCGGTAGCGGTCCGGGTCGTACTGTTCGACCATCCGGTAGCGGGTCTCGTTGCCTGTGTAATCGGCCAGGCGTGTTTTGGGCTCGCCGGAATCGAGCTGAAGGGGATTTTCCCCCACGGCCAGGCGCCGCGGGTCGAAGCGGTACAGGGGCCAGTAGCCGGACTGCACGGCGAGCTTTTGCTGCTCGGCGCCGTATGCGAGGTCGTACCCGTGAGCGATGCAGGGGCAGTACGCGAGGATCAACGATGGACCCGGGTACGAGTCCGCTTCCTCGAAAGCGCGCACGGTTTGAACGTCCTTGGCGCCGAAGGCCACCCGCGCGACGTAGGCATGCCCGTATGCCATGGCCATCAACCCCAGATCTTTTTTCGGCAACGCCTTGCCCGCTGAGGCGAACTTTGCCGCTGCCCCGAGCGGGGTTGCCTTGGACTGCTGCCCTCCCGTGTTCGAGTAGACCTCGGTGTCCAGCACCAGGAGGTTCACGTCGCGGTTCATGGCGAGCACGTGATCCAAACCGCCGTATCCGATGTCATACGCCCAGCCGTCGCCGCCGATGATCCACACCGTCTTGCGCACGAGGTAGTCCGCGATCCCTTCCAGCCGCCGGGCCAGTGGATCGTCGATGCCGGAAAGGGCGTGCCGCAAAGTGCGGACTCGCTCCCGCTGCTGGCGGAGTCCCGCCTCGGACCTTTGATCCGCCGTCAGGATCGCATCCGCCAGTTGCTCCCCGACCCGCGGCGCGAGCCGGCGCAGCAAGGCGCGCGCATGTTCGGTCAGGTGATCGATGGCCAAGCGAAAGCCAAACCCGAACTCGGCATTGTCTTCGAAAAGAGAGTTCGACCAGGCTGGGCCTCGGCCCTCGCGGTTGGTCGCGTACGGCGTGGTCGGCAGGTTGCCCCCGTAGATCGAGGAGCACCCCGTGGCGTTCGCGATCAGCAGCCGGTCTCCGAAGAGCTGCGTGAGCAGTTTGATGTACGGGGTCTCGCCGCATCCCGCGCACGCCCCGGAGTACTCGAACAGCGGTTCGAAGAACTGCGTTGCCTTTACGTCGCCCGGCCGGATGCGCGTGCGGTCCGGCTCGGGGAGCGAGAGGAAAAAGGCGTAGTTCTCCCGCTCGGCATCGCGCAGCGGCGGCTGCGGGTGCATGTCGATGGCCTTGTGCCGGGGGTTGGACTTGTCTTTCACGGGGCACACCATCACGCACAGGTGGCAGCCCGTGCAGTCTTCCGGCGCGACCTGGAGGGTATACTGGAATCCTGGGAAGTCGTGGGCGCGATAGGCGACGGCCTTGAAAGTGGGCGGCGCGTGTTCGAGGAGCGCGGGCTCGTAGACCTTCGCGCGAATGGCAGCGTGCGGGCAGACCAGCGTGCACTTGTTGCACTGAATGCAGATCACCGGGTCCCAGACGGGGATTTCCAGAGCGATGTTCCGCTTCTCCCATTTTGCAGTACCCAGCGGCCAGGTCCCGTCCACCGGGAAGGCGCTCACTGGCAGCAGGTCGCCCTTGTTCGCGATCATCATGGCGGTGACGCGCTGCACGAAGTCAGGTGCCTCATCCGACACGATCGGAGGCCGCCGAAGGCTGGAGGTCGCTGCCGCCGGGTACCGGACCTCGTAGAGGTGGGCGAGCGTGTGATCGACGGCGGCAAAGTTCTTGCGCACTACAGCGTCGCCTTTCTTCCCGTACGTGCGCTGGATCGATTCCTTGATCTTGGCGATTGCCTGTTCGCGCGGCAGCACTCCCGAGATGGCGAAAAAGCACGTCTGCATGACGGTGTTGATCCGGCGGCCCATCCCGGTATCGCTGGCCACCTTGTAAGCGTCGATGACGTAGAAGCGCAGTTTTTTGGCGACGATCTGCTCTTGCACCTCGCGCGGCAACCGGTCCCAAACTTCGTCAGGCCCGTACGGCGAGTTGAGGAGGAAGACCGCCCCGGGCTCCGCGTACTCGAGAACGTCGTACTTTTCCAGGAAGGTGAACTGATGGCAGCCGACGAAGCTCGCCCTCCGGATTTGGTAGGCGGATCGGATCGGGCGCGGGCCAAAGCGCAGGTGCGAGATCGTCATCGCCCCGGCCTTCTTTGAATCGTACACGAAATACCCCTGCGCCCAGTTTTCCGTCTCCTCGCCGATGATCTTGATGGAGTTTCGATTCGCGCCCACGGTTCCGTCGGAACCGAGCCCGAAGAACACAGCGCGCACGACGTCTTTGCGCTCAATATCGAACTCGGGATCCACGGGCAGCGAGCCGTGCGTGACGTCATCGACGATCCCCACGGTGAAGTGCTGCCTCGGGTTGGGCCGGGCGAGCTCCTCGAACACCGCGCGGACCATGGCTGGAGTGAACTCCTTCGAGGATAGCCCGTAGCGGCCGCCGATCACCCGAGGCTGGCGGGCAAAACGGGTACTCGCGCCGTTCTGCGCTTCCGCCAGGGCGGCCACGACGTCGAGGTAGAGCGGCTCTCCGATCGAGCCGGGCTCCTTCGTTCGATCGAGCGCCGCGATCGCGCGCACCGTCGGGGGCAACGCGGCGAGAAAGTGCGGCACGGAAAAGGGTCGGTACAGGCGCACTTTGACGACGCCGACCCGCTCGCCGTGCGCGATCATCCAGTCGACGGTTTCGTGCGCGGTTTCGGCACCCGAGCCCATCAACACCAGCACGCGGTCTGCTTCGGGGTGGCCGTGATAGTCGAACAAGTGGTACGCGCGGCCGCAGAGCGCGGCAAACTGGTCCATGGTTTCTTGCACGATTTCCGCTGCGCGGGCATAAAACGGGTTGCATGCCTCTCGCGCCTGAAAGAACGCGTCGGGGTTTTGCGCTGTGCCGCGGATCACCGGCCGATCGGGTGTGAGCGCGCGCTCCCGGTGCGCGGCCACGAGTTCGTCGGGGACCATCACCCGGAGATCATCGTCGCTGAGCTCTTCGATCTTGGCGACCTCGTGCGATGTCCGGAAGCCGTCGAAGAAGTGCAGGAACGGCACACGCGACCGCAAGGTCGCCGCATGCGCGATGCAGGCGAGGTCGTGCACCTCTTGCACCGAGCCCGAGCCGAGAATCGCAAAGCCCGTTTGGCGGCAGGCCATCACGTCCGACTGATCGCCGAAGATCGAAAGCGCGTGCGTGGCAACGGTGCGGGCTGCCACGTGCATGCAGAACGCCGCCAGCTCGCCCGCGATCTTGTACATGTTGGGCACCATGAGCAGGAGGCCTTGCGACGAGGTGAACGTCGTCGCCAGGGCTCCGCCTTGCAGAGCGCCGTGCACCGCCCCGGCGGCTCCCCCCTCGGATTGCATCTCGACGACTTCGGGGACGGCGCCCCAGATGTTCGTCCGGCCCTGTGCGGACCACTCGTCTGCGAGCTCTCCCATGGGAGAAGACGGAGTGATGGGGTAAATGGCGATCACTTCGCTCAACCGATGTGCGACCGAAGTCGCGGCCTCGTTCCCGTCAACCGTTACCATCCGTCGATTCGCCATCGGCATCGCCCTCGCTGGGGGCCGGCTCGGAGTGCTGCGCGCAGACGAGCTGGCCTACCCCTTGTGCTGCGAGCGCCGCGCTTGGCCGAGCGGGAGACGTCTGGAGCCCGCGGCCCTCTTGCCGTCTTCTGGGCGGCGCGCATGCGCTCGCGCGGTCCAGTGTGCCCCAATCTCGGTGCGTTGCAATATACCTGCGGCGCGCGGTGCCCCGGCCGGCGGCGGGGCGGAGGCAGC
>JBBIUR010000268.1:0-5074 GCA_037440145.1 Myxococcales bacterium | reverse complement strand
CGAACCGCGTCGCCGCGTGCGCGGATCGATCCACAAGTACAGCCCGTCGACGAGCAGATTCGCGGCGACGACCAGGACTGTGCTGAACAACACGGTCCCCAGGATCATTGGAATGTCCTGATTGAACACCGCTTCCACAGCCAGACGGCCGAGGCCGGGCCAATTGAACACGGTCTCTGTCAGCACCACGCCGCTCATCAGGCCGGCCAGATCCAGCCCCACCAGTGTCGTCAGCGGCAGCAAGGCGTTCCGCAGCGCGTGCTTCGCATATACGCTCCACGGCCCCAGGCCTTTCGCCCACGCGGTCCGGATGTAGTCGCTTTGCAGCGCTTCGCGGAGGTTCGTGTGCACCAAGCGCGCATAGTAAGCTCCGCTGCCGAGACCCAGGGTCGCCGCCGGCAACACGACGTGCAGGGGCGATCCGGAGCCCCCAAGAGGAAGCCAGCGCAACAGGTAGGCGAACACGTACAACAACAGCAACCCCAGCCAAAACACCGGTACCGAGAGCGCGATCAAGGCCAGCACGAGAACCAAGAGATCGCTGGCCGGATGAGTGCTGGCCGCAGTCCACAATCCAATCCCCAAGCCGAAGGCGACCGCGAACAACAGAGCCGCAAGGGCCAAGAACGCCGTCGCGGGAAGCCGCCGCAGAATCGAGTGCAAAACCTTTTCCCGCGTCATGTACGACGTGCCCAGATCCCCCCGGGCGATCCGGGACACGTACCGCGCGTACTGCACGGCCAAGGGGGCATCCAGACCCAGTTCCCGGCGAATCCGATCCACCGTTGCGCGGTCCGCCTTCGGCCCCGCCATGGTCCGTCCCGGGTCCGCGGGCACCACAAAGGCGAGAACGAACGTAACGAACGAAACCCCGAGAACGATCGCGATGCTCCACGCTAGACGCGCGGCCAGTGCTTTCATATCGCCTCCTCGCGCCCCGCACTTCTCTCCCGGGCAAAGTGCGCCAAGCATGCCCCGAGGTTGGCAACCAAGTCCGGTTCCGCGTTGGCGATGAATATCCGCCCCCCGATGGTGAAGAGTTCCCTCTGCAACCGCCGCGGGCGGCGATCCGGCAATCCGAGGTCGCTAGCTTGCGCCCGCAGGCTTTCCCCGAAGAGCACAGCGATCTTGTCCGCCATGCGGAGCTGCGTGTCGTTCAGGAACACCGCCATCTCCGGGCTCAGCGCCGCGACGCGTTGCAAAAAGGCGTCGACCTGACTGCGCTCGATGTTGCGGGGCGGTGATGCCTTCGTCTCCACGTACACGAGGCGGTCTCCCCATCGCGCGATCACGTCGAAGTCGCCTCCGCCAACCGCGCCATTCAGTCGCAACCCGTGGGCCGCAACCATACCGAACTCGCGCACCAGTACATTAGCCACGAACCACTCCAGTGTAGGGCCGAACGACCGGATGTCCGCCGCGCGCAAAGCGAATCTGCCCCCGCCCACCGCCCGCACCAACCCCCATCTGCGCAAGGCGAGGAGGTAATCTCGAGCCACGGGCTCGCTGCAATAGCGCGTCAGGTCGCGCACACCGAAATCGGATCCATGCCGGATCACATCTCGCAGGAACAGGCGAAAGGAGTAATGCCGGAGCAGGCAGTAGTAGCGCTCCTGCGCGGTTGCGCTGCGTGGCAACAATACAGGCTCGGACACCCGCGCAATCGAGTGCACGCCCCTGCTGCGCAGGTATAGATCGATCGAAGTGGCACGTTCGGCCAGTTGCCAAAGGCGCTCGACCGCCTTGGAGAGGGCGCGGACCTCCCGCCGCAAGGCGGCGATGTCCCGGGCGAGTCCGCTGCGGCTCTCCGCCTCCCGCGCAGGCCCATCGCGCGCATCGCTACCGGCCATCGCGCAGCCGAGGGACCGCTTGCGCCAACCGCCCGAACGAAGCCCCGCCGCCGGTAGAGTTAGCTAAGCCCGCGAATGATCTCGCTGGCAACCCGGCCATCGAACTGCCCCGGGTAGCGCTCCTGCAACTTCGCCATGATAGGCCCGATCTTGCTGGTTCCCAACTCCTCGGCGAGCGCGCGGATGACGCGTTCCAGCTCGCTGCGGTCGAGCTGGCGAGGCAGGTAGCGCTCCAGGATCTCTTTTTGCCGCTGGTTCTCCCGCACCAGCTCCTCGCGCCCGCCGCGCCGGGCATACTCCATGGCTTCCTGGCGCTTGTGGATTTCCTTGCGCACCACAGCCGCAATCTCGGCCTCCGAAAGCTCCCCCACGCGCCTCTCGACTTTCACGTTCTTGATCGCGGCCAACAGGCCCCGAAGCACACCGAGTTCGTCCGCGGCTCGCGCTTTCATCGCGGCCGCCAAATCGCTTTGCAACTGCGACTCCGTAGCCATCGCCTATCCCTCGCACGCAGCAACGCGCAGAGCCCGCCCGCTCGCTGCCAGCACATCCGTCACTGTCAGCAAGCCGTCCCCGTCGGCATCCGCGGCGGCCGAAGGCACGATGCCCAAGGACACAGCGTCTTCGATTTCCAGCCGCAAACTTTCTCCGAGACCTCGCACGATCTGGACGAGATCCGCCGCGCTACGCCGCCCGTCTCCGTTGGCATCACCCCGGCAAACCCGTGAAGGGGAATCGCTGTACACAATGCTCGCATTCCAGCCCCCGAAATTCAGCGTCAGCAAATCGTATCTCCCATCGCCGTCGAAGTCGCCGCTCAGCACTGCTGTTGGCGTCCGCCCGACCGCCAAGCAGTTCGGGTTGGGGCAAAAGAGCTCTGCGTTGCGGAAGAACGGTTCCGACCGCCGCCCGGCCCGAAGCACGACCCGATCGGCGTTCTGGTCTGCCACCGCCGCATCGGCCACGCCGTCTCCGTCGAGGTCTCGCAGCGCGAGGCTGACCGGCAGCCCGCCCGTTGGGAGCGCCGCCGGCTGAAAGTTGCCGCCGCCGGCATTGCGCGCAACCAGGAGGCCCTGTCCCTCGTTGACGCTCACGAGGTCTCGGGATCCATCCGCATCCACATCCGAAACCGCAATTGCGTGAGGCCTCGCGCCGCTCGGAATCGCCTGCGGTGGCGCGAAGGTCCGGCCGCCGAGGTCCAGAATCACCGTGAGGATGCCATCCGTCCGCGAACTGCTGCCGTCGTTCGGGTCTCTGACGGTTGTGATCCGCGTGCTTGCCACAGCCACATCGGCCTGCCGGTCCCCGCTCAGGTCGCCGACAGCAATGGCCTGGGGCGAGTAGAGAATGGATACGTTGGGATCGGGACTCGGCAGCCCCACTTCGACCGCCTCGCCCGTCACGAAATCCCCCGCTTCCGAACCCCAGAGAACTCGAATGCGGCCGATACTGCTGCCGTCCGTGCCCTCCGTGACCACCAAATCCATCCACCCGTCCCTGTCCACATCAGCGGCTAATAGCGCGCCCGCGCTCGGTCCAACCTCCAGTTGCGCCGAGGGCGGCAAAAATCCTCCTTGACCATCGCCGGCCGCGACGATGACGCTGTCTCCTCCCCCTCCCCCTTGTTGGGCGAGAACGAGATCGGGAAATCCATCTCGATTCACATCGGCCAGCACGACGGCCTTCGACCCCTGGCCCACCTCGACGTGACGTATCGAGGTTCCCCCCGCGCCCGACGATAGCAGTATCGTCGCCACTGACTGCTGGGAGCTGATTCCAACGGCGTCCGCCCGGCCGTCCAAGTTCATGTCGGCGACGGCGGCGGCAGATGGATTCGCACCCACGGCAAACGCCTCGCCGGCCTCGAAGTCTCCCCCGCCGCGATTCAACAGGGTCGAATACGAATCGCCTTCTCCGGTTTTGTTGAGAACTACCAGGTCAGGCCCGTTCGTCCCCACCCGCAGCCGTCCCGCCGCGAGTGCGACCGGGTTTGGCCCAGCGAGAAAAGACCGCCGCCGCGGAAATTCTCCAGACCCGTCACCGTACGCCACCAGAACGTCGTAGGAGAGGTTGCTCGCCACCGCGACGTCTAAATTGCCGTCGCCGTCGAAGTCGGCAGCCGCGGCCGCTGAAGGAAACCTCCCGGCCGCCAAAACTCCCGCCCGCGCAAACGAGCCGGTGCCATCACCTGCCAGGAATATCGCACCGTCGGTTCCGGTGCGATCCACCACCAGGAGGTCTACATCGCCATCGCCATTCCAGTCCGCAAGCGCGAGGCCTGCGGGGCTCTCCCCGGCAGGGAAACTGCGCGGCTCGAAGCCGCTCTGGCTGCCCGGACCCTCCAGCCGGTTGAGCAGCACGGACACCGAACCCGCAAAGGAATTGGCGGTCAGGATATCCGGCCGCGCATCTCCGTCGACATCGGCGATCGTCAGCCCCTTGGCTCCCGCCCCAACTCCGACAGGCCCGTTCACGAGCGGCTCGAACCGCCCGTCACCCAGCCCCAGCAGGACCGCCACTGCCCCGCGGGTTTCCTCCCCCGTCGCTACGACGACATCCATGGCCCCGTCGCGGTTCAGGTCGGCTGCAGCGATTTCGGTCGGCGAGCTCACGCCCAAGTTGACGCAGACGTCGCTGCCCGGCGGATCGTTTTCCGGGCAGTCCCGGTCGTCCCTGCAGGGATTGCCAGATTGTGAACAGCGCCGCGGGTTTGTAACCAGAACTTGCGGCGAAAACACCCGATTTCCCGTCGCCAGCAGAACGGAAACCTCCGGAGTATTCGCATCGATGGTCGCGAGATCCTGCCGCCCGTCGCCATTGAAGTCCGCCACCGCCACCGCCACGGGTGCGTTCCCGGGTTGCGGCTCGTCGAGCTCCTCGTCGAACTGGCCGTCTCCCCTTCCCCAAAAGATCCGCACGCCTCCGGAAGACCCGCCAGCAAAGACCAGGTCGAGGTGTTCATCTGCGTCGAGCCGAGCGACGGACAGCGACTCCGCGCTGCCAAATATCCGCTCGGTATCCGCGAAGCGGATGACAAACGCTCCGTTCGCAGACCCGCCCCACAAGAGCGCAGCACCTGCGCCCCACGCCATCGCTCGCCGCGCCATACTCGCTCCCCCCTTTGGGCCGACGGCCGCAAGCGGCCAGTCAGTGAATGAGGTCGCCTAACCGTTCCCACCGGACCCAGCGCCCGTTTCCATCCCACGACCAATAAATCTCGAACG
>JBBIUR010000267.1:0-5094 GCA_037440145.1 Myxococcales bacterium | reverse complement strand
TCGACACGCTTGGCCGCAGCCGTACCCTCCTTTTCAGCGGGGAGACGCTGGCGGCACTGGCGGCCGACGTGCGGAGCAAGCTGTCCCCGGTAGAGCGCATGGGACTTGTGGGGCATCAGTGGGCGGCAGTACAGGCTGGGCACGCGGGGATCGATAGCTTTCTGGATCTAGCGGGGGGATTCGCGGACGAAACGGACCACGACGTGTTGTCCGCCCTTACAGCGCCGCTGGTGTACATCGAAGACCAGTTGCTGGGGCGCGACGAGAAATACCGCAGGAAATTCCGGAGCTGGGTGGCGGTGTCGTTCGGCCCTGGCTGGGCAAGGCTCGGCTGGGACGCCGACCCGGAGGAGGACGAGAATCGGCGATTGCTGCGGGCTGCCCTGTTGCGACTCGTGGGCGAGGTAGGGGCGGATTCCAAGGTCGCACGGGAAGTGGCGGAGCGGTTTCCGGTGTACTTGCGCGACCGGAGCTCGCTCGAGCCGAACCTCGCCGATTCGCTCGTGGCAATCGCCGCGCAAAACGGCGACGCGCGCCGCTACGAAGCGTTCTTGCGCGCGGTCAAAGAAGCTCGGACGCCGCAGGAGCGGAGGCGATTCCAGTTGAGCTTGGCGGAGTTCCGAAGGCGCGAGCTGTTCGAGCGCACGCTTTCGCTCACGCTCACCCCGGAGGTGGCCACGCAAGACGTCGGCTTGGTCCTGGTGCGGCTGTTCGCTAACCCTGCGGCGCGGCACGCCGCGTGGCGCTTTCTGAGGGAGCACTGGGAGCGGCTGTCAGAGCGGCTGCCGCCGATGATGGTCTCGAGGGTCATCGAGGCGACTCCGAGCCTGGGGGAACTGCGCTTCCGCCGCGAGGTGGCTTCTTTTTTCCGCCGCCATCCGGTCCCGACGGCGCGGCGCGCGCTGGAGCAGGCGCTGGAGCGCTTCGAGCTGCACGCGGACCTGGCGCGCCGGGAAGCCAAGAGGCTGCGGAGGTGGCTCGACGCGAGGGAAAGCTCCCCGGCGGACAGCGGGCGGACCGAGGCAACGCCGGGAGGAGGGCGAGGAATCAGAAGCGAACTCTGACTCGTGCGGAGCTGCCCCGTGTGGCTTCGGCGGAAAAAAGGAGATTGGCCGTATGGAGTTTGCCGTGCCGGAGGAAGTGCAGCGCTTGTGCGACAACATCCGCAAGTTCATGGACGAGCACGTCTATCCGCTCGAAAGGCGAATGGAGAGCTGGCGGAGGGAGGCCGGTGGCCCAGCATACCCGGCTGCGATCCGAGAGGTGCAGGCGAAGGCCAAGGCGGCCGGATACTGGGCTTTCCACTTGCCCAAGGAAGCCGGGGGCGCCGGCCTGCCGTTCATGCACTACGTATTCGTGAACGAGATTCTCGGCCGGAGCCCCTTGGGTCCGGTCTGCGTGGGATCCCAGGCGCCGGATTCGGGGAACGCGGAGATCCTGTGGCGCTTCGGCACCGAGGAGCAAAAGGAGCGTTGGCTGAAACCACTCGTGGCTGGCGAGATTCGCAGTTGCTTCTCGATGACCGAACCCGAGGTCGCGGGTTCCGATCCCCGGCTGCTGCGCACGACCGCCGTGCGGGACGGCGACTTCTACGTGATCAACGGACACAAGTGGTTCACGAGCGGGGCGCACGGAGCTGCATTTGCCATCGTGATGGCGTTGACGAACCCGGAGCGCGAGAATCCTTACTTGCGCTTCAGCCAGATTATCGTGCCGACGGACACCCCGGGGTTTCGGATTGCGCGCGGAATCCCGGTCATGGGAGATTACGACAATCACCACGCGGAGATCTGGTACGAGGATTGTCGCGTTCCCGTAGCGAACCGGCTCGGCGAAGAGGGAGCCGGGTTTCTCATCGCGCAGGAGCGGTTGGGACCGGGGCGAATCCACCATTGCATGCGATGGCTCGGCGTTGCCCAGCGCGCGTTCGAAATGATGTGCCGGTATGCGGCGCAGCGGGAGGTGTTCGGCAGCACCCTGGCGCGAAAGGCAAACATTCAGGACTGGATTGCGGAAGCGCGAGCGGACATCCAGGCCGCGCGCTTGATGACCCTCCACGCGGCTTGGAAGATCGACACCGCGGGGGTCCAGGCGGCCCGCGAGGAAATATCGCTGATCAAGTTTTTCGGCGCGCGGGTGCTCCACACCGTGGTCGACAAAGCCATCCAGATATTCGGCGCTGCAGGTGTTACCGAGGATCTCCCCCTCTCGATGTTTTACCGGCAGGCGCGCCTGGCGCGTATTTACGACGGCCCCGACGAAGTGCACAAAATGGTGGTCGCCCGCCGCATTCTGGCGCGATACGAACGAGCTCGGTAGCCCGCAGCGCCGGTCCCTTGCCGAGCGCCATTGACAGGCGCCGTGTTGCTCATAGCTCGCGATGACCAGGAACCTTGTCGAGCGCCGTTGACAGGGCTTGTCTGGGAGACCTAATGTGTGCCGGTCGGCGCGGGGCTCACGTGATCGGTGCGGTCGAGCAGTCTCTGCTTTCCGGTCAGGGCGGCCGCAGGAGCCGGCGCGCACCAGCCCGCACGGCCGCCGATCTTGTATGCAGGATTCGGAGGTCCGTAAGCGGGGCGCGGGGCCTCCCGTGGCAGCGGTATTTGCTCGCTGGCGCAACCCTCGTGCTCGCCGAAAGCCAGTGGCAGCGCGCCGAAGGGGTGCTCGTATGCACGGCAGCCGAAATTGCGGCGGCCGAGCCCGCGTGTCCGGCTAGCGGCGGTAGTTGTGTGATCGCGGGGACTTACGAAATCGGCGACGGGTGCGTGCTCGATTTTGGGACACGCCCCGTCACCCTTGCCGGCGATCTCGTCGTGGGCAGTCGCAGCATGGCGCTATTGGCGGGCAGCTTTACGGTAAGCCCCGGGGGCATGATCGATGGGCGGGGGAGCGGGACGTCGTTTCCAACCAACTTAGGGGGTTCGGTGAGCATCGCCGCCGCCGGGGACGTGGCGGTAAAAAAGAGCGGCTCGACAAACGGCAGGATCGACGTCTCGGGACGGTCGGCAGCGGGGCTCATCGACATCGTTGCGGGTGGCTCGGTGAGAATCGAGGGCCGAGTCGAGGCCGGCCCGATGCCTTATGCAGCAGGGGCGGCGGGCGGCATGGAGCATCGCCAGCACGAGCGGGTCGGTCCTGGACGCGGCAGGCGGAAGCCAGTCCGACGGCGGTGGCGCGATTGACCTCACTGCCGGACAGAACATCGATCTTGGAAGCGAGGTGGCCGTGTACGGTTCCTCGGGCGGCGATTTCGAGGCCGGTGCGGGTGGGGTAGTCTCGCTGGCCGGGGTAAACGCGAACGCGACGGGGGACGCGGGTGACGGAGGTGCGATCGATGTGGTCGCGGGCCGCGGCCTAGTGCTTCGCGCGCCCCTGCTCGCGAAGGGCAGCGGATCGGCCATCGGTTCGGGTGGCGGCTCGGGAGGGGCTATCAGCGCCTCGGCGGGCTTCGGAGACTTGCGCCTCGAGGCGAGCGTGTTGGCCGAAGGTGCAGACCCTGACGGCGACGGGGGAGACATCGCACTCGACGCAGCGGGCTCTGTTTTCGTGCTCGCGGGGGTGACAATCTCTGCGCGCGCCAGTGGGGGAGACGGAGCGGGCGGGTTCGTGTCGATCTCGGAAGTACACGAAACATAAAAAAAAAAAACGATCGACGCGAGTGGGGGCAGCGAGGGCGGAGACATCGAAGTCGTGAGCGGCTCGGACGTGACGCTGGCCGGCCCTGTCGACGCAAGTGGTCGTTATTACGGAGCGCTCGGTGGGATCGTCAGCGTCGTGGCTGGAGATCGAGGGACGGGGAATCTCCGGGTGGAGAATGCGATCGACGTCAGCGGTGGAGCGTGCGGCACGGAACGCGGCTGTGGCATCGGAGGAGACGCCACGCTGGCGGGTTGCGACATCGCGGTGGCATCGACCGGATTCGTGAATGCCCGTGCGCCCGGCGCCGGCGCCGTGCACTTCGATGTGCGGGAGCAGCTCACGGTGAGCGGGCGAGTGGACGCGCGCACGACCAGTTCGACAGGGACGGACGGTGTGAACGAAGCGGTGCACCCGGCGCGGAAGCCGCCCATCGTGGGTGCCAATTTGGTCACTCCGGAATTGCAGTCCACGGGGTTGGACACGTGCACGGCTCCTGGCCAGACTCAATGCCAGGTGCCGTGCCCGGCGTGCGGGAACGGGATCGTCGAGTTCCCCGAGACGTGCGACCCCGAGGTGGAGCCGCCGGCGAGCTGCGACGGTTGTTCCGCTTTTTGCCAGATAGAGAATTGCGACGACGGAAACCCTTGCACCCTGGACTTGTGCGACCCGGCAATGGGCTGCGGCACAGTGGCCGTCACTTGCGGCCCGACCCCAACGGCCACGGCGACACCGTCGAAGACGTACACGCCAACGCAGACCCCGACCGCCACGCCGACGCCCACCCCGACGCACACACCGACCCGCACGCCCACGAGGACGCCGACGCGCACGCCCACCGCAACGCTCACGCCCAGCGCTACCCCGACGCTGGCCAGCACCCCCGCGGGCCAATTCGATGCGGTCCTTGCTCCTATCCAGCCGCTCCGCGTGGTAATCCCGAAGGGGCAGTCCATGGTTACCCGCACGCTGCGAGTGAAAGTCGCGAATGCCGGGCCCGGCGCGCAGGCAGTGCAGCTGCAGGTGGATCCGGGAAATTGTCCGCCCGGAGTCGTGCTGCGGGCTCCGGATTTCGAGCCCGGGCAGCCTGGCATCCAGGACGTGGTGCCGCTTGCGTGGGGGCAATCGAGGGCCGCACGGGTCGAGCTCGTGTTCGCAGCGGGGGAGTACCCCTCGGGCGATCAGCTTGCTCCCGCGCGGTGCACAGTCCATTTCTCGGCGAGCACCGTGCTTGCGGGCAACGTGGATCCGATGCCTTCGAATAACGTGGCGGACCTGGAGATCTCGGTGGCGGACCGCAACCAAGTTTCCCCGGCAGGGGTTGACGAATCGAGCATTGATTCCATCGCTCCCGTCCGGATGAAGATTCGCCCGGGCGACGCCTCGTCGGTCAAAGCGGTGCAGGTGCACGTGCGCAATGCGGACGCCTTGGATCTCGGGGGCCACGAGGTGATTGTG
>JBBIUR010000266.1:0-5103 GCA_037440145.1 Myxococcales bacterium | reverse complement strand
CAAGAAGCCTCGTGGTGGTGAGCCTTCCCGCTTCTGAGAGCCCGGTCTCACCCCATGCTGCTGCAGAGGACGTGGAAGTCGGCGGGGTCCAGGGACGGGAGGCTTTGGAGCGGCTTCGCAACGTGATCGGCCGACTGGCGGCCGCCTGGCGCCCGGCCACAGCTGAGGAGAGCTTCGAGATCGTACGGCGCCGGCTCTTCCAGCCAATGACCGACCCGGAGCAGTTCAAGGCCCGCGACGTGGTGGCCCGCGCGTTTGCGGAACTCTACCGCACACAGGCTGGGGAATTTCCAGCGGAATGCCGCGAGGCGGAGTACGAGCGGCGGGTCAAGGCGGCCTACCCGATTCACCCGGAGGTTTTCGACCGCTTGTACGGGGACTGGGCGACGCTCGTGACCTTTCAGCGCACTCGCGGAGTGCTACGGCTCATGGCCGCGGTCCTCCACAGTCTGTGGGAGCGGCAGGACCGCAGTCCGCTGATCCTTCCGTCCACGATCCCGATAGACGACTCGAGGGTCCGATTCGAGCTCACCCGGTACCTCTCCGACAACTGGATGCCCGTGATCGAGCGGGACGTGGACGGGCCCGAGTCGCTTCCAGCAAGACTCGACTCAGAAGTCCCCAACCTCGGCCGCTACGGCGCCTGCCGGCGGGTCGCGCGGACCATCTACCTGGGCTCGGCGCCGACGATCACGGCGGCCCACCGGGGGATCGAGGACCGCCGGATCAAGCTCGGCTGCGTGGCGCCTGGGGAGTCGCCGGCAGTGTTCGGGGATGCACTGCGGCGGCTCGCCGCGCAGGCCACCTATGTCTACTCGGATGGTGCTCGGTACTGGTATGCCCCGCAGCCCAACGTCACGAGCCTGGCCGGTGACAGGGCAGAGCAACTGCGGCAGCAGCCCGAACGCGTCGCCCAAGAGGTCGAGCGGAGGGTGCGGGAGGAGGTGCGCCGCGAGCGCGGGGAGTTCCAGGGCATCCATCCGTTCCCGCAGTCGAGCCAGGACGTCCCGGACGAGCCGCAAGCGCGGCTCGTGGTGCTCAGGATCAGCGAACCTCACGTGCGCGACGGCGAGAGCCCGGCTCAGGCGATGGCGCAGCAGATTCTGGACGGGCGCGGAAGCCAGCCGCGCGTGTACCGGAACTCCCTTGTGTTCCTGGCCGTGGACCGCGCGCGGCTGCAGGACCTGGACGAGGCGGTGCGGCGGTACCTTGCTTGGGATTCTGTCCTAGGCGACAGGGAAGCGCTGAACCTCGACCCGCACCAGACCCGAACAGCCGAGCACGAGCGGGAGGCGGCCGACGCCACAGTCAAGGCTCGGATTCCCGAGGCCTTCCAGTGGCTGCTCGTGCCTGTACAGCTGGACCCGCACTCCGGTCAACCGGACCCGAAAGCCGAGGCGACGTGGAAGGCGATTCGGCTCCAAGGCGGTGACTCCCTGGCTGTTCGGGCGAGCCGCAGGCTCGTGAATGAAGGGCTTCTCTACCCCCAGCTCGGCGCCACGAACCTGCGCATGGAGCTGGATCGAATACCGCTGTGGCGGGGCGATCACGTAGAGATTCGCCAACTCCTGGAAGACTTCGCGCGGTACGTGTACCTGCCTCGACTGAGGGATCCCGCGGTCTTGATCGGCGCCGTACGCGACGGGCTCGCTCTGCTCACCTGGGAGCAGGACAGTTTCGCGTACGCGGAGAGCTTCGACGAAAGGACTGGCCGGTACCGCGGGCTCCGGGTGGCTCAGGGCGTTCAACTGTCCGAGACCGAGCCCGTCGGCCTGCTGGTAAGGCCCGAGGTGGCCCGCCGTCAACTCGACCTCGGGGCCCCCGCGGTCGTCAGGCCCGACGGCCGGGCGGGTGAGGTCTCACCTACTAGCGCGCCGACTCCCGAAACCGCGGCCCCTCCACAGACAGCCCAGGCGCTGAGGCGATTCTACGGAGTCAAGGAACTCAACCCCACGCGGGCAGGCGCCGAGGCCGGTGAGATCGCCAGAGAAATTATCGTTCATTTGACGAACCTCCCGGGCGCCGAGGTTCGCGTGACCCTGGAAATCCAGGCGACGGTTCCCCAGGGCATCCCGGACAACGTTGTGTGCACGGTTACGGAGAACTCCCGCACGCTGAAGTTCACGAGTCACGGCTTCGAGAAGGAATGACAACTCCATTGGAGTGCCCGGGAGCGCCGGCTCCTAGCGGCGCGAATCGGCGGCGACTAGGAGTCAAATAGGAGCATTAGGGGTCGGTTGCAGGGGTGGTGGAGGCGGGGGGAATCGAACCCCCGTCCGGAAGCGGTTTGCCGCGGCTTCTACGTGCGTAGCCTCGTGTTTTCCTCTCGCCCCGGTTGCTCCCACGGGCAGGATCGCCCGGGGCCAGCTCGCGCTATTTTCGTCCCCGCCCTACGAGCCTCGAACGGGGCCTAGCCCGATTTGCGACGCCCGATCCAGCCCTACGGGCTCGAGCTGGTCAGACGCTGGAGGCCGTTAGGCCGCCAGGGCTACAGGTGCGTCTGCGTGTAAATTTCGCAGCCTGGATTTTGCCGGGCTCCAGGTACCCGTTGCACGCCACTGCGACTCGCCTGCCTCCGTCGAACCCAGATCGCCCCCTTTCGGTGTCAAAGCATAGCGAACCCGCGGGTGCTTCCGCAACGGCGGGAGCGAGGGGTGGGAGTTCCCTCAGCAGTGCTGGTGCACTGTCTTGCCGGAGCCCTGGTTCGGAAATTTCCCGCCGAAGCCCGGCCCGCGCGGGGGGCGATTGGCGGCGGCGCGTGAGGCACAATCGCCCGCCCCTCGGCGCGCATGTGGCGGCCCACCGCGCATGATCACCGCGGGCAGACAGTCGGCCGCCCGCCCGTGGGATGGCCAGCGCAGGCTCGCGCGCCCCTGCCAGGGCCGTCGATCGCCCGCGTGCCCGTGGGGGATCCCCGAACACCGTGAACGTTTTCAGATCCGCCTGGCGGTCGCCCGCGTGCCCGTGGGGGATCCGATCCGCCACCGCCCCGGTGCAGACATGACCTCCGATCGCCCGCGTGCCCGTGGGGGATCCTCATCGGCAGGGGAATCGGGGGCGTGCAGTGGGCACCCGCCCGGGGGGCGGGCCCCTAGAGGTCCGGCGCGCCGTCCGCTCGACAATCGGTCGCGGCGGGGCGATATTTGGTGCTATAGGGCCAAAACGGCGATGCGCAGCGATCCGGAATCAGCCCCGAAATTGGGTGAGCGGCCGCGGTTCACGCGCGGGCGAGCGAAAAGACTCGGCGCCGGGGTCCAGGGACGGGTATGAGCCAGGGTCCTCTCCAGAGTGCGCTCGTCACCGCGGCCCACCGCATTTTGCGCTCACTGGTGCGTCAACTGATCCGCCACGGGATCACGTTCCCCGTTGCTAGCAAGTTGCTGAAGCGGGTCTACGTGGAGGTGGCAGCGGAAGAAGGCAAGCTGCCGGGCCGCAAGCTCAGTGACAGCCGCATTGCGCTGCTCACTGGAATTCCGCGGAAGGAAGTCGCGCGCCTGCGACATCTGGCGGAACCCGAAAGCGAGCTCCCGCTGGATGCGCATTTCGCTACGCGGCTCATTAGCCGCTGGACCTCGGACCCGCGCTTTCAGACCCCCGATGGGGAGCCCCAGATCCTCCCGTTCGACGAGGAAGGGGGAACGCCGAACTTTTCCGAACTCGTGCGCCTGGTGGGGCAGGACATTCCGCCGCGAGCGGTTCTGGACGAACTCGTGCGCGTCGGGGCCGTGGAAGTCTCCCGCGCGCGCGACGTCCGATTGCTGGCCCGCCGTTACATCCCGGTTACGGGGACGGCCGAGAAGGTGGACATGCTCGGGACCGACGCGAGCGAGTTCATCGAAACCGTAGGGCACAACATCACTGCACCTCCGGATGAGGCTTACCTGCAGCAAAAGATCGAGTTCGACAACGTGGGCTCGCGCGGGGCGCCGATCTTGCGACGAAGATTGCGCGAGCTTGCGGAGCCCTTCCTGCGGCAGGTCGAGGACCTTATGGCGCGTTATGATCGGGACCGAAACCCCACGGCACCAGGTGGCGAGCGCATTCGGGTGGTCCTCGGGGCCTATTACTTCGAGGAGAAAGCTGGCGCGGCGCCCGAGGCGCGAGAGGCGGAAAAAGGGCCGCACAAGGAAACGGGATCGCAGCGATGAAGACACAGGGAGATTGGCGAACTGCACTAGTTGCGGCGGCGCTCGCAGCACTCGGGGCGGGCTGTGCGGATGGGGGCGGCCGGGGCACGGGGATTGGCGCCGCGTTCAGCACCATCGAGGGCAATCTAGCGGCTTCGGCCGCGCTTACCGCGGTGAACGCTGACAGCAGTTGCCCGAAACTCGCCGAGCCCGGAGTCGTGCGCGTGGAGGGGGCGGACGCGATTGCCCCCATCGAGCCGGACTGCAGCTTCGTACTCGAGGACGTGCCGGCCGGGGATCAAAAGCTCGTCTTCGAGGCTGCGGGGCTCGAGGGCAGACTTCCCCTCAAGAACGTGCCGGCCGGTGCGCTGATCCAGTTGCGCGATGTTCGCCTCGAGCGAGACGGCGCCCGGGCAGCCGGGATTCGGGTGGGATTGCGCCAGCCCGAACTGGCGCCCGTGGCCATCGTGGCCGATCCTCCGAAGGGGGTGGCGCCGCTGGACGTGAAGTTCTCGCTTGCCGCAGAGCCTGCGGCGCTGCTCGGCGTCGAGTGGAATTTTGGCGACGGCAGTCCGCGTTCGAGCGAGCTGCAGCCCGCGCATCGCTACCTGGAGCCGGGGGATTTCATCGTCGAAGTGCGGCTTGCCACCGCCCGGGGCGTGCAGCGGGGCTTTGCCGTCGCACGGGTCGAAAAGTCTCCGGTTGCAGGCGGCGGCCTTTCGGTGCGGCTAGTGGCTCCCGCCAGCTCAGGGGAGGCACCACTGGCGGTCACCTTCGAGGCGCAGGTGGAGGGTGCGGAGGGGCCAGTGACCTACGCGTGGGACTTTGGCGACGGCACGACCTTGAAGTCCTCGAACGCGGTGCAGGCGCACGTGTACGCGGAGCCGGGAGCGGCGTTCCTCGCCGTCGTCGCCGTCCGCGCCGCCCTGGGAAGGGAAGGAGGAGACTCGTTCCCGGTAGTGGTTCGGTCTGCGGC
>JBBIUR010000265.1:0-5178 GCA_037440145.1 Myxococcales bacterium | reverse complement strand
GTACGCCGAGAGGGGCGAGCGGCTCGACGAGGCGGAGAGCCTGATCCGCAGGGCGCTGGAGATCAGCCCGGACGACGGCTTTTTTGTCGATAGCCTGGGCTGGGTTTTCTTCCAGCGGGGGCAGTACGACCGGGCCGTGGAGTTGCTCGAGCGCGCGGTCGAACTGGTACCCGACGACGCCACGATCATCGAGCACCTGGGCGATGCGTACCTGCGCAGCGGCAAGCCGCAAGAGGCCCTGCGCGTCTTTCGCGACGCCGTGGCGAAGGCCAAGGAAACGGAGCAGATCCAGCGGATTCGGGGCAAGATCCACGAGCTGGAGAACCGGCCGCGCGGCGCGGCGAGCGATCTGTAATGCGCTGGGAGCTGGCGCTCGCGGCAGTTCTCGCTCTGAGTTCGTGCACGGCGGCCTCGCAACGGGGGCCGCGCTTCCGCGGCGACGGCTTGCCCGATGCCGGGACGCTCGTGCGGCTGCTGGAGGGGCGCCGCAGCGCGCTGCGCAGCCTGCGGTCCGTCTGCCGGATCACGTTCACCGGGCCCCGCGGGACGCAGACGAGCCGGCAGGTACTGCTGGTGCAGCGGCCGGACTCGCTGCGCGCTGAAGCGTTCTCGCTGTTCGGCACAGGTTTCGTTCTCGCCGCCGCGGGTGGCCGCCTCGCGGTGTACGTCCGGGAAGAAAACCGCGTCTACCGCGGAGCGGCATCGCCGGAGAACCTAGCGCACTACGCACACCTCGACCTCGCGGTAGCCGACGCCGTGGAGCTCCTGCTCGGCGGAGCGCCGCGCCGGGAGGGGGAGACGTTGTCGGTGTCCCGGGACCGCGAGGGGAGAGGGCCGAGCCTCATCGCGCGGGGCGAGAAGGGCGCGCTTGCGGTCGCGTTTGGGGGCGACCCGCTGGTGCCGGTGCGCGTGGAGCAGTACGGGCGCACCGGCGAATTGGAATGGCGCGCCGCGTTCTCGGAACACGTGCGCGTGCGCGATCTCTGGGTGCCATCCCGCATTGCGATCGAGATCCCGCGCCGCCGGGAGGCAGTCGAGGTGAAGTTCGAGGGTGTCGAGGTGAACCCGGAGCTGGCTCCGGCGCTTTTTGCGTTGCAGAATCCGCCGGGAAGCGAAGAGGTCGAGCTCGACGCGGTGATCGACTAGGCGCGGGAGGCACCGGGCAATGCCGGCAGCGGCGACGGTCCAACTGAAAGCGTGCCTGGGCAGGGCGGCGCTGGGCGCCCTGTTGGTGGTGGCAGCCTGCCGGGAAGCCGAGTCCCCTTCACCGGGCCGCCCCGCCCCGCGGCCGCAGCGCCTGACCGTGGCGATGATCAGCGACCCGAAGACCTTCAATCCCATCCTGGTCACCGACAGTGCCTCCAGCGGGGCTCTCAGCGACGTCTTCGAATCGCTCGTGCGGCTGAACCCTCTCACCACGGAGGTCGAGCCCATGCTGGCGGAGCGCTGGGAGCGCAATCCCGAAGGCACGGTATGGACGTTTTTTCTGCGCCGCGACGTGCGGTGGCACGACGGCGTGCCGTTCACAACCGCCGACGTCGCGTTTACCTTCGACGCGATCTACGACGAGCGGGTGCCGAACAGCGCCAAGCACGTGCTGACCATCGGCGGCCAGCGCATTCGCACCGAGATCGTCGACGATTTCACGATCCGGTTCGTGCTCCCGCAGCCCTTTGCGCCGTTTCTGAACTCCATCGGGGAGCCGATCGTGCCCCGCCACATCCTGGGCGAATCGCTGGAGCAGGGGACGTTCGCCCATCAGTGGGGCATCGACACCCCGCCCGAAAAAATCGTCGGAACGGGTCCGTACCGCATCGTGCGCTACGAGCCCGCACAGTTCCTGCAGTTGCGCCGCAACGAGCACTACTGGATGCGCGACGGCGAGGGCCAGCCGCTTCCGTACCTGGAGGAGCAGACGCTGCTCATCGTGCCCAACCAGGACACGCTCTTTTTGAAGTTCACGGCAGGGCAAACGGACGTGCACCAGCCCCGGCCGGAGGAAATCGTGGCGCTGCGGCGACTGGAGGCCGACCCGAGGCAGAACACGGCCGTGCGGGAGATCGGGTTGGAGACCGGCAGCACGTTCGTCGCCTTCAACCGCAACCCGCGGCATTACGAGCGCGGGGGCAAGCGCGATCCGAAGCTGAACTGGTTCACCGACAAGAACTTCCTGCGGGCCATCGCCCACGCGACCGACAAGGAGAGCATGGTACGCAACTGCCTGTTCGGATACGGGAGGCCCGCGGTCTCGGACATTTCGCCGGAGAACAAGGTGTTCCACAACCCAAACCTGAAAGACTACCCGTACGACCTCGAAGAGGCCCGCCGGTGGTTGCAGGCGGGGGGGTACATCGACCGGGACGGAGACGGGGTGATCGAGGACCGCGAGGGCCACCCGGTGGAATTCGACCTTACGACGAACGCGGAAAACCAGGTGCGCCAGAAGATGTGCTCGATCTTGAAAGAGGACTGGACCAAGCTCGGGATGAAGGTGAACTACCGGCCGCTCGAGTTCACGACGCTCGTGGAAAAGCTGGACACCACGTTCGACTGGGATGCCGTGTTGCTCGGTTTCACCGGAGGAATTGAGCCGCACAACGGGGCGAACATCTTGCGTTCGAGCAGCAACCTCCACCTCTGGAACCCGCGCCAGGAGAAGCCAGCGACAGAGTGGGAAAAGGAGATCGACGAGCTGGTGGAAGCGGGGGCCAAGGAGATGGATCTGGAAAAGCGGCGGCGGATTTACTGGCGAATCCAGGAAATCCTGCACGACGAGCTGGCGATGATCCAGACCGTGCGGCAGATGCGCTTTGTCGCGCACCGGACGTACCTGGAGAATTTCCGGCCGACGGTGTGGGGGCTGTACCGCCCGGAGCTGATTCGCATTCGCCCGTAGGGCCTGCGGGCTCGGCGCATCGAGCCCACGCGCACCGCGGAGGCGGGTTCTCATGCTCGCGTACGTGCTCAGGCGCATCGTCTATATGGTGCCGCTGCTGCTCGGCATCACGCTGCTCGCCTTACTCGTCATCGATCTGGCGCCGGGGGATTTCTTCAGCACGTTGAAGATGAACCCCTCCATTCCGCCTCGGGTGATCGAAGAGATGGAACGGCAGTTCGGCTACGGCGAGCCGGTTCTCGTCCGATACGCGAAGTGGTTGCGCAGCGTGGCGCGCGGCGATTTTGGCATCTCGGTGGCGTATCGGGTCGGGGTGGCCGATCTGATCGGCCCGCGCGTTCTGAACACCGTCATCCTCTCCACATCGAGCATGGTGTTCACGTGGAGCCTGGCCATACCGATCGGCATCCTCGTCGCCCTGTGGCCCGATTCCTGGTGGGACCGGCTGCTCTCGTTCCTGGCCTTTTTCGGCATGTCGATTCCCAACTTCTTCCTCGCGTTCCTGCTCATGTACGCGGCGCTGCAGACTGGCTGGTTTCCCCTCGGAGGCACGGTCTCGATCGGCTACGAGTCCCTGAGCTGGGGCGCGAAGCTCGCCGATCGAATTCACCATCTGATCTTGCCGACCATTGTCCTGGGGACCAGCGGGATGGCGAGCCTGATGCGGCTGATGCGCGCCAGCGTGCTGGAGCTGAAGGAGAGCGAGTTCGTCCGCACCGCGCGCGCCAAGGGCTTGCCCGAGCGGGCGGTGATTCTCAAGCACCTGCTGCGCAATGCGCTGAACCCGTTCGTCACCCTGGCTGGATACGAGCTGGGCAGCCTGCTGGGCGGGGCAGCGCTCGTGGAGGCGGTCATGAACCTGCAGGGGCTAGGCACGCTCATGCTGGACGCCGTGCGATCTCTGGACCAGTACCTCGTGATGGCTTCGGTGCTCATGGGCTCGCTGCTGCTCCTGGTGGGCAACCTGCTGGCGGACATCGCCCTCACGCTGGTGGATCCGCG
This sequence comes from Myxococcales bacterium, assembly GCA_037440145.1. GTDB lineage: Bacteria > Desulfobacterota > Binatia > HRBIN30 > BPIQ01 > JBBIUR01. The sequence goes on along the minus strand of JBBIUR010000265.1, from coordinate 1,280 downwards.
CATCGACTTCGCGCGGCTGGAGGCCGCGCGTTAGGAAGGGGTTCGCGAATGCGGAAGCGCGTGCCACTAGTGGTCGCGTTTTCCACTGCCCTTCTGGGGATCTTCTCCGGGGCGGCTTTGCTCGCCCCGGTCGTGGCCCCGTACGACTTCGCCGAGCAGAATCGAGAGTTCCCCAACTGCCCGCCTTCGCGGCTGTACGTGAACCGTCCATCGCGATGGGCGGAGGCCGTTCTGTATACGCATCCCTATCGCCTGGTCGACCCGCTCGAGCGGCGCTACGCGGAAGTGCGCGAGAGGAAAGTCCCCTTGCGCTTCTTCTACCGGGGCAGGCTGTTCACCACTGCGGGCGAGGACAAGTTCTTCTTGATGGGTACCGACAGCTTGGGGCGCGACCTGTTTTCGCGCATCGTGTTCGGCGGGCGAGTGAGCCTGGCGGTCGGAATCCTGGGAGTGGCTATCAGCTTTGCGATCGGCACCGTCGTGGGCGCGCTGGCCGGCTACCTCGGCGGCTGGGTCGACACGGTCATCATGCGCCTGGTGGAGATCTAGATGTACCTGCAATCATTAAAATATCATCTGGCGCTCGCATCGATCATCCCGCCGAGCCTTTCGCCCGCACAGACCTTCCTGCTGATCGTCGCGCTGATGAGCTTGATCGGCTGGGCGGGCCTGGCGCGCGTGATCCGCGGCATGGCGGCTTCGCTGCGCGAGCGCGAATACGTCCTCGCAGCACGCGCCCTCGGTGCTACCCGCTGGCGCATTGTGACGCGCCATATCCTGCCAGGCACTTTCAGCTATACCATCGTCGCTGCGACCCTCAGCATTCCGGGTTTCATCCTGGGCGAGAGCGCCCTTTCCCTGCTGGGGCTGGGGATCCAGGAGCCGAGTGCGAGCTGGGGTAGTTTGCTCGCGGATGCGCAGAACGTGCAGAACCTGGTCCGCTACCCGTGGATCCTCACACCGGGCGTCTTCATCTTTCTGACCATCATGGCGCTCAATTTCCTGGGCGACTTTCTGCGCGATGTTCTGGACCCGCGCCGCAGGGGTTGGACGGCGCGGCCTCTTTGAATGCCGAGGAAGGGGCCCGGTATGATCCCGTCCTGCGCGAGTTGGGAAGCAGCCTGGCGGCGCCGAGGCGAAGCTGGATCCCTGCTCCTTCCCCCGCTGGAAAGAAAAGGCTAACCGAGACGCGACCCCCATTTTGGAGCCGCGATTTGGCGTTGCTGGAAGTGCAGGAACTGCAGACGTGCTTTCCCGACCGGGGCTGCGAGGTCCGCGTG
>JBBIUR010000264.1:0-5199 GCA_037440145.1 Myxococcales bacterium | reverse complement strand
AACCGGCGACGTCCAGCTTGGGAAGCTGGCATTCTACCGCTGAATTACGCCCGCAAAGGCCCGACTCCTTGGCTTGGTAGGCGAAACTCCGCCCGCTGTCAATGAGCGCCGCCTTGCAGCGGGCAGCGGCGCATGGCATCGAGGCGGCCGGTGTCGGCATCGAAAGACCTCGGTTCGCGGGGGCGGCCGCGGCACGCACTCGCCAACGCGCGCAATGTCGCCGACCTTCGGGAGCTGGCGCGGCGCCGCCTCCCGCGCGCCGTCTTCGACTACGTAGACGGCGGCGCGGAAGACGAAGTCGCGGTCGAGCACAACCGAGCTGCCTTCCGCCGGTACGCTTTCTTGCCGCGCGTGCTCGTCGACGTCGGGAAAATCGACCTTTCGACCACCGTCCTCGGAGAATCCATCGCCATGCCCGTCATCCTCGCACCCTGCGGTCTTTTGAGGCTCGTCCATCCCGCAGGGGACATCGCCGCCGCTCGCGCCGCGCACGCAGCCGGCACGCTCCACACGCTATCGACGATGGCCAGCACCTCGCTCGAAGAGCTGGCGGCGCAAACGGCGGGACCTCTGTGGTACCAAGTGTATGTGTGGCGCGACCGCAGCCTGCTGCGAGGTTTCCTGGACCGGGCGCGCGCGGCGGGCTATCGGGCGCTCTGCCTCTCGGTGGATTCCCCCGTGGTCGGGCAACGCGAGCGCGACCTGCGGCACGGGACCGGAGACCCGCCGCGGCTGAGCCTGCGCACGGCACTGGACGCCTGCCGACATCCCCGCTGGCTCTGGGGCTTCCTGCGCGGCGGCCGCATCGGGCTCCCCAACGTTTTGCCCGGGGTCCGGGCGAGCCTCAGCGAGCTCGGGAAAATCGCGATGCGCGAGTACGATCCCACCGTAACGTGGCGCGAGTTGGAATGGATGGCGGGGCAGTGGAACGGGCCGGTAGCGGTGAAAGGGATCCTCCGCGCGGACGATGCGCGGAGGGCGGTGGACTGCGGAGCGAAGGCCATCGTGGTTTCCAACCACGGGGGGCGCCAGTTGGACCACGCGGCGGCCACCTTGGAGGCGCTGCCCGCCGTCGTCAAAGCAGTGGGCCACCGCGCCGAGGTACTGCTGGACGGAGGCATCCGGCGCGGGACCGATGTCGTGAAGGCACTGGCTCTCGGCGCGCGTGCCTGTTTGATCGGCCGCGCGTACGTCTACGGCCTCGGCGCAGGAGGAGAAGCCGGAGTTCGCCGGGCCTTGCAGCTCTTACGCGCGGAGATCGAGCGCGCGCTCGCGCTGCTCGGCTGCCCTACGGTTCGCGAACTCGACCGGTCTCTCGTGCGGGAGATACCGGGTCTTTCCGCGGCGCCGCCGGTCGAACCCGGTGCGGGGAGATAGGCGATGGGGGTAGAAACTCTCGCGGGCATCGTTCCGATTCTGCCCACGCCGCTGGACGCGAGCGGCGCTCTCGACCTGGAAGGGATGCGCCACCTCGTGCGCTTCAGCGTCGAGAAGGGCTTCGACGGCGTGGTCGTCCTTGGCTCGAACGGGGAATTTCCGTACCTGTCGTTCGACGAAAAGCGCCGCGTGATGGCTGCCGCGGTGGAGGCGGCAAGCGGTGCCGTTCCGGTGATCGGCACGGCCTCGGCCTGGGCCACCGAGGATGCGATTGCCCTAGCGCGAGCCGCCAGGGAGGTGGGCTGCGACGCGGTGATGGCCGCGCTCGCAGCATACTGGCGCGTCTCGGCCGGGGAAGCGCGGGAACACTTTTCGGCCCTCGCGCGCGAAGGCGGCTTGCCCGTCTTTTTCTACCATTTTCCGGCAGCAACAGGGTTAATTCTCACGCCGCGCGAAATCGCAGGCATCGCGGCGATCGAAGGGGTTGTGGGGTGCAAGCTCACAGTGACGAGCGCCCGCTTTCTCCGCCGGGTCATCGAAGAGACGCGGCCACGGGGCTGGAAGGTTTTCGCGGGGACCACTTTTCTTTTGGATGTGTGCCTTGCTGCGGGCGGGGCAGGGGTGTTCTGTCCCCTGCCGTTGCTGGCACCGGAACTGGTCCGCCGCTGGTTCGCGGCGGCACGCGCCGGCGAGGTGCAGCGCGCGCGCGAGCTTCGCAACCGCGTACTTCGCGCCGTGCCCCTGTTCAGCGGCGCCGCGGCACCCCCGTGGCTTCAGGCGCTCGGGTTTCGCACGCTCTCGCACCTGCCGAGCTGCGGGGCAGGCCGCAGGCCTGCGCCGACACACGCGCTTCTCAAAGAGGCCCTCCGGCAGCGCGGGCATCCGGTGGCCGAAACCGTGCGCCGCCCGCTGCGTCCGGCAACGCCCTGGCAGCGCGAACTCGTTCGCCGCGTGCTTGCGGCGCTTGACCGAGAGTAAGTGCCAGGCCCTCGCGAGGCCCGCGGCGCGGGGCGGAAAATTCTGCGGGGCCGGGGAGGCTGGGGCTGCACGCCGTGGGCACTGTCCCCGCCGCGAGTTCCTCGGGCCCAGGCGAAATCGCCCCTGAACTCTGCACGGCCGCAGCGCGCGCGAGCTCTGGAGGGCAAACCTCATCTGCGAGAAGAAGAGCCATTTTCAGGCGGGGTCCTAGGAGGATTGGCGAGCGCGCCGCTCCGGCAACCGAGGCGATCGGAAGGGGCTGCTCGGCGAGCCTTACTGGGCCGGCCAACATCCGCTCGGTCTGACGGCCTAGGAGAAGAGGGACCTCTCTCACCAGCGACGACCGCGCGCGGCTGCAGGAGCGGGCTTCGCGGACGGACACGCGGTGAGGACGGCCCGTTCGGGCGTCCGCGGGATCGACGAGGAAAAATCCGTATGAAAAGCCTCGATGAAACTCTCCGGGAGCGAGAGGAGTGGCGGAGGCCACTGTTCGCTCAGCTCCACAACGTGGATCGGCGTACCTTCCTCCAGGGGACCGCTCCCCTCGCGGCGCCCGCCACGGCCGCGGCGGGCGGCATCGTTCCCCACTCGTTTCAGCTTGTCGAGCTCGCTCACGCTGCGAAGAAGGAGGGGGCCGAGAAGAGCTTCAGCTTCAGCTTCGGCTTCGCCTACATCTCCAACACCTATCGGCTCGCCAGCGGGAGGAACGACCGGTTCGTCAAGGCCGCTTTGAAGGCCGTAAAGGATGGAACCGCTCTCGATCCCCAGCCCGACTTTGTTCTGTTCGGGGGCGACCTGGCACAGCTCCGCCAGAAAGAAGAGCTCGAGCTCGGAAAGCAGAGCCTCTCGGAGCTCAAGGCCCCGGTGAAGATGATGGTGGGCGAGGACGACTGGTACCTCGACATGGAGGAGAAGTGGCGCGAACTGTTCGGCGAGCCGACCTACTCGTTCGACCACAAGGGAGTCCACTTCCTGACCCTGAACAGCGTGATCGAGCAGGGCAGACACGGGTGGTCAGCGCTGCGACCGCGTAAGGACGTCGAGCCGATCGAGTCGGCGCGATCCCGGTACGTAGTTCCAGCACGCGCATCCTTTCCTCTCCGCGCCAGTCGAGAATCTGCGCGGCTCGGTGTTTTCGACTTTTTGCGGATCCCAGCCATTGCCGCCACGGCGCTGGCCGGTGGATTCTTGAAGGGCTTGGGAGCGCGCCCGAGCATCACCCTCACTGGGCTGATCCGTTGACGCCAGCCAACATCGCCCGTTCCGGGACCGCTTCAAGAGAAACCGCAAGACGAAAGGGCGCAGTGCCGACGACCCAGCGCCGGAGCCGGACGGCCAGAAAGACCGACATCGTCTGCAGGGGAACGGGAAGCTGGCGGGGGGACTCGAACCCCCGACCTGCTGATTACGAATCAGCTGCTCTACCGACTGAGCTACGCCAGCGCAGCTCGCCGCCTCTGCGAGCGCGTATTTACCGGAGAAGCGACGTCCAGGCTAGCCCCGTACCCTCCTCGGCCCACGGCTGCGCACTGCGAGCTCGGGCCGAAGTGCTCTTCGGGGTGCGCGCGGCGCGCTAGCGCAATTGCTCTGCGCACGGCTCGAGAGCGCGCCGAGCTTCTCGGCCCTCTTCGCCACGGCCCTTCACGGCAGGATCACGTAGGACCACGTCTCCGTCAGAGTCTCTCCGCCTTTGTCGAGAAACGCCCGGATCTCCACGGGCTCGCGCTTTTTGGGCCGGATTTGACACGTCAGGCGCCAACCTCCAGTGGCGGGATTTTTCACTACGTGCTGGTCCACCACCTCCGCCACTTCGTCCCCTCCGATCGCGGTCACCACACCGCGCAGCACCCGATCGCCCGGAATCCGCGACAGGTTTTTGCCCTCGAAGTCGACGACAAACCGATGGCTGTTTTCCCGCGTGCCGCTGTCGCGCCGGGTGGACACGGCGCGCCCGCCCGGTGGGCGGCGAGGGTCGTCGCCGTACCAGTACATCGTGTACGAAAAATCCACGGGCGTCCCCGGCTTGGCCCGCGCGTCGGAAACCCAGTAGGCGACGATGTTGTTGTTCGTGTCCGCATTGGTCGGAATCTCCACCAGCTCGACCCGCCCTTTTCCCCAGTCGCTCTGCGGCTCAATCCAAATGCTCGGCCGCTGCTCGGCCCGCGTCTCCAGATCGAGATAGTGGTCGAAATTCCGGTCGCGCTGAATCAAGCCGAACCCTTTGGGATTCTCCGCCTGAAAGGCGCTCACGCGCAGCGCCACTGGGTTATCGAGCGGCCGCCAAAGCCACTCACCCGTGGCAAGCTGCAGCAACAAGCCGTCGGAATCGTGCGCTTCCGGCCGGAAATCGTCGAAGAAGCGATTGGTGTTCTCGCCGTGAAAAAACATGCTCGTGAGCGGCGCGATGCCGATCTTTTCCACTTCGCGGCGCAGGAACAGCCGCCCCGACACCTGCACCATCGTCTGCTCTCCCGGCCGAATCACGAAGCGGTAGGCTCCCGCGAGACTGCGGCTGTCGAGCAGCGCGTAGACGGAAAGTTCCTCCGCCTTGGGCGCAGGGCTGACGAGCCAGAACTCGCGAAAAAACGGGAACTCCTCGCCCCAGGACTCCGCCGTGTCGATCGCGAGGCCGCGCGCGGACGCACCGAAGATCTGCTCCTTGCCCACGGCGCGGAAGTAACTCGCCCCGAGAAAGACAATCACCTCGTCGTAGTAATCCTTCGTCTTGATGGGATAGTGCACCCGAAAACCCGCATACCCCAGGTCCTGCGGCACCCGGCTGGCGAAATCATTGCGCCCGTAGTCGAACTGGCTCGGCGAGAATTGCACGGGGCGAATCCCATC
>JBBIUR010000263.1:0-5229 GCA_037440145.1 Myxococcales bacterium | reverse complement strand
GCGCTTCACGCTGACGACCCGGTCCATCGAAGGCAGCGACGCAGCGGTGTCCATCGAGTACCGGGAGCTACCGCGGGAGGCGCGACCTGGAGACGCGATATTTCTCGACGACGGCCTGATCCGACTCCGCGTCGCGCGCGTCACCGACACCGACATCGAGACCGAGGTGCAAACCGATGGCGAGCTCCGTGACCGCATGGGCCTCGCCCTGGCCGGCGCGGGGAGGAACCTGCCGCCGCTCACGGACAAAGACTGGTGCGACCTCGATGCGCTCGTCGCCGCGGGCATCGACTACGTGGGGCTTTCTTTCGTGCGCGGCGCGCAGGACGTGGAGGTCCTGCGGCGTGGCCTAGCGGCCCGCGGTGCCTCCCTTCCGATCGTGGCCAAGATCGAAAAGCGCGAAGCCGTCGAGCGCTTGGATGCGATCGCGTCAGCGGCGGAGGCCGTAATGGTCGCACGAGGAGACCTGGGCATCGAATGCGCCATCGAGGAAGTGCCCCTGCTGCAAAAACGCATCATACGGACGTGCAATGCAGTGGGGGTTCCGGTCATCACTGCCACGCAGATGCTGGAATCCATGGTGCGCTCGCCGGTGCCCACGCGCGCCGAGGCCAGCGACGTCGCAAACGCCGTCCTCGACGGGACCGACGCGGTGATGCTGTCGGCGGAAACTGCGGCCGGCCAGTATCCGGCCGAAGCGGTGCGGGTCATGCGCCGCATCATCGCCGAAGCGGAACGTGCGACCAGCTATCCGGTGGCCCCGGGGCGGGAGGGAAGGCTGACAATCGAAGATGCAATCGCGCGCAGCGCTTGCCTGGCAGCCGAAGCCGCTGCAGCAGAGGCAATCGCGTGCCTGACCCACAGCGGGTCGACAGCCCGGGCGCTCGCCAAGTGGCGCCCCCGGCAGCGCATTCTGGCCATCACGCCAGCTCTGCCGGTCTGGCGCCGCTGCAGCGCGCTCTGGGGCGTCGAGCCACTGCTCGTCAAGGACATCGAGCGCGAGTTCGACGCCGCAGTCGCTCGCATCCTGGCTCTGTTGCGGAAACGCGGCGCAGTTCCGCCGGGTGCGAAGGTCGTAGTGACGGCAGGTCTGCCGTTCGGGCAGCGCCGGGGAACCAACACGGTTCGAATCGAAACCGTGTAACGCGAGCGGCTTTCATCGCCGGGAGCGCGGTTACGGAGAAGCCTCGAAACTCGGAGCAAGGCCCGCGCTGAAGGGGAAGTAGAAAAGGCCGAGGCCCAGCCACTCGATGCGTTCCCGGAAGAACTGGCCAAACGGCGAATGGCCGTTCGTGTAGCGGAAGGCGAGTCGGAGATCTCGCCCCGCGAGCGCGCGCAGCGCTACGCCGGCCTGCAAGTGCACGTCGAGGTCGTATCCGACCTCCCCCCGCGCGCGGAAGTCTGCGGCCGCGTATGTCCCCAACCTCGCCCGCCACAGCCGCGGGCCCGCCACCTCGCCGCCCCACTGAATCCCTTCCGCCGCCATGGAAGGATTCCGATGAAAGAAATAACTGCCACCGGCGTAGAGTTGCGTCCGCCCGCCCCGATACGCTCCCAATACTGCGACCGACTCCCTGTTGAAGCGGCCCGTGTTGGCCTCGGGATGGCGGCGGATGTAGTCATCGCCCAGATGCGAGCTCTCGTGCGCCACGCGCAAGCGCGCAACAAAGGGCCCGGCGTGGCAGTCCAACGGAAGCCCAGCCTCGAAGTCGGCGACCTGCAGAGGAAAGTTGGCTCCGTCATCGATGAGGAGCCGCGCCCCGGCCTCCAACCCGACTTCCAGCGCGAGCGGCTCGCGCGCTTTTTCCCGTCCCGCCCATTGCAGCTGCGCCAGGGGCAAAGGCGTCCCCAAGCCGAAGAGGTACCCGATCAGTGGTCCCTTTCGAGCGCCCACGTATTGTGCGGAAAAGGAAAACTCCGCGGGGTCCGCGGCGCGCACGGGGAACAAGCGCGTGCGGGGGAAAAGTTCGAGGTGGGACTCCGCAGCACAGGAGTTCCTTGCACCTGCGGTGCCGATTGCCAACCCGAGCAGCAAAGCGAGTCCGCGCAGCGCGCTCTGCCTTGCCGGCGGTCTCAGATGCGCACGCATTGCTCCCCCTCGCACTGGCGCACTCGCCCTTCGCGCCGCCAACGCAGCAGGTGCTGCGCGATCGCGCGCCGCTCCACCACCTCCGCGAGCGGCCCATGTACCCACGGCGGATAGAAAAACCCACCGGCGACCATTTCCTCGAGCGTCCGGGGCCCGGCCAGGAACCCCCGCGGCGCCCATTCCCACCAGGCAATGCGGGCGCGGAACCGGTCCACCGCCGCGAACGCGGCCGCGTTTTCGATCCCCCCGGTTGCGTGAAACAAAACCCAGACCCCTGCCGGGATTTGCGGCACCGCGCGGAGAGAGCGCTTCAAGCCCCCTGGATCGAACCCAGCGTCGCCATAGTGGGAGCCGAACTGCCCCGGATCGATATCGCCCAAGAACAAAACCCCCTCCGGCTCCACGAGCATCGCGGCAATGGCCGCGCGTGTGGCAGAGCAGGTGGACGACGCGAACAGCGACGCCTCCGAGATTGAACAGGGCACCGTTTTCGAACGCGGCGGTGTCGGGACGAGCGCGGTCGTGAAACTGCTCGACAAGAGCCGCGCGCGAGCCCGGCCCGCCCCCGTCGCATTCGTACCAGCCCAGCAACCCCTCCAGGCTTCGCAGGCCGGTCGCGTCCTCATGGTAGGCACAGACCGCCGCTGCGGGTAGGCGAGGCGCGCCGGCGAAGTGTCTTCGTGCGCCTGCTTGCATAGCAGCAGGTCCACCGCACCGCGAAGCTCCCGAGCGCTGCCCGCACTCCACGAAAGATCGAGACGGGTCGCTGCACCTCCCGCGCACAATGAAGAAAATTCCCATCGGCATACCTCGCCTCTCGCCCTTCCATGAGAACTGCGACACGCCCGAACTCCCGCGCCGACCGCCCCGCGTGCGCGAGGGTGCCCCACCCCGGGGCCGCGCCTGCCGCTAGGAGCCCCGTTCGGTCACTGGCTCCGGGCCACGCTGGCGCAGCGGAAGCCTGTTCGGCGTCCGTGCCGATCGAATTCCAGCACGTCGACCAGCCGACGCGCCCGCGAGGCGAGGGTCGGCTCCTCCAGCAGCGCCTGTTTGTCCACGAGCGGCAGGTCGAGAAAGTAGCAAAAGAAGTTGACGAGCAACCCGTCGCCCAGAGCCGGATCCTCCAACAGCCGATCGGCCGCCTCGTCGAGTCGCCATCCGAGGCAATCCCGGATCAGGACCGTGACCTCCCGGCGCAGGTCCTCGGGCAGGGCCGCGTCCGCCGGAAGCAGGGAACGCCAGCGCACCACCGCCTTGCGGTAGGGGACCGCGTCGATCTCGCTCTCGACCGCGAATTCCCGCACGCCGTGCACTAGCACGTTGAAGTTCCCGTCGGGCAGCGCCTCGACGCTAACGACGCGCCCGGCGCAACCCGTTCGATGGAACTCCGCCGTCGCCGGCACGCGGGCCCCGCTGCGCAGGAGCGCCATGCCGAGGACGCCATGCCCCGCAGCCACGTCCCGCAGCATTTCCCGCTCCCAGGGTTCGAACACATGCAGCGGCAGTGGGACACCCGGAAACAGCACTGCGTCTGAAAGGGGGAAGAGAGGCAGGACGGACGGCCAGATCATTCGCGACCTCGTGGCCACCTTTGTACTGCGAGTCGGGCCGCAGGGGCAAATGCCTCTGCCTGCGCGCGCTACCCGGGACCCGCCGCCCCCTGCCGTCGAACCCGCCCCTTGCGCGCGCACTCGCGGCAAAAGCCCACAACCGCGAGGCGGTGCCCGCGCACGGCGAAGCCGGCGCGCTGCAGCCCGGTGGTGTCGACCGCCGGCTCCGCTGCGGCTTGCAGATCGATAATGCGGCCGCAAGCCTGACACACGAAATGGTCGTGTTCGGTCGCCACGCCGTCGAAATGCGCGGCACCGTCTCCGAGCCGCACTGACATGGCCTGTCCGGTCGCAACGAGCTTCTGCAGGTTGCGGTAGACGGTGCCGAGGCTGATGCGCGGCAGCAGTTTCCGCACGCGCGCATGCACTTGCGCCGCCGTCGGGTGATCCCGCGAGGCCGCCAGCACTCTGCGCACGGCTTCCAACTGACGGGTCCGCCGCGACCTCATGCCGAAAGCAGGTCCTCCCGGAGCGCGCTCCGCACCTCCCCGTCCACTGCCGCGCGCGCCCTGTAGTTCGGATGCTCAATGGCGAGCACGGCAGGCACGGCGGCATCCATAAAGGCTCGCCGTGCCTCGGCGCCGAAGCGGAACCGCACGTATTGCACCGCGCTCAGTTTGTCCTCCCGGCTCCGCCCGGGCTCGAACTCCCCCGGCACCCGCAACCCGTTCCCCAGGACAAACGCCACGCAGCGGTCGATACCGATCAGGCGGGAGAGCTGCGCGCGAATTTTCTCCTGCTCCGTGATCTCGATGAGCATCGTGCTGCTCAGTTCTCCCTCCTCGGGGATCAGCGGGTTATAAACTTCAATTTCCTCTCGCACCCGGTCGATGTCGGTGATCCGCTCTGCTCGGAGCATCTCCTGGATCTGGAAGAGCACTGTGTCGCGGTTCTCGAACACGAACGTAATCCGGTCTCCCACCGCGACCCGCCGCTTCCGCTTCATCTCGATGATCCGGCGGCGAAAGTCGTTGCGGATCTGCTCGTAGCGAGGCAGACCCACGATGTCGTCGAGTGTCAGCTTACGCATCGTACCCCGCGGGCCCCTGGGGGCGACGGTCCGCCGCCCCCAGGCCCGCGCACGATCAGAGCTTCAGCGACTCGAGCCCTTTCTGGAATCGACCCGCGTGGGACTTTTCCGCCCGCGCCAGGGTCTCGAACCACTCCGCGATCTCCTCGAACCCCTCTTCGCGCGCTACCTTGGCGAAACCCGGATACATCTCGGTGTACTCGTACGTCTCGCCTTCCACTGCCGACTTCAGGTTTTTCTCGGTGTCGCCGATGGGCAGGCTCGTGACCGGGTCCCCGACTTCCTTCAGGAAGTCCAGATGTCCGAAGGCATGGCCGGTTTCGGCTTCCGACGTGTCGCGGAAAAGCCCCCCGATGTCCGGGTAGCCCTCGATGTCCGCCCTGCGCGCGAAGTAGAGATAGCGCCGGTTCGCCTGCGACTCGCCTGCGAAGGCCGTCTTCAGGTTTTCGTGGGTTTTCGTCCCTTTGAGCGACTTTGCCATCGTTCCCTCCTTTGTCTTA
>JBBIUR010000262.1:0-5232 GCA_037440145.1 Myxococcales bacterium | reverse complement strand
CATCCCCGCCCCGCGCTTCCCCCCGCCACCGCGTGCTCGACCGAGAAATACAATAACAGGGCGACGTTGCCCGTCTCCCGCGCTAGTCCGACGGGCGCCGCAATTCCGGCCACCCATTGCACTGTGCGCGGACTATTCCAGCCAACACGGACGCCGGGCCTGCAAAAAACCCGGTACGCCTGCGACGAGCCGTCTTCCCCTATTTCCCAGTCCCGCGAGCCCACGAGTTCGAGCAAAAAGTTGATCCCGTCCCACGGCCCCCAGATGACGCTGCCACCGGCATTTACCGCGAACTGGTCGTGCCGCTTCCCGTCGACCGGGCTATAAGCGTTCGGGACCAAAGTCGCGCCCACGTTCGCGTGGGCCGCCACTCGGGGTGTGATCTGCTTGCTTGCGGGCAGATTCCACTGCACTCCCACGGAGCCCGTGCCCAGGCCTCTGCGCCGATCGCCAGTCGGCAGCAACACCGAAAAGCGCGGCGCGATCGCGGGCCGAAGAAGATCGTCCTTGCTCCACTGGTATCGGTAGTTGAGGAGAATATCCCCCAATCCGCCGCGGGTACTTGGCCCGCCCACTAGCGAAAACGGGACTGTTACGGATAACTGATGCCGCTCGCCAAACAGCGGCCACTCGTCAGTAAACGTGCCGGTCCAGGCCCGCTGCCGCCGGTCGCGCAAGAAAGTGAAAATGTGTTGGATCACCTTGCGTTCCTGGTTGTAGGCTTCTTCGATCAGAAACGAATTGTCCCTGATAAACCCAGTCGTCAGGTGCGGCCAGCGAACCTCTTGCACGTGGAAAGCTGCGTCGCTCTCGGGTGACCCAGCCACCCCGAACTCAAAAGCGCAGCACACGCGGCACGGCGGAACGGCGCGCCCCGCGCATGCCTTGCTGCACGCCGCGGGGCAGGTATCAACACGCGCGCTGGGCGCAATGGCTTCCACAGAGCCCAGCCCCCACCCTGCCATGCGTCGCGAGGAGGGGGAGGCGCGAACCCCTCGCCCTCGGGCACCGCAGCATTGCCCTGGTTTCTCCCCATTGCGATGGGCCTCCGAGTGTGGTTGAAAACGATTATCATTATCTCTACTCCCCCGCAAGGACCCTTCTCGCCCCGCCCCGGAGGAGTCCTCGCGACTCGCAATTGCGCGCCCACCGAGGCCCCCGCACTCGGCCACCCGAGTCGGATCCGCCCAAGCCGCTGGGCGCCAAGCCCCCTCGCCGCCCCGTCTTGCTCCCACCTTCACGCCCAGGCAAAATTCTCGGGCTTTTCCGGTCCCGATGCCGCTCTCAACTCGCTCGCTCTTCTATTTGCCCGGGCCTTATGCACGAGTGGATCGTGCGATTGGCCGAAATTCCTCCGGGACTGATCGCGGTGCCACCACAACAATGACCAATGTCATGGCTCCCTTCCGACCGTTCGGTAGACTCGGGTATGTGAGAGACTGCTGTGGCTAGCCGAGCACTCACGATCGAGGAGGCATTTCAAAGGCTTGCGGAGTTGACGCGGCGGGAACTCCTTTCGAAGGGTCTGACCGTCGCAGGGTGGGGAACGTTCGGCGCGGTGCTGGGCACGGGCGCCATCGAGACCATAGACTTTTTCTTCCCCCGAGTTCTGTTCCGCGCTCCGAGCACTTTTAACGTCGGCACGCCGGACTCGTTCCTGAGCCGCGACGGGCAGCCCGACCGGTTCGGAGTGATTTACGTGGACAGCAAATGGAAGCCCGCGCACCGATTTTTCATCGTGCGCGAGAGGGATCGCGTCTACGCGCTTTCCGCCCGCTGCGCACACCTGGGGTGTACGGTCAATTGGTTTCCCGATCTCCGCATTTTCAAGTGCCCTTGCCACGGTAGCGAGTATCACAGCAACGGGGTGCCGTTTGCGGGCCCAGCACCGCGACCGCTCGACCGCTTCCGGATTTCGCTGGCCGTTACCGGCGAGCTCGTGGTCGACACCAGCATCGTCTACGGGCCGGAGCGCTTCAACGTCGATGGAGCGTTCGTCCGGCTTTGATCGACTTCCCGCGGGGATCGGGGCTGATATACTCAGCGGCCCGCGGCGCCGCTTTACTGGCCGGCGAGCAAAGAAGCCGAAGCTCGTTGCGGTGGTTCTGGACGGATGCACCGGCTGCGCGGGGGCTCCCGTTTGCCAGCTCTATTGCCCCGTCGACCGCTGCATGGTTCTGCAGCCGGCAGGCGACAGCTATCCTTTCGGCCGCGTTTGGGTCGATCCCTTGAAATGCGTCGGGTGCCGGAAGTGCGTGCGGCACGGCCCCGACGACACCCTCCTCGAAGGCTGCCCCTGGGACGCGATTGCAATGGTACCGACTGGGGTCTGGGAGGAGATCCATGGCCAGCTTCCGTATTGACGCGCTCCTGAAACAAGTCGGCGACTGGATCGGCTCGACCCAGGTGTATCGATCGATTTTCCGTCACGGTTACGCGGACAGCGTGCGGAACCGCGCCCTAGCCGTAACGACGAACGTGTTCTTGCACCTGCATCCAGTCACCATCCCTCGCCACGCATTGCGCGTGCGATACACGTTTTGCCTGGGTGGACTCACTTTTTTCCTCTTCCTCGTCGAAACCGCGACCGGCGTGCTTTTGATGTTCTACTACCGGCCGGTGCCGGAGTACGCGTACATGGACATGAAAACGCTTCAATACGCAGTTCAATTCGGCTCGACGTTGCGCAACTTGCACCGCTGGGGCGCACATCTCATGGTGTTTTCGGTTATGCTGCACATGCTGCGCGTGTTTCTGACAGGTTCCTACCGGCCGCCGCGCGAGTTCAACTGGGTGGTAGGAGTATGCCTGCTCGTGCTGACTCTCCTGCTCAGTTTCACCGGCTACCTCTTACCTTGGGATCAGCTCGCCTTCTGGGCTGTGACCGTCGGCACCAACATGGCAGCAGCCACACCCTTCATCGGCAGCGAAGGGCCCTTTCACGACCTCCTCGGGGTCAGCGCCTCTAACGACGTCCGCTTCGTTCTTCTTGGGGACATGAAGGTCGGAGCCGCTGCGCTGCTTCGTTTCTACGTGATGCACTGCGTTGCCCTGCCCTTGGTTGCAATCGTGCTGATGATGGTCCACTTCTGGCGCGTCCGCAAAGACGGCGGGATATCGAGGCCCCTGTAAAGAGCCCGGCTCTCTCCGTCGAACTTTCCGAAACGGAGCGCGAGCAATGGCCACTGCGGTAGCGAACGCGCAAGCGGAGAAAGGCAGCCAACTCCCGGTCGACGCGATGCCGACTGGCCGGCCAAATGAGGTCGCAGTATTTCCCTACCTGGTTTACGTCGAGTTTTTGTCAGCTCTCTTGGTCTCCGCCGTGCTCTTGCTCTGGTCCCTGCTGGTGGACGCCCCCCTGCTTCCGGAGGCGAACCCGGGCAAAACCGAAAACCCAGCCAAAGCGCCGTGGTACTTCGTGGGGCTGCAAGAGCTGCTCGTCTACTTCGACCCGTGGATCGCGGGGGTGGCAATCCCCACCCTGATCATTGTAGGACTCATGGCAATTCCCTACGTGGATACGACCCGCAACGCGGTCGGCCGCTATACGTTACGCGAGCGCCGGATAGCGCTCGCCCATTTTGTCTTCGGGTTTGCCCTCTGGTGGCTGCTGATCGCGATCGGACATTTCCTGCGCGGGCCCAACTGGCAGATTTACTGGCCCTGGGAAAGCTGGTCGGTCAGCAAAAGCGCCGAGCAACAGCTGTGGAGTTTCTCATGGTGGGTTGGCCTTCTCGCCATCGGGGCGTACTTCGCTGCCGGCCTCTACCTGCCGGATCGCCTTTGGCCCCAACTGCGCGCTGTCTTGGGCACGACGCGCTATGCCATTGTCATGATCTTCACCTTGCTGATGTACGGCGTGCCGATAAAGATTC
Source organism: Myxococcales bacterium (assembly GCA_037440145.1). Taxonomy (GTDB): domain Bacteria; phylum Desulfobacterota; class Binatia; order HRBIN30; family BPIQ01; genus JBBIUR01. Next base: position 1,357 of record JBBIUR010000262.1, on the reverse strand, counting down.
TTCTGCGGCTATTCCTCGGCGTGAAGTACGTCCTGGTCACACCTTGGTTCAACATCTAACTCCGGATTCAACAAGGAGGCGGCTCTATGATGCGCGGAACTCCCGGGATGCGGTTGCTTTTTGCGATCCTGAGTCCGGTTTTCTTGCTGTTGTGCGTGGTGGCTATTCGGAGCGAAGAAACGCGGCCGTGGAACCGCTTCCAACAGGAGTTTGCGCAGATGTTCGCCGAGCGGGCTCGCGCCAAGCTGCAGGAAGCACGAGCGAAAAACGACTCGCAACAAGTGGCGCGATGGCAGCGAGTGGTCGAAGAGGCCTCTGCGTGGTGCCAGGAAGTAAAGCAGATTTATGTTGAAGATGCGAAGATCGCAGATCGCTGCATCACGTGCCACCTCGGCATCGATAACCCCCTGTTTGCAGACGCCCCGCAGCCTTTCCGGACACACCCAGGGGACCATTTGCGAACGCACGACGTGAACCGTTTTGGCTGCACTCCCTGCCACGACGGCCAAGGCCTCGCCACGACGACGGACGCCGCGCACGGCCACGAGGAGAATTGGCTCCGACCTATGCTGCCTACCCAGCTCCTGCAGGCCTCCTGCGGAAGGTGCCACGAGGTGGTGCACGGGCTAAAGGGTGCAGAGGTAGCCGCGCGGGGGGCCGATTTGTTCCTATCCCGCGGCTGCTACGGCTGCCACGACGTCAAGGGCATGCAGTACCTTCCCAAGTTCGCGCCTCCCCTGAACAATCTTAGGGTGAAGCTGGCAGACCCGCAGCGCTGGGTCGCCACCTGGGTCAAAGATCCTGACACGCTGCGCAAGGAAACGCTGATGCCGAACTTCCATCTGTCCGATGAGGAGGTCGCAAACATCGTGGCGTTCCTGCTTTCCCTGGGGGATGCGAAACCCCTCTCGGAACCCGAGCTGGGCGCAGCTTCGCCGGAAGAGGGGAAAAAGCTGTTCACGGAGCGCGGGTGCCGCGGGTGTCATGGCGTCGAACCCGGCGAGCGCAGCGCCTCACCAGGCGTGCCTCACCTCAGCGACATCGGCTCGAAGGCAACAGCCGCCTGGCTGGACCGCTGGATCGCGAATTCCAAAGAACTCTTTCCCGACGCCGCGATGCCGAAGGTCGCGTTGCCTGACCAAGAACGCCATGCCATCGTCGCGTACCTGCTGACACTCAAGCGAACCGAGCCCTTGCCGCCGCCGCCGAGCAGCGGGAACGCGGAAAAAGGCAAAGAACTCGTCAAAAATTACGAGTGTTACGGCTGCCATGCCATCCCGGGGTTCGAACAGGTACGCCCCTCGGTTCCCGACCTTACCGAGTTCGCGCGCAAGCCAATCGACGAGCTCGATTTTGG
>JBBIUR010000261.1:3519-5304 GCA_037440145.1 Myxococcales bacterium | reverse complement strand
CGGCCGGGCGTGGTACTTAATTACCCCCGGCCGATCGTCGTACCGTTGCGGCAATTGGCCAATGTCCTTGCGCTGGTCCGCGCCCCCGGTGCGAAGGCGCTGAACCTCGGGCTCGGGGGAGAATATGCGGGGCAATTCGTAGCGCGAAAAGTCATCGCTCGCCGCACCTCGGTCCTCGAGGCCCTGCCTGTACTCACATCGCCCTGCCAATGAGAACGCGCAAAACCAATCGCCATCTCATTGCGCTGTCGCTCGCAATTCTGACAGCCTTGCCGGCGCTGTCATCTGGCCAATCCGATTCGAAAGACGACTATGTGGTCATAGCGAAGAATCGACTCCTCGTGAAACGCGCCGCAGTACTTGCATCGGGGAACGCAGGAGTCCACTCGGCAGGCGGCGAGCTGCGCGTCTTTCGGGGACTGATGACCGGCGACGGAACACATCTGGTGGCGGACGTCGCGAGAATCCAGGGCCCGAGCTCCATTTATTCCTTGTTCGCGAACGCGCCCATCTTGGGCAACGGCGTAGTCCTGCGCACGATTTGCCCTTTGGGAGGTTCGAGCGTGTGCGGGTTTCCGCCTCCCTTGCTGGCCCAATACCCGAGCCCGGTAATAGCCTCCCCGGGCACGATCGACGTCGCGGTGAGCCGGCGCCGTACGTTGGTGCTGCCGCCGGGGAACTACCGAAGCGCGCGCCTAGCCGGGTGGAGCATTCTCGTATTCTCGGGCGGCACGTACAACTTCGATACATTCCTCGCCCGGATCCATACGCGCCTCGTCTTCACCGGCCCGACAACAGTGAACGTCGCAAGGGACTTTCGCATGGGGACGGCCAGCCTGCTCGGGCCGGCTGGTCCGGAGATGAACCCCTGGGACATTCAGATCAATTACGCGGGGGACGTGCTCCGCGTTTCGCGGCGCGCGACGGTGGCCGCTATGATCAGCGCGCCAGCAGCGCGGGCAGCGATTGGGGGAGGCACGCTGCTCCGGGGGCAATTGATTGCGCGAGAGGCGTTCCTCGGCCGGGGCGCAGTGCTGCAATCGATTCAGCCGCCGGGCGCACCGTTCGAGGTTCGCACGTTCACACCAACCGCTTCTTTCTCACCGACCAACACCCGGCCGACGGATACCCCCACGGGGACGCCGTCCCCGACGGAAACCGCCACAGCGCTGCCCACAACTACCTCGACACCGACACCGCTGCCCACATCGACGCACACGCCGAGCCCGACGTTCACGTCCACTGCTTCGCCGACTCACACCGCGACGCCCACGCCGCTGCCGACCAACACGCCTCTTCCCACGGAGACGGCAACGCCACTGCCCAGTGCTACGCCGACCTGGACGCCAACGATCACCCGAACCCCCACGCGAACGCCGACGCAGACCCCCACGCCGACCGCGACCCGCACGCCCACGAACACCCCGCTCCCGTCCAACACAGCCACGCGCACCGCCTCACCGACAGCTACGGCCACGCACACTCCCGTGCTCCCGCCGACGAGCACCCCGACAATCACCCCCACTGCGCCGCCATCCGCAACGCCGACCATGACCCCGGGAAAGGCGGTACACCCGGTCCTGGAATGCGTGCGGGACCGCCACGACGGAACGTTCGAGGCATTCTTCGGCTACAAGAACGACGACGTGATCGCGGTGACGATTCCTGTCGGTCCCGACAATTTCTTCCATCCGCCGCCGAGTGATCGCGGCCAGACGACATACTTTTTACCGGGCCGCATCACCTTCGACTTCTCCGTAATTTTCGATGGCAGCAACCTCGTGT
>JBBIUR010000261.1:0-3449 GCA_037440145.1 Myxococcales bacterium | reverse complement strand
GAGCCTCCGGAGGAATGCGGGGACGGAGATGTGGGCGAAGGAGAAGAATGCGACGACGGGAACACTGAAGACGGCGACGGGTGCTCCGCGGAATGCCGCATGGAGGTCAACTTGGTGCTCGGCTCGCAGTTCTGCACTCTATCGCAAGGAGGCTGGGGTTCTGCGGACGGCCCCGCCAACGGCCCCGACGGTTTCGTTACCCGCAACCCCGAAATCCTTCCCGTGACGATCGGGGGGCCCGGACAGTTGACCACGATCGCCACGCAAGAGGCGCTGATCGCTTACTTGCCAAAGGGTGGCAAGCCACGAGCGCTGTTTCCCGGGGAGCGCGCATTCTCCACCTCTGGCGACGTTGTGGAAGACGGGGGCGGCTCGCTTGCCGGCCAGACAGTCGCCCTGGCGCTAGCGGTCAACCTTTCGGAACGGGAAGCGACGTTCCCGGATTTTGCAGACCTGATCCTCCCGCGGACGCCGTTCTGCACGCAGGGCTTGCTGCCCGGGGATGACGGACTGCCGGGTACGGAAGACGACCAGCTCGACCCCGCCAGCCCGGTAACCGGGCCTTGGCATCTGCCGAACACGGTGGCCGTGGCGAACAACACCGTCTCCGATCTGCTCATCATCGCCAACCAGTACCTGCGAGGCGAGAGCAACACGGCGGCGATCTCCGAGGTCAACGAAGCGCTGGATACGTTGAACAGGGCGTTCGACAGCTGCCGCCGCGTCGTCGAGTGTCCCTGAAGCAAACGGCGACGCAGAGCCCCGACGGGCGGCTCACTTCGGGACAGCCGGATCGCAGACTAGCGCGATGCCGTCGGCATCCCTGGCGGTGCGGGAGCGGTAGGGCAACTTGCCCCATGTAATCGTCCCGAACGACTTGCGTCCCGGTCGCAGGCCCCAGCGCCCCTGGCGCACGGGCACCGCAATCTCCTGTAGCGAAGTGCACCGCTCCCCGCCCAGAACACCGGCCAGCGACGCTTCGACAAGCCCGCACGCCCCGTCGTTCCGTCCGATTGTCGAGTCGCACTCGGCATCGCGCCGACAGCGGGTGCCTGGGGAGCCCGCCACGCACATTCCGCGCGCCTCGAGGCTTCCGAGCGCGGCCACGGCTGCGACGAGTGCGCGGGCGTTCCGCGCGTTCACCGGATCTCGCTGCCGGCGCGCGCCGGGAGTTCGCAATCGGAATCGGATCTCCTCGGCGGCCGTGCAATCAGCCGGTGCTGCGGGGTATGCCACCAGAAAGCAGACACTCAGCCGGAAGGTGCACGTTCCGTCGGCGACGCCGTCGAAGTCGCAAGCACTCCCGTCCGTGCACCGCACCCGCGGAAGGCGCCTATTGTGGTCCTCCGAAACGCCCCCGGCCACGAACCACCCTGCCAAGCAATCGGCCGCGGAGCCCCCGCCGGCTCCCAAGCACAGCCCGCCTCCACCACCGCACCGCACCTCGACGCCCTCGACCGAGATTGCCGTCAAAGCGCTCTCGCCGCGGTTTCCCAGCGCATCGTACGCGACCGCTGTAATTGCATGTGCACCGGGCGCCGCAAAGCGCGCATCCCACACGGCAGAAAAAGGAGGCCCCGCGGCAGAGGCAACGACAAGGCCGTCCACCAGGTAATCGACACGGACGACTCCAACGTCATCTCTCGCCTCGACGGCCAGCGGCACCTCGCCGCTCACCTGGCTTCCGGGCTCGGGAGCCACCAAGACCACCGATGGCGCGCCGCTGTCGGGAAGATCGCGCAGCAAGCGTGCTTGTTCCAAGGCGCGGCCAATATCCAGACGGCCCCAACCGTGAAAGACGTCTACACCCGGATCCCCTCGGTCGGCCGAGGTCGTCTCCAGCACAGCCCCAACCTGGTGTGGCTGCAGGCCGGGATTTACCGAAAGCACCAGCGCAGCGGCCCCGGAGGCGAAGGCTGTGGCGGGAGACGTGCCCGTGGAGTCGCCGTATCCGCCACCCAGGTTTGCCGTCACGATTCCAACCCCGGGCGCGACCAGGTCCAACCAAGTCCCGAAGTTGGAAAAGCTCGCCCACAGGTCCGCGGCACTGGTCGCGCCCACGGCGAGTGCCTGCGGGTCTGCCGCCGGGTACATTGCCGCGTTCGAGCCGCTGTTGCCGGAGGCGGCGACCACGACGGCGCCGCGCTCTGTCGCGTACGAGACGGCCGCAGAAAGCGTAATCGAAGGAACACCGCCCCCCAGGCTCAAGTTGATCACGCGCGCCCCCTGGTCCGCGGCGTACACGATGCCCCGCGCGATGTCGGCATACGTGCCGTAGCCTGTCGCCGCGAGCGATTTCACCGGCAAGAGAAGCGACTCCGGCGCGACCCCCGCTACTCCGACGCCGTTGAAACCTGTTGCCGCCGCGATTCCGGCCATCCGCGTGCCGTGGCCGTGGTCGTCCATCGCACCCGGCGTTTCGGAGACGAAGTCGAAGCCGCTGAGCACGCGCGGCGCGAGGTCGGGATGCCCGGAATCCACGCCTGTATCGACGATGGCGATGGTAACGCCCGCACCGCGAGTCGTGTCCCAAGCTCCCGTCGCGCCCACCACCTGCAATCCCCACTGAGCCCCAAAAAGGGGGTCGTCGGGTATCGCAGCGATCTGGGCCACGGGGTTCTTTTCCACATACCGGAAAAGCCCGCTCGAGCGCAGGGCCGCCGCGCTTTCTTCCGCAGTACCTTTCGGGACTCTGACAACTCGAACCCCGAGCTGGGGAATCTCCGCACGCGTCGCTGCTCCAGCAGATGCGAGCGCGGCTGCGGCTGCCCGCAAGCGCGACTTTGCGGGGGCCACGATCAACTCGTCCGGAACCCAACCCGGTGCTCCCAGCGCCGCAGAAGCTGCGATGAACAGCCAAGCGCCGGCAACTGCAAGACCCCTCCACCAATGCGAGCGACACGACACGTGCGGCTGCGCAAGGCAAGAGCTGTGCCCACCTCGATTTGCGCCGCGAAGCTGCAACTGCGCGAGTCAAGGCTCGCGCGTTCCTGGCGCTCGCCCCGGCGGCGAACATCCCCGTCACCGCCGCGACAGCAAATCGACACGCGCGCTTTCGCTTGCGCGCCCCGAGCTCGACTTTTCCCGGCCTCTACGCCGGTAGCGGCTTCCCGCCAGCGGCCTCCACGGCCTTCCGAGCCGCGTCGGCCATATCGGTTGCCGAGATAATGTCGAGCCCGGAGTCGCGCAGGATCTTCTTCCCGGCCTCCACGTTGGTCCCTTCCAGCCGCACCACCAATGGAACCTGCAGCCGAACCTCCCGAGCCGCCTTCACCACGCCGGAGGCGATGACATCGCACTTCATGATGCCGCCGAAGATGTTGACCAGAACGGCGCGGACATTGGGGTCCGACAGCAGAATCTTGAAAGCAGCGGTGACTTTTTCGGTGGTCGCACCTCCGCCGACATCGAGGAAGTTCGCGGGAGTACCTCCATAAAGCTTGATAATG
>JBBIUR010000260.1:0-5392 GCA_037440145.1 Myxococcales bacterium | reverse complement strand
GTCGGCCCATGGTGGAGAGGGGAGGATTCGAACCTCCGAAGGCATACGCCGGCAGATTTACAGTCTGCTCCCTTTGGCCACTCGGGTACCTCTCCGCATCGACCAGAGCCGATGGCCAGACTTGAACTGGCAACCTACTGATTACAAGTCAGTCGCTCTGCCACTTGAGCTACATCGGCCCTCTTTTCCCACAGACAGACACAAACTCTCTCGCGCCCGCTCGCTCCGACGTCAAGATCGCTCTGCAGATATTGGTGCGAATTGTGCTTAGTACCATCCCCTCCGAAACCTGTCAACGTACCCTCCGGCAACCCAGGACTTCGAACGCCACCACCGCTCCGGCCACTGCCGCATTGAGGGACTCGACGCCCTCGGCCATGGGGATCCGAAGCAGCGCATCGCACACTTTCCGCGTCAGCCTTCTCAGTCCCGTCTCCCCGCCTACGACTAGCACGCACGGCTGCGGTACGGACGCCGACCAAAGATCCGCACCCCCAATCGGATCCAATCCGACGACCCAGTAGCCCCCGGCCGCGCGCGCCTCGCGCAGGGCGCGAGCCAAGTTCGTGACTCGGGACACCGGAAACCAGGCGGTCACCCCAGCCGCCGCACGCTCGGCCGCCGGCGTGATCGAAGCCGACCGGTCCTTGGGAATTACGAGCCCTCCAGCCCCAGCGGCGGCAGCGCTGCGAGTCAGGGCCCCCAGGTTGCGCGGATCTTCGATCCCATCGGCTGCGAGCAGCATCGGCGCTTTGCGAGCCAGAAGCGCCGCCAGAGGCTCGTACTGGTACTCGCCCAGAAACGCCGCTGCGCCCTGGTGGCGCTCCCCCCCGCACACCGCGGCTAGGCGCGCGCGGTCCACTTCGACAACGCGCACTCCGGCACTCTGTGCCAGAGCTCGAAGCTGGCGCTGCCGCTCTCCGGCGCGCGCGAGGATCCACACTTCCGACACTCGCTGCGGGCATCGCTCCAGATATCCCCGCACGGGATGAATGCCCCACACGCAGCGCGGGCCGCTCCGGCGGGGCGCCCGCGCGTTTACAAGATCGGTGACCTTCATTAGGATCGGCGCGCGATGGGCGACACAATCGACCGGTACATATTCCGGGAAATGGTGGCGCCGTTCTTCCTCGGACTAGGGGTCTTCACCCTCGTTCTCTTGATCGCCCGAATCTTGAAGCTGGTGGAACTGGTGGTCAATCGGGGGGTGCCTCTCAGGCAAATCCTGAAGCTTTTCTCGTATATCCTTCCCGCGTTTCTGGAGGTCACGGTGCCCATGGCGCTCCTCCTGGCCATTCTCGTCGCGCTGGGAAGGCTTTCCGCGGACAGCGAGATTGTGGCGTTGAAGGCTAACGGCTTCAGCCTCTATCAGTTGGCCCGGCCCGTCCTGGCCTTCGCACTGCTGGCGCTCGGGGGCACGCTCGCTCTCTCGCTCTACGTGCGCCCTTGGGGCAATCGGCTTCTCAAGTCGGCTTTGTACGACATTGCCAAAACCCGAGCCAGTGTTGGGGTGCGCGAAAAGGTGTTCAACGCCGACTTCCCAGGGCTGGTCCTTTACGTCGATCGCATCGACGGGGCAGGCTCGGAGTTGCACGGCGTGCTGATCTCGGACACGAGAGACCCGAATCAACACAACACGGTTTTTGCGCGCCGGGGCATGCTGCTGAACGACGAACAAAGGCGGACGGTCACACTGCGCCTCATGAACGGTTACATCGAAACAACGGTTCCCGGCGAGGAGCAGTTCAACCAGACGGGATTCGCGATCTACGACATCAACCTGGACATGGCCGCGGCACTGGAAGGGGGTAGCTCTCGCCAGCGCGACCCGAAGGAGATGACGCTGGCGGAATTGCGGCAAACGGTCGCACAAAAGCTGAGCACGGGAGAGCCCCCGTATCGCGAGGCCGTGGAGCTGCAGCGGAAATTTTCCGTCCCCTTCGCCTGCCTGGTTTTCGCCGCCATCGGCATTCCGCTGGGAATTCAGTCTGCCCGGAGCGCCCGTTCCCGCGGCTTTTCCCTCAGCATTGCCCTGATTTTCCTCTACTACGTTCTGCTCACGATCGGAGAGAGCCTGGCCGAGCGCGGCCGTATCCCGGCAGCCGCAGGCCTCTGGGCGCCGAACGCCCTCTTCGGCGCTGGGGCCGTCTACCTGTTCCTCGCAGCTGCGCGCGAGAGAACGCTGCTAATGGCCATCGAAGGCCGCCTCGCCAACCTGCGCGCGCGCATTCAGTCTCGCTGCACGCCGTCCGTGGGCTGAGCGATGATCCCGGCACGCCGCCTGCCCGTCCCGGTGCTCACCCGCTACGTGCTTGCGGAGTTCTCCAGGCTGTTCGGGCTGCTACTAGCGGGATTCGCCACCATCTACATCATCGTCGATGCTTTCGACCGCCTCAGTTTCTTTCTGCGTTACAACGCGACCTTTTCCGAGGCAGCGCGGTACTTGGCGTTCAAGCTCCCGTTGATCGTAACGCAGGTCACGCCGCCTGCAGTACTCGCCGCAACTCTCCTCTGCCTCGCTTTGCTGGGGCGCCGCAACGAGATCCTGGCCATGCAAGCGAGCGGGGTGAGCCTGGCGCGAATCGCGCGGCCGTTGATAGCAGCGGCGGGGCTCATCAGCGTGGCTACCTTTGTATGGAACGAAACGATCGTGCCGGCCAGTACGCACCGCTCGGAGCGGGTAAACCTCGTAGAGATCCGAAAGCAAGCACCGCGGACCCTCCTGAGCGACCGCGAGATTTGGTACCGGGGCAGCGACGGATTCTATAACATCGATCACGTCGACCGCGAGCAGCAAGCTCTGTACGGGATCGCGATTTACGGCCTCGACGGCGACTTCCAGCTCGTGAGCACCACAGTGATCGCATCCGCGCGCTGGGCCGGAGATCACTGGGAGATCAGCGGCGCGCGGCGCCGGCGGATCACCGAAACCGGCGAGGTGAAAATCGAGCGCGTGGATCCCGGCAGCGTCCTGCGTTCTGAGACCATCGCGGATTTCCTGGAGGCCTACCGCGAGCCCGAAGAGCTCAGTTACGCGACGCTCCGGAGCCGGCTCCAGGCGCTCAAGCGCAAAGGGATTGACACGACCAGCTTCCAAGTCGACCTGCACCTCAAGCTCGCCGTGCCGTTCGCGAGCCTCTTGCTGTGCGCCCTGGCCATCCCGATTGCCGGGCGCCCCCAACGCCGGACCAGCGTCGCGCTGGTGACGAGCTTGGGGGTGGTCATCGGCTTCTGCTACTGGCTGATCCTCGCCTTCGCGGTGTCGCTGGGACACGGGGGCGCTCTCCCGCCCGCCGCAGCCGCGTGGGCCGCAAACGGAATCGCCGGGCTTGCCGCGGCGATCTTGTTCCTCGAACGCGACTGACTACGGGACGAGAGCGACGCCCAGCAGCCCCTCGGTCTCGGGGAACCCGCACATGGCGTTCAGGTTTTGCAGGGCCTGTCCCGCCGCCCCTTTGCCCAGATTGTCGAGCACGGCGACCAAGATGGCCCATCCCGTGCGGCGGTCGACCTTCCAACCGATCGCGCACGCATTGGTGCCCCGGACTTCGCGCAACTCGGGCCACCGGTGCCCGCACAAAACCACGAACGGCTCCTCGCCGTATGCCTCCTGCAAGGCCGCACCAACAGCTTTCTCGTCCGCCCCGGGTGCGAGCGGAGCGTAGATGGTTGTCAGGATGCCGCGACTGACGGGAATCAAATGAGGCGCGAACAGGACATCGTGCCGCTTGCCCGCGATGGCCTCGACCTCCTGTTCCATTTCTGGGGCGTGCCGGTGCTCGCCAACGGCATACGCGCGGCTGTTCTCGTTCACCTCGCAAAAGAGCTGCTCCACCGCAGCCTTGCGGCGCGCCCCGCTGACACCGGACTTGGCATCCACCAAGATCGGCGCCAAGATCAGAGCCTGGCGCAGCAGCGGAGCTAGCGCGAGCAAGACGCCGGTCGGATAGCAGCCGGGGTTCGCGACCAACGACGCGCCGCGGATTTCCGGCCGCCGCAATTCCGTGAGGCCGTAGATCGCTGCGCGGCGCAGCTCCGGAGCTGGATCGGACCGGTACCACCGCAAGTGGACCTCGTCTTTCTTGATGCGGAACGCAGCGCTGAGATCGATGACGCGCACGCCATTGCGAACCAAAGCCGGCAGCGCGGCGGCCGCAGCCGCCTCCGGCAGCGCGCTGATGGCGAACTCGGCTTGCTCCGCTACCCGCGCAGGGTCCACCGCTTCCAACCGCAGCGGGCACTCGCGCAGGAAGGGGTGGATCTCGGCAAGCCAGGTGCCCGCGTGCTGATCCGCTGTGACCAGCGTCAACTGCAGCCTGGGGTGCCGCAATGCCAGGCGCACCACTTCAGCGCCACTGTAACCGGTCGCCCCGAGCACGGCGATCCGGACCTTATCCATCAGGACACCCGAGTCGCCTCAAAGCCTCGCTCGGCTGGGGATCAGCGCTTCGAGTACTGAGGCCGCTTCCGCGCCTTGTGCCGGCCGTACTTTTTCCGCTCCACCTCGCGCGGGTCGCGGGTGATGAATCCGGCCTTCTTCAGAGCCGGGCGGAAACCCGGGTCCACCTGGAGCAGCGCCCGCGTGATTCCGTGGCGAATCGCCGCAGCTTGCGCCGAAACGCCGCCACCGGACACGTTGACCAGCACGTTGAATCGCCCCCGTGTTTCCGTCACCTCGAACGGCTGGTGGACGATCATCCGCGAAGTGGGCCGGCCGAAGTAGTCCTCCAGCGGGCGATCGTTGACGCGGATTTCCCCTGTTCCCGGCAGCAGCCTCACCCGCGCCACGGCGGTCTTTCGCTTGCCCGTGGCCCAATATTCGACAGTTCGCTCCGGCATCTTCTCCCCCCAACTTCAGATCGGCACAGGACGCTGCGCTTCATGCGGGTGGGCTTCGCCCGGGTACACCTTGAGCTTGCGCGCCAGTTGCCGCCCCAAGCGGTTTTTCGGCAACATTCCTTCCACAGCGTAGCGCACCAGCCGCTCCGGCCGCGTCTGGACAAGCTTTTCCGCGGTCACGCTTCGGATTCCGCCCGGGTACCCCGTGTGCCGGTAGTAAATCTTCTGTGCCCACTTTTTTCCAGTGAGCCGCACCTGCGCCGCGTTGATGACCACCACGAAGTCCCCGCAATCCACGTGGGGCGTGAAATCCGGCTTCCCCTTCCCCCGCAGCAGCCGCGCGATTTTGGTGGCCAGCCGGCCTAGAACCTGGTCTTTGGCGTCGACGAGATACCATCGGCGCTGAGCCAGCGCTTGCTCGCGACTGGCCATCGGCGTCTGACTCTTCATCTTTCGCTCGCGACTCCTCCAGCAGCTTGCGTATGCCCGGCCGGAATGAGCGGGGCCGACGAGACTCGAACTCGCGACCTCCTGCGTGACAGGCAGGCGTTCT
>JBBIUR010000259.1:0-5396 GCA_037440145.1 Myxococcales bacterium | reverse complement strand
CAATGGTCGGAGAGAGACGAACTTGCGCGGCTACTAGCATGACGGCCTGGTCGGGGCCCGGCGAGCCGCAAGGGCGCGCCCTCGCTTGCCTGCATGTGCAGCCAGGCGCCGGGTCGCTGGGAGGTATCGGGCAATGAGCGAACTCGTTCCCGCCGAGCTGCCACAGCCCCTGGATGCAGCTCTGACGACCCCGGCGGTAGATTTCGCGAGCTGGCCTTTCGAGACGACAGCGGACCTCGAGCCTCTAGAGAGCATCGTCGGCCAGGACCGCGCCATGCAGGCGATCGAGCTCGGCCTGGGGGTTCACGATCGCGGCTACAACATTTTCGTGTGCGGGCTTACGGGCTACGGGAAGATGACGACCGTCCAGGTGCTGCTCGGGCAGCGCACGGCAGCAGCCCCGACACCGCCGGACTACATCTATGTCCACAACTTTGCCGTCCCGGACCAGCCCATTGCCATCCAGCTCCCGGCCGGGCAGGGGAAGAGATTCGCGGCCGACATGAAGCAGCTCGTCGAAACCCTGCGGCGCAACATCCCGCTCGCGCTGAAGACGCATGCATTCGAGGCAGCGAAGAACCGGCTGCTGCGCGAGCACGAGCGGCGGATGGCCGAGCTTCTCAGCGAGCTCGAGCAGAAGGCGTCCGAGCGGGGCTTTTTGGTCCGCCAGGTGCCCCCGGGCAAAATTCTCTTCGTGCCCGCAATTGGAGGCCGGGCGATCGAGTCGGAGGAGGAGTTTCGGGCCCTGGATGCGGGCACGCTGCAGCACATCGAGCAGGAGCGACAGCAATTGTTCGCGGAGGTGGCCTCCATCTTCGAGCGCCAGCGCGAGCTCGAGTCGCAGCTGCTGGTCGAACTGAATCACCTCGAGGCCGAGTTCGGGGAGGCTCAAATTGCTCCGCGGATCGCAGAACTCAAGGCGCGCTACCCGAGCCCTGAGATCGCAAGCTACCTCGATGCGGTGCAAGCGCACATGGTGCAACACCTCGACGCCTTCCAGGAGTCGCAGGAGGCGCGTCCGAGCTTGCCCTTGCCGCTCTTCGAGCTACAGCCCCGCTTTATCGAGTACCAGGTCAATGTCGTGGTGGACAATTCCGAGACCCGGGGCGCTCCGGTCATCGTAGAGCCGGCTCCGACGTATACGCACCTGTTCGGGACAGTGGAGCGCGTCGTCGATCGCTTCGGCCGGCTGGTGACGAACTTCACGATGATTCGCAGCGGGTCGATCCTGCGGGCGAACGGGGGGTATCTCGTCTTTAACCTCGACGATGCGATTGGCGAACCGCTGGTCTGGAAAGGGCTCAAGAGGTTTTTGCGCACCCGGCAAATTGCTCCCGAGCCGTACGATCCGCTGGCAATTTTTTCGGCCGCTGGGATCAAGCCGTGCCCGATCCCAGCGAACACGAAGCTGGTCGTGCTGGGCTCACCGCTGCTCTACGAACTCCTGAGCCTGTACGACGAGGACTTTCCGCGGCTTTTCAAGGTTCGCGCGGACTTCGGTCCGGACATGCCGCGCGAGGAAAGTGCCGAGCTATCGTACGCGCGTTTTGTCGCCAGGCTGACCCGAGACGAGGGGCTACTGCCTTTCAACCGCGCCGGGATCGCCGAGGTCGTGCGGTTCGGCGCGCGTCGCGCCGAGCATCAGGAGCGGCTCTCCGCCCGGCTGAGCGAGGTGGCGGACCTCGTCCGCGAGGCCGCGTACTGGGCCGCACGGCAGGGGGCAGCTGCAGTGGACGGAGTTCACGTCGAGCAGGCACTGGAGAGCAAGATCTACCGCTCCAACCGGATCGAGGAGCGGATTCGGGAGATGATCGACGAGGGCGTGCTGCTCATCGAGACCGCCGGCGCCGCGGTGGGACAGGCGAACGGCCTTGCCGTCCTCATGGTGGGCGATTATGCGTTTGGCCGGCCCAACCGGGTCACCGCGGCGGTGGGCCTCGGCCAGGCCGGGATCATCAACATCGAGCGCGAGGCCAAGATGAGCGGCCGGATGCACGACAAGGGCGTGCTGATCTTGGCCGGCTACCTCCGCCACCGGTTTGCGCAGGTTCGGCCCCTCAGCCTTTCGGCGAGCCTGTGCTTCGAGCAGTCATATGGCGAGGTGGAGGGCGACAGCGCATCCTCCACCGAGCTCTACGCGCTGCTTTCGGCGCTTTCTGGAATCCCCCTACGGCAAGACATTGCCGTGACCGGCTCGGTGAACCAGTGGGGCGCGATCCAGGCGATCGGCGGCGTGAACGAGAAGGTCGAGGGTTTCTACGCGGTGTGCAAAGCGAAAGGGCTGACCGGGACGCAAGGCGTGATCATCCCGGAGGCGAACGTGAAGCACCTGGTGCTGCGCCGCGAGGTGCGGGAGGCAATCGCCGCGGGCAAGTTTCACATCTATCCTGTCCGGACTGTGGACCAGGGGTTGGAGATCCTGACCGGGGTGAGAGCAGGAACGCCGGAAGAGGAGGGTACCGTCAACTTCGCTGTTGCGCGGCGGCTGGAGGAGTTCGCCAAGGCCATGCGCGCCCATGCCCGCCCGACCAAGGGCGAGGACGGGGGAGAGGGCAGCACATGAGCCCGCACGCGCCGAAGGTATGGGCAGGGCGCTTCCGGAGCCGCACCGATCCCATGGTCGATACCTTCACGAGCTCCCTGCCGGTCGATCGCCGGCTGTACGCTTACGATATTGCGGGCAGCATCGCGCACTGCCAGATGCTCGCCAAGCAAGGGATTTTGAGCCGGTCGGAGGCACGGCGGATCGTGGGGGCGCTGCGCTCCATTCGCGGCGAAATCGACGGCGGTCGCTTTCGCTGGCTGCCGACGGACGAAGATATCCATATGGCGATCGAGCGCCGCCTGACAGAAAAAATCGGCTCTCTCGGCGGGAAGCTCCACACCGCCAGGAGCCGCAACGACCAGGTGGTGCTGGACCTCCGCATGTACCTGCGGGACGAGATCGACGCCCTGTGCGGGGCGATTCGCAAGCTGCAACTGGCTTTGGGACGCCTGGCGCGGCAGCACCAGCGCGCCATCATGCCGGGGTATACGCACCTGCAGCGAGCGCAGCCCATTCTCTTCGCCCACCACTTGCTGGCGTATGTGGAGATGCTTGGCCGCGACGCAGCGCGCTTGCGCGAGTGCCGCGCTCGGGTGAACGAGCTGCCGCTGGGCGCCGGTGCGCTCGCCGGGACAACGTTCCCTGTCGATCGCCGGTTCGTGGCGCGGCAGCTCGGATTCCGCGCGGTGATGCGCAACAGCGTGGATGCGGTTGCGAGCCGAGACTTCGCCGCGGAGTTTCTCGCGGCCGCGGCGATCCTGGGGATGCACTTGAGCCGTTTTGCGGAGGAGATCGTTCTGTGGTCCTCGGCGGAGTTCGGCTTCATCGAGCTGCCGGATGCTTTCGCGACGGGCAGCTCCATGATGCCGCAGAAGAAGAACCCCGATGTGGCCGAGCTGGTTCGCGGGAGGACAGGCCGCCTTTACGGCAACCTGCTCGCTTTGCTCACGGTGCTCAAGGGGCTCCCGCTCGCCTACAATCGCGATATGCAGGAGGATAAGGCCGCGGTGTTCGACAGCGCGGACACGGCGCGCGCGGCGCTCGAGATCCTGGCGGCGATGGTTCCGCGGGTGAAGGTGCGGGAAGACCGCATGCGCCAAGCCGCGTGCGGGGGGTTCGCCCTGGCAACGGACCTGGCGGACTACCTGGTGCGCCGGGGCGAGCCGTTTCGGCGCGCCCACGCGATCGTGGGCCGGGTCGTCCGCTATTGCGAGGAGCGGGGCTGTTCGCTGTCGGACCTGAGCCCCGCGGAGCTGCGCCGCTTTTCTCCCCGGTTCGGCCCCGACGCGCGGCACTGGTTGGACGTGGAGCGAGCAGTGTCACGGCGGCGCAGTTCGGGAGGCACCAGTCCAGCCAATGTCGCCCGGCGGCTCCGGGAGCTGGGGATGTGAGCCGTGTGGGAGAAGAGGCGGTGGTGGCTGCTCGTAGCGGGCGGCGCGATGGCGGCGGCGGTGCCGGGTTGCGGGCGCAAAGGGCCCGTGCGTCCTCCGGAACTGCTGGCGCCGGCGCGGATCGAGGACTTGCAGGCCGTGGACACCCCGCAGGGCGTTGTGCTTTCCTGGAGTCGGCCGCGGACTTACGCAGACGGGACGCGGATGGACGACCTCGGGGGATTCGCGGTGGAGCGCGCAGAGAGCGACGGGCCGTTTCAGCGAATCGCGAGCTTGCCGGTTTCCGACCGCGAGCGCTTTCGGAAAATTCGGCGGTTTCGCTTCTTGGACACGGCGGCTCGCCCCGGCAGGGTATACCGCTACCGCGTTGTGTCGTTCACCACCGACCGCTACGCGAGCGCTCCGTCGAACGCGGTCGAGATCGCGCGTCAGGGGGCGGGTGAAGAGCCGACACCATCGGGCGCGAAGCCGCGGGAGATCGAGCGCGAATGAGAGGATCATGGGCGCTTTGCGGTTCACGAAAATGCACGGTGCCGGAAACGACTACGTGTACGTCGATTGCTTCGAGCAGCGCGTGATCGATCCGGCTTCGCTCGCGAGGCGGGTCAGCCCGCGCAGGACCGGAGTCGGAGCCGACGGGTTGATCTTGATCCGCCCATCCGAGGTGGCGGATTGCCGCATGGAAATGTACAACGCGGACGGCAGCCGTGCCGAGATGTGCGGGAACGGAATCCGGTGCGTGGCGAAGTACTTGTACGAACATGGCCGGGTGCGGAAGAACCCGCTGCGGGTGGAGACGGATGCGGGAGTGAAGGAGCTCTTTCTCGAAATCCGGGAGGGCCGCGTGGAGCGGGTCTGCGTCGACATGGGGATCCCGGTCCTCGAAGCCGCCCGAATCCCTGTGGCGGCAGAGGGGCAGGTGATCGATGCGCCTCTGGAAGTGGGTGGAGAGGAGTACCGGATCACGTGTGTGTCGATGGGAAACCCGCACTGCGTGGTTTTCGTCGACAGCGCGCCGGACGTCGACCTCGCTCGGCTCGGGCCTGCGTTCGAACACCACCCGTTTTTCCCGCGCCGCGTGAACGCCGAGTTCGCGCAAGTTCTCCACCCCGCGGAAGTGGCCGCGCGCGTATGGGAGCGGGGTTCTGGCGAGACCATGGCCTGCGGCACGGGGGCATGCGCGGTAGCTGTTGCAGGCGTGCTCACCGGCCGCACCGGCCGGCGCGTCCTGGTGCACTTGCCGGGTGGCGATCTGGAGGTGGAGTGGCGGGCTGGGGATGGACACGTGCTGCTGAAAGGCGGAGCGGAAGAGGTTTTTCGGGGCGAGATCGCGTGGGACCTCTCGCCGTAACGCTTGGTCTCCGCCGCAACGGCGGCCAAACTCGGCGCCAAGCTGCCAAGGAGGATCGAAATGACTAGAAGATTCGAGGGCTCGATGCCCGCGCTGGTGACGCCTTTTC
>JBBIUR010000258.1:0-5439 GCA_037440145.1 Myxococcales bacterium | reverse complement strand
GCCCGAGGACCCAGGCGAGGTTTTGCACCGTCGCGTGGAGCACGACGGCGCGCGGGAAGTCAGCGCGCGGCACGATCGCAGGCAAGAGCGCCGCTCGGGAGGGACCCTCGAACGCGGCGGCCGCAGCGGTGCCGAGGATGACGAAATAGATGCCCGGCAGCGTCGCGCGCCCCGCGGCGGTGAGGGCGCAGAGAACCAGCGAACCCGCGAGCGAGGCGCCCTGTGCGAGCATGATGACCTGCCGCCGGTCGTGGCGATCCGCAACCGCACCGGCTACCAGACCGAGCAAGAGCGTGGGGAGGAAGTGCACGAGTCCGATGAGGCCGAGGTGAAACGCAGAGCCCGTCATCTCGAAGACCTGCCAGCCGAAAGTGGCCCGCAAGAGCGTCATCGCGGCGCCGGAGAAAAAGCGGCTTGCGACGTAAAAGGCCAAGTCGCGTCGCTGCAGGACCGCGAAGGCGCTCCGCGCCCCGGGGAGTTCGATGCGCGGGGCTCGCATCAGCGGACGCGAAAGGGGTTGGCCCTTACGAGGGCAACTGGCGCGGCTGGGTGCCATACCTGCTCGGCAGCCGCGCTGGGCGGAGGCCAGCGCGCGGGGGCCTGGCTAAAAAGCGGCGACGGAAGGCGAGATCTCCCCGGGGGCTGTGCGGTGTGGGCCCTGCTTGCCCGCGCGCAGCGATCGCGGCGTGCAGCCATCCCCAGCCTCGATCCTCAGCGGCTCGACCCGGCGGCGCCGGCCTTCCAGCGGCTAACGGCCAGTTGCTTGGCAGAGGCGATCTCTGGGCTGCCGAGCGCCCAAGCGATGATCAGGAACGTCACGGCTCCGATCCCGACGGCGGCGGCGAGAGCGAGGACTCGTCCGGCGAACGGCATGGATTCCCAGTCTGTCGCGCGTGCTACGAGCGCGACGGGGATCGCCATTGCGGCGGCTGCAGCGCCGCTGCGCGCGAGGGAGGAGAGCAGAGGGCGCAGATCGAGCTCCCCCAGGCGGTGCCGGAGCGCGGCGATGAGCAAGGCCAGGTTCACAGTTGCTGCCAGCGATGTCGAGAGCGCGAGGCCTGCGTGCCGCAGATCCAGGACGCCCAAGGCGCTCGTCGCCGCGGCAATCCACGCCCCGACCCCGGGGCCGGCGCTCGGATCGACCGGACCCATGAGCATCAGGCTGAAGAGCAAGTTGGCTGCAAAGGCCGCGGTTGCGCAGAGGACCGGGGTGCGGGTGTCCTGCAACGCGTAGAAGGCCGGCACGACGATTCGCACCGCGGCGACCGACCAAAGACCGGCGGCAAAGGCCGCCAGCGCCCGCGCGGTGAGCTGGCTCGCCGCGAAGCCGAAGGCGCCGCGCTGAAAAAGGACTGCCGTGATCGGCGTCGCAAGCAAGGCGATCCCGACGGCCGCCGGGACGACCAGGAAAGTCGTTATGCGGAGGGCAAAGACGAGGGTGCGGCCGAGCTCGCCGTAGGCTCCGCGGGCGGCGAGGGTGGAGAAGCTGGGCAGGGCCGCAGTTCCGAAGGCGACGGCGAAAACGCCGAGCGGGAATTCGAATACCCGGTCCGCGTACCACAGATATGAGACCGTGCCTTCCGGGAGCACCGAGGCGAGAATCGTGTCGACCATGAGATTCACTTGGTACACGGCGGCGCCGAACACCGTTGGGGCCATCAGCCGCAGAATGCGCCGGATCGCTTCGTGGCCGGGTTCCCAAAGGGGTGCGAGGAGAACGCCTCGCGCGGCGAGCGGGCCGAGCTGGAGGAGGAGTTGGAGAACGCCGCCCAGGAGCACGCCGTACGCAAGCGCGTATACCGGCTCCGCTAACCGCGGGATCCACAGCGCCGCAGCGGCGATGAGCGCCAGGTTGAAGACCACCGGGGAGAGGGCGGGCGCGGCAAAATGGCGGTGCGCGTTGAGAATGCCGCCCATCAGCGCGACGAGACTTGCGCAAAAGATGTAGGGGAACAGCCAGCGCGTGAGGCTGATGGTGAGTTCGATTTTGCCGGGCTCGTCCACGAAGCCGGGTGCGAAAAGCCGCGTCCAGAAAGGTGCGAACGCGATGCCGACCGCGGTGATCGCTGCCAGGAGCAAAGCGAACAGCGTCGCCGCAGCACGCATCGCGCGCAGCGCCTCGGCCCGGCTGCGCTGTGCGAGGTACTCGCTGAAAACTGGAATGAAGGCCACGGTCATGGCTCCCTCGGCGACGAATCGGCGCAGCAGGTTGGGCACGCGGAAGGCCACGAAGAAGGCGTCCGCGGCCATCCCACTGCCGAAGAAGTAGCCAATGATCACGTCGCGCAGCAGCCCGGTGACTCGGCTCAGCAGCGTGAGCGCGGCCACCACGCCGGCTGCCTTGGCAATCGCGCGGTTTTCGCTCACGGGGCGCAGTGTATAGCCGACTCGAGCCGCGTTGGCACTGCACGCGGCGCGGGCGGGCAGCAGCCCCGGCGAGCACTGGGTCGGGTATCGGTTGCTACGGGGGCGCGCTCGGGGCCGGCGCCAGGGGAAGGCGCGTTTCGGTCGCTGCGGGAGCAGCGCGCAAAGAGATTCTGCAAGCAAGCGGCTGGATTGACCCCCCGCCGCCTCCGTGGTAGGCGGGTCGGCATTCGACGGGAGCCTTCGTTGGCGAAGCGAAATCCCTCAGCGGAAAAGCGACACCGGCAGAGCTTGAAGCGGCGAGCCCGGAACCGGGTGGTCCGGACGCGTGTCCGCCACGAAATCCGCAAGGTCCGGGAGGCAGTTGCGCGCGGCGATGTGGCTGCCGCCGCGGAGCAGCTGCGGGCGGCAGTAAGAGTCCTCTCCAAGGCCGCGAGCAAGGGAGTGCTGCACCGGAACACCGCGGCGCGGCACATCGCGCGTCTGAGCCGGAAGGTGCACGCATTGGCGGCCGGGGCGTGAGGATTGGGCGGCACGGCTGCCGAGCTCAGAATTCCTCCGCCATCATCGCGTACGCGTCTTTGGCGAGACTGGAAAGCAGGCGCTCGGTCGCGTGGCGCTTTTCGGCCTCGGCGAGTTGGATGTCCGTGATCTGCGGCAAATCCAGCGGGTTGAGCGTCCCGCGCTGAAACTGCGAGGAACTCGTCACGACGACCCGCGAGACCGCGCCGTACTCTTCCGATTCGGTGATGCCGGTGGCTTCCCACAGTGTCTTCCCGTCGCTGCTTCTCTTCAGGTACAAGTCGACGACGATGGTAGCCTCGTATTGCAGCGCGAGGTCGCTGGCGTCGAAGGAAACCGGGCGGATGTCGAAGCGGCGAATCGCGCCTTCCAGAACGGCGTCGGCGCCTCCCGGCTCTTCGACCAGGCGCACGGCTCCCCGCCGGACCACCTCGCGCTCGAGCGCGAACGCGAGGCGCTTGGGAAGATCGAATTCCCGAGTTTCGTTGCGAATCTCTCCGATGCGCAGGGTGCCGATGTTTCCCGGCAGCGCGCGCGCAAAGCCTGTGAAGTGGTAGCCGCACGCGGGGGCCCAAACGGATAGGGCTGCCAGCAGGGGAGCCACGGCCGTACTCGCCGCGCAACGGCGCGCTCGCCTAGCGCGATGCATCGCGGCCCCTCAGACCACCAGGCTCACGAGCCTTCCCGGCACGACGATTTTTTTCCGCAACTCCTTGCCTGCCACGTGAGTCTGCACCGCCGCGTCCCGCAACGCAGCGGCGAGGATCTCTTCATCCGGTGCACCACGCGGCACGACGATCCGGCCGCGGACCTTCCCGTTTACCTGCACGGCGATCTCGACCGTGTCTTCGGCGAGCATCGCCGGGTCATGCGCGGGCCAGCGGGCGTCGAACACGCTGGTCGTGTGGCCCAGCGCCTCCCAGAGTTCCTCGGCGATGTGGGGTGCCAGCGGCGCGAGCAGGAGCACCAGGGTTTCCGCCACCCAGCGGTCGGCGGGGCCGTACTTGCGGATTTCGTTGGTCAGCGTCATCAGCGCCGCAATGGCGGTGTTGTAGTGCAGCTCTTCGAGGTCCTCGGTCACCTTGCGGATGGCCCGGTGCACCGCCCGCCGCAGCGCGAGTGGAATTTCGCGATCGAGATCGGCGTCGCGCACGATGCGCCACACCCCGTCCAGAAAGCGGCGGATTCCGGCGATGCCTTCGTCGCGGAAGTCCCCCCCTTCTTCGTACGGCCCGAGGAACATCATGTACAGGCGGAACACATCGGCGCCATGGACCTCGATGTAGCGATCCGGCGTGACTACGTTGCCCCGCGACTTGGACATTTTCGCGCCGTCCTTGATGATCAGGCCGTGAGCGCGGAACTTCTTGAACGGCTCTTCGAATGGGAGAATTCCGAGGTCGTGCAGCGCCATGGTGAGAAAACGCGCGTACATGAGGTGCAACACCGCGTGTTCGTTCCCGCCGATGTACATATCGACGGGCAACCACTTCCGCGTCAGCTCCGGGTCGATCGCGATGTCGTCGCGCTTTGCCGAGGGATAGCGCAGGAAGTACCAGGCGGAATCGAGGAACGTGTCGGACACATCGGTTTCGCGCCGCGCCGCGCCGCCGCACTGGGGGCAGGTGGTGTTCACGAAGGAGGGGATCCGGCCCAGGGGGGCGACACCGCTTTCGTCGGGCCGGAAATCCTCGATGTCGGGCAGCAGCACGGGCAGATCGCGCTCGGGAACGGCCACGATGCCGCAGGCGCCGCAGTAGATGATCGGAATCGGCGGCCCCCAATACCGCTGCCGCGAGATGCACCAGTCGTGGAGGCGGTATTCCACGCGGGCCCTGCCCCATCCGTTTTCCTCGAGCCACTGGACGATGGCCTTTTGCGCCTGCGGCACGGACAGGCCTGAAAAGGGGCCCGAGCGGACCAGAACATCGCCGCCGGTGGCGCTTTCGTAGGCAGCTTCCTCGGCCACCGGCTGGTCCGCCGCGCCCCCAGGCCGGATGACTTCCACCACGGGGAGGGAGAAGGCGCGGGCGAACTCGAAGTCGCGCTGGTCGTGGGCGGGCACGGCCATGATGGCGCCGGTGCCGTACTCGAGCAGGACGTAATCGGCCACCCAGATGGGTATGGGCTGGCCGGTCGCGGGGTTGATCGCATGGGCGCCGGTGAACACTCCGGTCTTCTCGCGCACCGAGCGGCGGCTCACCAGATCCATGCGCGCCACGCGCTCGCAGTACGCCTGCACGGCTGCGCGCTGCTGTGGCGTGGTGATAGTTTCCACGAGCTCGTGCTCCGGCGCGAGCACCATGTACGTGGCGCCGAAAAGCGTGTCGGGGCGCGTGGTGAACACGCGGATTTTCCGGCTCCGATCGCGTACCAGGGGAAAGTCGATTTCTGCACCTTCGGAACGGCCGATCCAGTTGCGCTGGGCGCGCTTGGTGATCTCGGACCAGTCGATCCACTCCAGGTTATCGAGCAGCCGTTGGCTGTACTGCGTGATGCGGAAGAACCACTGCTCGGTGAATCTCTGCTCGACTTGGGTGTCGGGGTGTCGCT
>JBBIUR010000257.1:0-5462 GCA_037440145.1 Myxococcales bacterium | reverse complement strand
TTTCGGTACTCCCCCTTCCGGTAGTGCTCGAGAATCTCGTCGGGAAGGAGGCCTTGGGCTTTTTGCCAGTTGCTCGGACCGAGAACTTCGCCGTCTCCCAGGGCGGCGGCCGGCGCGAGCCTGGCGGCGGCCAGCACGGCGCACAGGCCGGCGGCCAGCGCGGTGGCTTTCATGGACCGACCCTCGGCCCGGAGCGTTATCAGGGGCCGTGCCAGCCATGCAGCGGTGCACGCGCGCGAGTTGGCGGATCTTCGCGGCGCCCTTTTTCTCGAAAGCGGGAAGGGGGCTTTAGGGTCCGGGAACTCGCGGCACGGGAGCGCGTGCGCTCACGCTACCAAGTCGCCCATTTGCTGGAGGGCCCGGACCAGTTCCTCGGGCAGCGTGCTCGGCTGCTTGCCCAGGGCGTAGCAGGTGACGAGGATCTGGGCGGATCGCTCGATGATTTCCACCATGTCTGCAGCGCGCCGCAGCGACCGGCCGCCGACGATGAGCCCGTGGTTTTGAAGCAGCACCGCCCAATTCTCGCGGGCGGCCTCTCCGACGGCCCGCGCGAGCTCTTCGGTGCCTGGCATGACGAAGGGCACGCGCGGGATGTTCCCGAAAAACGCGGCTTCCGTGGAAATGGGCAGAAACGGCAACCCCGTGTTGGCGAGAACGGTGGCGTACGGGGCGTGCGCGTGAATGACCGCGTTGGCGTCGGGCCGAGCGCGATAAATCGCGCAGTGCATGAGCCGCTCGCTCGACGGAGAGGGGCTCTCCGGATCGAGCGGCTGCCCCTCGAGGTTGATGGCCACCAGAATCTCCGGGCGCAGATCGCCTTTGAAGAGCTGGCTGGGCGTGATCCAAATCTCGCCCTCGCGACCGGGGATGCGAGCGCTCACGTTGCCGCCAGTTGCCGTGATCAGCTGCGCGGCGTAGAGCTCGTTGACAATCTGTACCAGCTCGGCCCGAACGTCGCCCTCGCCCGCGGCGATCGGCGCGGGCGAGGGCGCGCGCGTTGCGGTTTCCGGGCTCAACAGCGAGAGATCTCCCGGGTCGCCCACCTCCGCGCGAGCCTCGCGGTAGAGGCGCGAGAGATCCGCCTGCAGCACCTGCAGCGTCATGGCCTTGAGGGTATCGCCGGCAAACGACAGCTTGCCCGTGGTCGCGGCCTGCATGGGATTGATGCGCCCTGTGAACATGCCGTCGAGGACATCAGCGCGCATTTTGAGGTTCACGTCTGCCCGGCCTGGCGGGTCGCCAGTCGCCGCGGCCACCTCGCCGCCGCGCAGTGAAATGTAAAAACCGAGGCTCAAATCACTTACCGCGAAGTGCAGGGTGACCTCCTTGTCGGCCGAAGCGGCGCGCACGGTGGCATCCGCAGCGATCCGCTGGGTGAAGCGCTCCACGATGCGGCGCATGCGCTCCGCCACCTCCTGCGCCGCTGCGGTTGCCGGGGCCGCCGGGGCGGCTGTCTCAGGATGCGGTGCCGGCTTTGCCTTGGGCCGGGCGGCAGGTGGCTCGCGGTAGAGGTCGGAAACTCCGGGACGCGGCCGCGCGGAAAGGGCGCGGATCTGCTCGGCATCTGGTTGGCGCCGCGGCCGGCTCCAGTCGAAGCCCTCGAGCACCTCCGGGTTGAGCGCGTGCCGCGGGCGCGCGCCGCGCAGCAGCCGGCCGAGGTCCTTCGCGACGATGCGGCCCTGGTGCGCGGCCACCTCCACGGTATTCCCGCCGATATGCGGGGTTGCGATGACGTTGTCCAGAGCCAGCAGCGGATGATCCGAGCCGGGCGGCTCGGCGCTGAAGACGTCGAGAGCCGCACCGGCCAGGTGCTTGCTTTGCAGGGCTTCGGCGAGCGCATCCTCGTCGACGAGGGCAGCGCGCGCCGTGTTTACGAGGAAAGCGCCCCGTTTCATCTGCGCCAGTTCCCGCGCGCCGATCAATCCCTTCGACGTTTCGCTCACCGCGGCGTGCAGGCTCACGAAGTCGCTGCGCGCCAGGAGCTCTTCCAGCCCGACTGGCTCGGCACCACCGGCGAGGATCTGCTCGTCTCTTAGGAAGGGATCGTAGGCGATCACGTGCGCGCCGAACGCCCGCAGGCGCCGGGCTACGGCCCGGCCCACCGAACCCATTCCGACGAGGCCGACGGTCTTCCGCCACAGTTCGCGCCCCTGCAGCGTTGTGAAGGCCTGCCCCATGCGCCCGATGTCCCCAGCTTCGATTCCCGGCTGGCGCAGGAACGCCGTGGCTTCCGGAAGCTTGCGGGCGAGCATCAGCAAGAAGGCGATGGTCAGGTCCGCCACCGCTTCGGCATTGCGGCCCGGGGCATGCAGCACGGGGATCCCAAAGGCCGTGCACGCCGCCACATCGATGTTGACCGCCTCCCCCCGGCAGGAGGCGATCACGCGCAAATCGGGCAGCTTTTGCAGCGCCTCTGCGTCGACCACGTCGACCTCGGTGACGAGGACGTGCACCCCTCGCAGAGCTTCGGCCAGCATCGGACCGGAGAGGACGCGGAGGTGCTGCCGGAAGCTCGCATACTCCACATCGCCCAGGTCGCGAAACGCAGCGAGCGATTCTTCGTCCATGTCTGCGGTGATCAGGATCCGCGGTCGGATGGTGACCCCTCGCTCCGCAGCTGCCTCGGCCATGCTCTGCAGCAAAGCCGGCAGCGCGGCCTGGGTGGCGACGGCGTTCGCTGGGCCCAGCGCAGCCCGGAAGTCCCGCCAGGCGGCGTACAGCTCGCGGTACTTCGCGGCGTGTTCCTTTTGCGGTGCGAGCTTGCGTGCGGGCCGCACCAGCTTTTGCGCGGCCGCTGCGAGGGATTCGAAGACCCCTGCTGCGACACCAGCGCACAGCGCGGCTCCGAGGGCAGTCGCCTCTCCGGTCGGGCCGACTTCGACGGGAAGGTTGGTCACATCGCTGACGATCTGCGCGAAGGTCTCGCTGCGCGACATGCCGCCGGCGACGTCGAGGCTCCGGATCTCGACGCCGGCCACTTCGCGGAGCTGCTCGAGGTTCGCGAGCACTGCGTACGCCATGCCTTCCACCACCGCGCGAGCGAGGTGGGAGCGGCGCTGCGGGTCGCGAGCCGTGCTCATGTGGCTCAAAGCGATCTCGCCGAGCGGAAGGCGCAGCTCCCGCGCGTTCATGATCTCGCCGCCCAGGGTGGAGAAGATTCCAGCAGCCCCGACCGGAGACTGCGCGGCCTCGGCGAGGAACATCGCGGGTGCCTGCGCTCCATCGGCGTAAAGGATGCTGGCAAGCCACGCGAGCACCTCGCCCATCGGGCCGGCATTGCTCTCGAGTACCCAGAGGCCGGGGATTACGTGGCATCCGGTCCAAAGCCGCTGCTGGGCGTCGAACACGGGGCGATCCAGCACCACCTCGATGGGTGCGGTCGTGCCGGCGATCAGTGCGGCATGCCCGGGCGCCACTGCCCCCGCGCCCAGTAGGCCGCACTGCGTATCGCCGCCGCCCGCAGCCACGGGCGTGCCCTCTCGCAGGCCGAGGGCTGCCGCCGCCTCGGCAGTGAGGGCGCCGAGGCGCTCGCCTGACTGGCACACCGCGGGGAAGATCGCGCGCGGGAAACCGAGCTCGTCGATGAAATCCCAAGCCCATTCGCGCCTGGCGACGTCGAAGAGCAAGCTCTCTCCAGCTTGCGAGGGCTCTGAGGCCATCTCTCCGCAGAGGCGGAATGCAACCCAATCGCTCAGACTCAGCAGCTTTGCCGCGCTTCGCCATGCGTCGGGGCGGTTTGCGGCAAGCCACTGCAAGCGCGGGGCGGCGAAAACAGGCGCTGGCCAGTGACCCGTGCGCGCGTAAAGCGACGGCCCGCGTTCGGCGAGCTGTACGGCTTCGGCGAATGCGCGGCCGTCCCGGTTGGGGGTAGCCAGCAGTGGCTTCCCCGTGCGGTCGAGAACAATCGTGGTCAACCGCATGCTCGTGGCGGCAATGCCCAAAACTTCCTCCGCTCGAGCGCCGCTGCGCTCCATTGCCTCTTGGGCGGCGCTCACCAGTGCTTTCCATATCGACTGCAGGTCGAGGTCACAGCCCATCCCCCCGGTGCCGGGAGCTACGGGGTGCGTCCACGGCCGGAATGCGCGCGTGCTTTTGCCTGTTTCGACTTCGACGAGCAGGCAATGGCCGCCGCCCCCGCCGGCGTCGAGCGCCATCAAAAATCCCTTCTGTGCCATGTCGAGCCTCGCGGCCTGAATCAGCCCTCCGGTGCGTCGTGAATCAAATGCTTGAATCAAACCATCTCCCACATTTTTCCGTCCTGCTCAAGGCACCTCGTTTCCCATTTGCCGCAGCACGAGGCCGCGAGGTGGATTCACCGCCCGACGGCGTTCTCGGCGCTTCCTTCAACTCCTCGGTTGCGCCGGCGGCCAGCCCGGCGCTTGCAGACCGCAGGAGGGTGTCAGGCCAGAGCACCGGCGGCGGGCCGCTAATTCCCCGCCTCGCAGAGGATTTGCGCCGCGGCTCGTGCGCCGCCGAGATCCACGGGGACATCGGGGTCGGGCTGACTCCACGCGCGCTCAAGAGCCCCTTTCCACCGGCCAGCGAGAAGGTCCTCGTTCGACAGAAAAGCATTCTGCAAGTGAGCCTCGATCGCCGCGACGAGGATGGGGTACTCAGCGAACCGTCCCCGTGGGGTGTAAACGATAGGGACCCGATTCGCGATGCAGTCGGCGACGATGCCGTAACCGGGCTTCGTGATCACGGCATCGCAAGCCGCCAGCAAGTCCTCGTACCTCATGCCGGCCCTGGCTAGCTCCTGGTTGGTAACCGTGCGCCAGTGGGTGGTGCTGGCACTGCCGGCCGCGATGCCTTGGGTCGCGACGAAGGTCACGCCGGGGATTTTCTCGGGCAGTGCCCGGAGTCGCAAGCCGATCCCGCCAAAGGAAAGGAGCACGACCTTTTCGCGGGCGGATATGCCCAGCCTTGCTCGCGCTTTCGCGCGCGCGAGCCTGGCGCGCCGAGCGACGAGGGGAATATCCCGAATGTGCTGGAAGGCGTCGAGCTCGCCGTGAAATGGCAGCCGGAGGAGCAGCGCCGCTTGTGCATAGGATCGCCGCAGTGCCGGAACTACATGTGCGTACTCAGGGAACTGCGCGGTGTAGTCGGCGTAAATCCAGTCCCACGAGAAATTGCCCATTCCGATTCCGGGCACCCCGAGGCAGGTTGCCACGTCGAAGGCGGGAGCGGTAATTTCGGCGAGAACCAATCCCGTCCGCAGCGGGGCGTGATCGCGCACCTCCGGTTCCTCGGGGCCGCTGACCTCCACCGCCGTCAGGCGCGCGAAGGGGGGAAACTGGAGCGCCGCGCGCAGCTGCAGCTCGCGTTCGTAGAACTCCTCCTCGGCAAAGGAAAATCGGTAGTTGTCGGTATACTCGCGGAGAATCCCGTAAGCGGCATTGACGAGACGGATCTGCTCGGAATCAACCCCGTCCCCTGTTCTGTCGGGATGGTAGCGCTGCACC
>JBBIUR010000256.1:0-5471 GCA_037440145.1 Myxococcales bacterium | reverse complement strand
ATCACCCTGGCTAGGGCAAGTGCATCCGTGTGGCGGAGGGACAGGTGCACCCGGCG
Organism: Myxococcales bacterium; assembly: GCA_037440145.1. Lineage (GTDB taxonomy): Bacteria > Desulfobacterota > Binatia > HRBIN30 > BPIQ01 > JBBIUR01. The sequence goes on along the minus strand of JBBIUR010000256.1, from coordinate 5,415 downwards.
GATGCCGCGGCGCGCCGCGAGCTCGCGCGCTTTCCCGTGCAACTGGATGCGCGGCGGGCCGCCGTCGCGGGCGACTTCGATCTCTTTCCATCCGATGCCGCCCCCAAAGCCCCGGCCCAGCGCCTTCATCGTCGCCTCTTTGGCTGCAAAGCGCGCGGCGTAGCTCAGGACCGCGCTCCTGCGGCCTTCGCAGTACGCGATCTCGCTGGGCGTGAAGACGCGGCTGCGGAAGCGCTCGCCAGTCTCCGGGCGCGACAGGGCGCGCGCAATGCGCTCTACTTCCACGACATCGACCCCGATGCCGACGATCATGGCGCGCAGTCTAACAGGGGCCAGTGCGGAGCGGAACGGGTCGGGGCGAGCCGCCTTGAGGGTGTGCGCGCCTAGAGCTATCAATTTGGCAAACCATGTCGGGCTGGTCCTTTGCGGCGCGCGCGCGGGCGCGGCTGGTCCGCGAGGCGCTCCTTTTCGCTAAAAAGCGGGACGCGGAGGTGCGCGTGTGCCTCGCCTACCCGAACCACTACGCCGTGGCTTTGGGAAATCTCGGCTTTCAAGCGGTCTATGAGATCATCGATCGAGAGCCAGGCGTGGTGTGCGAGCGGGCGTTCTTTCCGGAGGACGGCGAGGGCGGTGGGAGCCGCGGCCTTTGCACTCTGGAGTCGCGGCGCCCGGTGGCAGAGGCGGCAATCCTGGCGTTTTCGCTTTCGTTCGAATCCGATTCCTGGCGCGTGCTGCGCATGCTAGCGCTGGCGGGCCTGCCGTTGCGGAGCGCGGAGCGCGGGGATTCCGCGCCGCTGGTGATTGCAGGGGGCCCGGCGGTCTTTCTGAACCCCGAGCCGCTTGCGGATTTCGTCGACGTCTTTTTGATTGGCGAGGCCGAGGAAATGTTGCCCGAGTTCTTCGCGGTCTACCGCGAATGCCGGGCCGCGCGAGTGGTTCGCGAGGACCTCTTGGTTTCCGTGGCGGAGCGCGTCGCGGGAGCATACGTGCCGCGTTTTTTCCGGCCGGTGTTTGCCGGGCCGGTGCAGAGCGACCTCGTCCACGAGGGCCCTGGGCCGGCCCGAGTCAGGCGGCGGCTGGTGTGGGACCTCGACCGGTATGATACTTCCTCGCGCGTCTTGGCGCCCGAGGCCGTGTTCGGCGACATGGTGCTGGTAGAAGCCAGCCGGGGTTGCCAGTGGGGGTGCCGGTTTTGCGCTGCTGGCTACATGTACCGGCCGGTGCGCACGCGAAGCGCGGAAAAGCTCGCGGCCCGGGTGCGCGCCGCGCTGGCACAGCGGACAACCGTGGGACTCGTCGGGGCGGAGATCGCGAGCGTCCCCGGCGTCGAGCAGGTTGTGGAGATGGCGGCGGATGCAGGTGGGCGAGTTTCGCCATCGTCGCTCAAGGCCGACTGCGTGACGCCGCGGCTTGCCGCAGCGCTAGCGCGCGGCGGCAATCGCACGGTGACCATAGCGCCGGAAGCGGGCTCGGAGCGCATGCGGCGGGTAATCAACAAAAACCTTACGGAGAGCGAGATCCTGCGCGCCGCCGAACTGCTCGCCGGGGAAGGGGCCCGAGAGCTGAAACTCTACTTCATGATCGGGCTTCCTTGCGAGACGGAAGGCGACGTGGACGCTATTGCCGAGCTGACGGCGCGCATCGCGGAGCGGGCGCGCACGGAGCGCGGGAGCGTGCGCGTCACGGTTTCGGTCAACCCGTTCGTGCCGAAACCGTGGACAGCGTTCCAGTGGGACGCCATGGCAGACGTGGCTTCTCTGCGCGCAAAGACCGCGCGGCTGCGCGCCGGCCTGCGGCGCGTGCGCCAAGCTCGGCTGGCGGTGGAGTCGGCGCGCGAGGCGTATTTTCAGGCGTTGCTCTCACGCGGTGACCGCCGCGTGGGGACCTTCCTGGCACGCATCGAGGCGGCGGGCGGGAACTGGTGGAACGTGCTGCAGCAATGGAGACGCGGAGGCCTCGAAGACCTCCCGCATCCCGATGCTTACGTGCATCGGGAATACGGCGAGGGGGAATTACTCCCGTGGGACTTCATCGATCACCGCATCGAGAAGAAGTTTTTGCTCGCCGAGCGCCGCAAGGCACGCGCGGGCCTGCAGACCCCGCCGTGTGACACGGCGACGTGTACTGCATGCGCCGCTTGCTAGGCCTGCGCGCCGCTAGCGGTTCGCGCGCCTGACGGGCGGCGGTTCCAGTGCCTCTCGGTCTCTTTTTCCGTTTACCGGGCCCGCGCCGCTTTTCCGGCGCAGGAACGCCGGTACGCTGAGGTCGTCCTCCACATCCTGCTCGGGCAGGAAAAAGGAGGGCCCGTCTGGTTCTGCAGCGGCGCTCGCCGGCCCCCGTTCGGGTGGCAGCTCCAGGGTCGGCGCTTCTGGATGATCGGTTACCGCGCCCCGGTAAACGACGCGCCGCGCGCCGGTCGGCTGGGAGGCACGCGGCCACTGCGCCTGGCCATTTCCCGTCGCCGTGCGGCGCGGCGCCTCGCGGTCATCGCCGAAGCCCGTTGCGATCACGGTGACCTGGACCTCGTCCTGCAGCGACTCGTCGATGACTGCCCCCCACATCAAATTCACGTCTTCGTGCGCGTGCTGCTTGATCAGATTCGCTGCCTCGTCCACTTCGTGCACCGACAGGCCGGGGCTTCCGGTGAAGTTGAGCAGGATGCCGCGCGCGCCCTCGATCGAAAGGTCGTCCAGCAAGGGGCTGGAGATGGCCTGGCGCGCAGCTTCGATAGCGCGATTCTCCCCGGAGGCGCGGCCCGTCCCCATCACGGTCAACCCCGCGTCGCACATAATCGTGCGCACGTCGGCGAAGTCTCGATTGATCAACCCCTCCACGGTGATGAGATCCGAGATGCCGCGCACGGCCTGCAGCAGGATCTCATCGACCATGCGGAACGCCTCGGCCAGGGAGCAGTTGCGGTCGGTGATTGCCAGCAGCCGCTGGTTCGGGATCGTGATCAGTGCATCCACGGCATCGCGCAGCTCGCGGATGCCCTCCTCGGCTTGCTGCATCCGCAACCGGCCCTCGAAGTGAAAGGGCTTGGTCACCACCGCCACCGTCAATGCACCCTCTTCCTTCGCCAGTCGCGCGACGACCGGCGCCCCGCCGGTGCCGGTTCCGCCGCCCATGCCGGCTGCGAGGAAGACCATGTGCGCGCCGGTGAGGTGCTCGCGGATGCGTTCGGCCGTATCCAGTGCCGCCTGGCGGCCGATCTCGGGTTTGCCTCCTGCCCCCAGCCCTAGCTCGCCTAACTGGATCTTCACCGGTGCGAGGTTTGCCCTCAGCGCTTGCACGTCGGTGTTGGCGGCGATGAATTCCACCCCTTGCAGACCCGAAGAGATCATCGTGTTGACGGCATTGCCCCCGCCGCCGCCAATGCCGATCACTTTGATGATGGCGCCGGGTCGGTATTTATCCGCGAACTCGATCATGGCTCACCCTCCTTCTGGTCCCGAGCGCCGGCCGGGACCCACAGCCTCCCACGGAAAACACGCCCGGGCGCGCGGCCCACGCCGTGCCCCCAAAACTTCGGATCCGCACCACGGCCCAGTCCACCCAGCGCGCAGCATCCCTAGCAACAACAGGCCGGCCTCGGCAAGCGGCAGTGGGTGACCTGAATCCGGCGATTTCATCGCCCGCCCCTTTCTGCCTTTAGAAGAACGCTCGCAACAAGTGCAGGACGCGATCCCGGACGCGCCCGAGCCCCTTGCTCGGCACAGCGCGCTCGTCGGCTGTGCGGGGCTGAGCTCCGAGCAATATGAGCCCAGTTGCTCCGGCGAAATCCGGAGCGGTTGTCACCTCGGGCAGCCCCTCGATGTGCAGCGGGCTTCCCACGCGCGCAGGCATCCGGAAGATCTGCTCCGCCAGTTCCGCACACCCCGGGAGGTTCGCCCCGCCGCCCGTCAACACGACACCCGCACAGCCGGTCCGCTCGAAGCCTGCCTGTTCCAAACGCTTGGCTGCGAGCGCGAAGATTTCCTCCACGCGCGCTTCGATGATGAGGCAGAGCCTCTCGCGCGACACCATGCGCGCGCTCCGCCCGCCCACTCCGGGGACTTCGACTTCCTCGGCCGGGCTCACCTCTCGCACGGTGGCACGCCCGTGGCGGCGCTTGAGCAATTCGGCATCTCGAAAGGGAGTTTGAAGTCCGGCCGCGATATCGTTCGTGACGTGGTGGCCCGCGACCGGCACTACAGCGGTATGCGTGACGGCGCCGTGCTGAAAGACCAGAACGTCGGTGGTCCCAGCCCCGAGATCGAGTACCACCGTGCCGAGCTCTCGCTCCTCTTCGGCCAGGACCGCTTGGGCTGCGGCCAGCGGCGTGAAGAAGAGATCGCGAACGTGCAGGCCGGCGCGCTGGCAGCACTTGACGACGTTTTGCGTCGCGGCGACTGCGGCGCTGACGACGTGGACGCGCGCTTCGAGCCGCACGCCGGCCATCCCCAGCGGTTCTTTGATGCCGTTCTGGCCGTCGAGCACGAACTGCTGCGGGAGCACGTGGAGCACGTCGCGATCGAGTGGAAGGGCGACGGCGCGCGCAGCGTCGAGCACTCGATCTACGTCGTCCTGCGTGACCTCCTCGTTCCGGACGGCCACCACGCCATGGCTGTTGAACGCCTTGATGTGATTGCCGGCGACGCCGGCGAACACCGAGTGGATCTCACAGCCCGCCATGACCTCGGCTTCGCGCACGGCACGCGCGATTGCCTGGACTGTGGATTCGATGTTCACAACCACGCCCTTGCGCAGTCCCTCGGAAAAGGCCGTGCCGACCCCGGTGACCACTGGGGTTCCCTCGCGGCAAGCGGCCACGACGACGGCGACGCGCGACGTTCCGATGTCCAACCCCACCAGCAGCTCTTCCCGCACCTTCCCCATCGCCTGCTCCGACTGCGCTAGATTTCGATCCCGCGCTCTCGTCTTCGCTCCCAGCCCGGGGCAGGATGGCGCCGCGTCTGGACCACGGCGCTGCGGTGCGGCGCAAGGTTCACAGCGACGAGCTCGCCCTCCCGGCCCTCCCACAGCGCCAGGATGCGCTCCAGCCGGTCGAGCTTCCGCCGCCAGTTCCCCCAGCCCATCGTCACGGGTACCCGAAGCCGGCGGGGCACAAGGACCAAGCCCCGTGCGGGGTCGATGTGAATTTCAGAGGGGCCGCCTGCGGAGCCGCGCTCTTCGCAGAGGCGCGCCAGCCGTACGGCGCGGCGCAGCACGGCTCTCCCGGCGCCGTCCAGGTGATGGCCCTCGACGCCCGTGATGAACGGATAGTCGAGCCGATCGCTCTGGCGGACCTCTCCCAGCAAGCGGCCCGCCCCGTCGACGTACTGCATGCCGTTGAGGACGGCAATGGCCGCGGGCCGGCGTTCGGTGACCGCGATGACGACGCGCCGCGGGAATTCGCGGCGCACCGCGGCGCGG
>JBBIUR010000255.1:0-5473 GCA_037440145.1 Myxococcales bacterium | reverse complement strand
GCAGAGCGCCGGGGCATCCCGCTAGAGCGAATTCCGCGCATCCTCGGCTGGGGCCACCGCACCGCACCGATCGAGTTCGCAGCCAAGATCGCCGAAAGCAAAGACAACCCGTACATCCTGCCGCATACGCGCCGGGCCATTCTCGACGCGTTTCACCGGACGGGAATCTCCGACGTTTGGCAGGTCGACGCCATCGAGACGCACGACTGCTTCACGACTTCGGAGTATATGGCCATCGACCACTTTGGTATTACGCCGCCCGGGGAATCGTGGAAGGCAATTGAGGACGGTACGATCGAGATGAGCGGGCGCCTGCCGATCAATCCGAGCGGAGGGTTGATTGGCTGCGGGCATCCGGTCGGCGCCACAGGGGTTCGCCAAGTGCTCGATGCCTACCTCCAGGTAACCGGCCAGTGCGGTGGGTACCAGGTGCCGGGTGCAACGCGCGTGGCCACGCTGAACATTGGCGGCAGCGGCACCACCTCGGTCTGCTTCGTCGTGGGGTTCTGAGGCCGACTGCCGCAAGCCCCGCGAACAGAACCGGTCAGTATCGGATGATGCTCCGCGCGACCTCGCCTTTTTCCATGAGTTCCATGGCGGTGTTGATTTCGTCCAGCGACAGCCGCCGGCTGACGAGTTCGTCGAGTTTCAACTTCTTCGCCATGTACAGATCGAGGATCCGCGGCATGTCGAAGCGGAAGCGAGGCGAACCGTAGTAGGAGCCGATCACGCCCTTCTCCTCCAGCGGGAAGGAGGCGGCGAGAAAAGACACCTCGGTGCCAAACGGGGGCACGCCCACGATCACCAGCTTCCCGCCCCGCCGCACGGCCTGGTAGGCGTCCTGGATGACCTTCGGATTGCCGATCACTTCGAAGGCGTAGTCCACGCCCCGGCCATCCGTCAGCGCGCGCACCTGGCCTACAGGATCCCCCTGGCTGGCGTCCACCGCGTGCGTGGCACCGAAGGAGACAGCCATTTCCAGCTTTCTCGGGACGAGGTCGACGGCGATGATCCTCTCCGCGCCGCAGATAGCTGCGCCCTGGATCACGTTGAGACCGACACCGCCACAGCCAAACACCGCCACGTGATCGCCAGGCTCCACCTTCGCCGTGTTCATGGCCGCGCCCACCCCGGTCATCACCCCGCAGCCGACCAAGCACGCGCTTTCCAGCGGCACGTCCTCGCGGATCTTCACGCAAGCCTGTTCCGGAACCACTGTGTACTCGGAGAACGTACCCACCCAGTGGCGCATCTCATTGCCCCCGACCTTGAATCGGGTTGTCCCGTCGTACATGCCCCCGGACATCGTCGCCATCGCCGCAGTCTCGCAGAGATGGGGCTTGCCCCGCGCGCAGTCGCGGCAGCGGCCACAACTGTAGAGCCACGTCAGAACCACATGATCCCCGGGCCGTACCGATGTCACCCCTGGCCCCACAGCTTCCACGGTCCCCGCGCCCTCGTGGCCGATGATTACTGGAGGCGGCATCGGCAAAATGCCGCGCTGAATGCTCAAGTCGCTGTGGCAGACGCCACTAGCCGCAAGCCGCACCATCACTTCCCCCTGGCGCGGCTCGGCCAATTCGACCGTCTCCACTTTGAAGGGCTCGTTGAAGTTGTAGAGAACCGCGGCGCGCATGGCTTCCCCCTCCAGTCGAAAATCGCGGCCGACCGCCCCGCCGGCCGGACGCGGCTCGTGGATCGTAATGCGCAGCTCTGCTAAAAGCAACGCGACGCAGAGACCGTTGGCCAACCCGCTCACAGGAGAAGTCGGGCTCGTCACCGGCGCGGGGCGAGGAATCGGTCGCGCGCTGGCGCTTCGGCTTGCCCGCGAAGGTGTTGCCCTCGCCCTCGTGGCGCGAACGGAAACCGAGCTGCGAGCGGTCGCCGGAGAAATCGCCGCCTCCGGGGGACAGGCGCTCGCCGCTGTCGGCGATGTGAGCGACGACAACTTCTTGCGCACCGCTCTGGCGCGCGTCCGCGAAGCGCTGGGCGCCATCACCGTTCTCGTGAACAACGCGGGCTGGGGGCCACCCCGAACCCCGCTCGCCCGCACGGATGCGGCGGACATCGAACAGATGCTGCGCACGAACCTGCGCGCGCCGATTTTCCTCGCTCGCGCCCTGCTGCCGGATATGCAAGTGCGCCGCCGCGGGTGGATCTTGAACGTCTGCTCGGCATACGCGCTCGATCCCCACCCCGGCGAAGCCGTCTACGCCGCCACCAAGGCCGGGCTCCTGTCCTTCTCGCGCGCCCTGGCGCGCGAGTGCGCGGCAGCAGGAATTCGCGTCGCCGCCTTGTGCCCGGGCTACGTCGACACCGCGCTCATCCCGCACCGCCGCGGGCTCGACCGGAGCAGGCTCCTCCGACCCGACGAGGTGGCCGATGCCGCGATGGGGTTCTTTCTCGGCACTGCGACGAGCGAGGCGATCGAAGTGCTCCCGCGAACCGTCGAGGAGGGCAATGCCCGCTGAGCCGCGCATCGCACTGGTCACCGGTGGCGCCCGCCGCCTCGGCCGCGCCATCTCCCTCGCCCTGGCGCGGGCGGGCTACGACGTCGCGATCAGCTACCGCAGCTCTGCGGCAGACGCCCGGCGCACCGTTGCTGCCTTGCGCGCCGAGGGGCGGCGCGCGGCCGCATTCCGGTGCGACGTGCGGAACCGCGCTGAGGTCGCTCGCCTGGTGGAGCGCACGCGCCGGGCGCTGGGGCCGGTCGACTTGCTGGTCATCAACGCGGGGGTCTTTCGGCGGACGCCTTTGGAAAAAACGACAGAGAGCGACTGGCGCTTCCACATGGACACCAATCTGGAGGGCGCGTTTTGGTGCGCGCAGTGCGCCGGCCTGGAAATGGCGCGCCGCGGAGGTGCGATCGTGATGATTGCCGACGTGGCGGGGCTGCGTCCGTGGCCGGGCTACCTGCCGTACTCGATCAGCAAAGCCGGGATGGTCGCCCTCACCCGCGGTCTCGCCATCCGGCTGGCGCCCCGAGTACGCGTCAACGCCGTGGCCCCCGGGCCCGTGCTGCCACCGGAGGAATATTCCCCCGCCGAAGCCGCACAAGCCGCGGCACAGACCCTTCTGCGGCGCCTCGGAAGCGCGGAAGACGTTGCGGCAGCCGTGGTCTACCTGGCAAGTGCCCCCTATGTGACCGGCGTGGTGCTTCCGGTCGATGGGGGCCGGCACCTGACCTGAAACACGCCGGTTGTCGCAAAAGCAGGTGAGCTTCTGGAGGGAAATCTTCGGCAACGATCGCCCGGTCGAGGTCGAGATCGGACCCGAGCGCGGCACCTTTCTGCTCGCTGCCGCCGCGCGGCATCCGGAGCGGAATTACTTCGGGATCGAGCGCTCTGGGTCGCGCTTCCGGCGACTGGAAGCAGCCATCGCCCGGGCTGGGCTGGCCAACGCCCGAGCCATCCATGCCGATGCGGCATGCGTCCTTCGCCACCTGCTTCCCGATTCGTGCGTTGCCGCTTTCCATGTCTACTTTCCCGATCCGTGGTGGAAGCGGCGCCACCATCGCCGGCGCCTGCTGACGCGCGAGCTCGGCCAGCATCTCGTCCGAACCCTCGAGCCCGGGGGGTTCGTCTTCGTGGTGACCGATGTGGAGGAAACCTTCCGGACAGCGCGCGAAGTTTTCTGCGACGGATGCGGTATGGAAGAAGCGCCGCTGCCGGCCCCGCCCATTCCCGTCCAGACGGCCTTCGAGCACAAGGCCCACCGGCGCGGCGCAGCGCTCCAGCGCGCGGTCTTCTGCAAGCGCGGCTAGCGAGCGCAGCACTGTGCGCCCCGAGTCGCGCGGACCTCATCGGCGATCGGGATACCACCGGCACAAGCGCTCCGCTGAGACGCCGGCAAAAAACAGAAAGCGGAGGGTCCACATCAAAAGAATCGTGCGGACCACCCCGTCGGCGAGCCACCTGCGCGACGAGGTCACCACCTTCTCGCGCAAGCATGCCACTTTCCCCGCGCGTTTCAGCGAGCGCGAAAATGCCACGTCCTCCATCAGCGGCAACCGGGGAAATCCCCCGATCGCCTCGAAAACGCTGCGGCGGACGAAGATGGCCTGCTCCCCCGTGGAAATCCGCGAAACGCGCGACCGCAAGTTGATCAGCGCCGCCGTCAGCCGGAGCAGCGGCGTCGATGGCTGCAGCTCCACATCGAACCGCCCGCCGACCACCGCGGGATCCCGCAGAGCTCTTTCGATGGCCGCTGCGAACCCCCGCGGCAGGAGCGTGTCCGCATGGAGGAACAACAGGACATCCCCGGTGGCCGCAGCAGCCCCGGCGTTCATCTGCGCGGCGCGCCCCCGCTCGCTGCAAAGAACGCGGTCCGCATGCAGCCGCGCCACCTCCGGCGTTCCGTCCGCGCTGCCTCCGTCGACGACGATCCGCTCGTGCACGGTGGGATCGCGCGCGCGGTCCAACGCCCGGGCGATCGCGGCCGCCTCGTTGAGTGCCGGGATGACAATGGACAACCGCATGGCAGACTCGCACCCCGCCTCCCTTCCTTCAGGGCGGCAATCCTGTAGATAGGCACGCGTGAAAGGGCAACTGCAAGTCAACGGCATCACCCTGCATGTCCTGCAGGAGGGCAGTGGGTCGGATCTGGTTTTGACCCACGGTCTGGGCAGCAGCTTGGAGTACTGGCTGCCTCACGTTCCGACCCTCGCGCGGTACCACCGCGTGCTGTGCTGGGACGTCCGCGGCTTCGGCGCCAGCGAGAAGCCGCCGGGCCCGTACAGCCCCGAGCTCTTCGCCGCGGACCTGGCTGCACTGGTGCGCGCCGTCGGCATCCGGGCCGCCCACTTCTGTGGAATTTCGATGGGCGGCGTGATCACGCAGCGCCTTGCCCTCGACTTTCCGCACCTGGTGCGCTCCATGATCCTCATCAGTACCTCTAGCCAGGTGGGCGAGGCGGCGGCGCGGGGGTGGCAGAAGCTGGCAGACGAAATCGAGCGCTCGGGCTTTCGCCACAGCGCCGAAGCGGCCAAGCGCAGCTTCTCACCGGCTTTTGCAGAACAGCACCCCGAGGTAGTCGAGGCGCTCAGCCGGGCCACGTGCGCGAACGACCCGCGCGCCTACGCCGCCGCGGCTCGGGCCATGAGCCGGTACAACTGGACCGAACAGCTCCGCGCAGTGGAAGCCCCCACGCTCATCCTCCAGGGCACCGACGACCTCCTCACACCGCCGGGCGGCTCGATGCTCATGAGCCGGCACCTGCCCCGCAACCGCCTGCTGATGATCCACGGTGCCGGCCACAACTTGCCCATCGAGCAACCGCTCGTGTTCGAGAACTGCTTGCTCGCGTTCACCGCGGCGCTCGATCTCCGGAGCTAGCCCGGACCCGCGGGCGTTTGCGGCAAGCGCAGGGCTCTGGTAGCTTCCGGGCTTCGCAAAAACCACCAAGGGTAAAGGAGTTCTACTGTGCGGATCTGCTTTCGGCCCGCCCTTTCGCTCGCTGCGGCGCTGTCCCTTGC
>JBBIUR010000254.1:0-5517 GCA_037440145.1 Myxococcales bacterium | reverse complement strand
AAATGCCGCACGCCCGCATTCGCACCAGGACTTCTCCGGGGCCGACCCGTGGAACCGGCTCTTCCTCGATCCGCACGTCGAGGTAATCGTACAGGCGCGCTACCTTCATGCGAGACTCACCGGCACGCGCAGCGCAACCGGCGCGGCACCTTCCCCGCACTTCAGGGAATGATCGCGTACTTGATGCCCTCTCCCTGGTAGTGACAGATCAGCGCTTGTTCCAGCGCGTCGAGCGGAAATTCCCCGCTAATCAGCCCGTGGGCTACTACCGTCCCGCCCGCAAGCAGATCGTACGCCCGCCGCACCGCGCGCGGAGTGAAATGAAACGGGCTGACCAACCGCACCTGATCGTAGTGCAGGCGATGCGTGTCGAACCGAGCCACCGTGCCGCTCGCGCAGCCCCCGAACAAAACGACCCAACCGCCGCGCCGCGCCAGGCTCGGAGCCACGTTCCACACTTCCACCTGTCCCGTGCACTCGATCACGATGTCGGCTCCGCGACCGCCGGTTAGCTCCAACACGGGTTCGAGCGCGTGTTCCGCTCCGCCTTCCAGCACCACGTGCGCCCCAACCTCCCGGGCTTTTCGCACGCGCTTGTTGCCCCGCCCTACGACGATCACGTCTTCGATGCCATGGGCCCGTAAAACCAGCAAATGCAACAGGCCGATCGCGCCGGCGCCAATGATCACCACTTTGGCATCCGGCCGCAGCGGCACCATGCTGAGCCCGTGTACCACACACGATAACGGCTCGAGCAGTGCTGCCTCCGGGAAACTCAGCCTAGCGGGCTTGGGAAACAAGTTCAGGCTCACAATTCGCGAAGGAAGCTTGACGAACTCCGCATAGGCGCCGAGGACGTACTCGTTCATGACTACGTCGCACAAGTTCTCGTCGCCCCGGCGGCAGTAATAGCACTGCCCGCAGGGCGCCGTTGGCACGGCCATGACGGGGTCGCCCTCCCGGAACCCGTTTACTTTGCCTCCGATCTCGGCCACCTCGCCCGAGAATTCGTGCCCAAACGGCGTGGGCATCGGGAACTTCGGGTGCCCGCGCAGAAACGCTTTCAAGTCGGTGCCGCAGGTGAGAGCGGCGCGCACGCGCACCACCACCTCGTCGGGCCCCGCTACCGGCCTCTCCAGTTCGGCCAGCCGGATTTGACCCGGCCTCACCAGGAGATGGGCGCGCATCGCCGCGCGCGGCGCCGGCGCGACCGGCTGGACAGCACGGAGGGGCATATGCGGTACCGCCTATATGCGGGCAGAAACGTTGTCAAGGAACGCCCTTGCTGACAGCAACACTCCCGCGACCAGTGCTTGGGGCAGGCAAACCCGCGCGCGGCGCCACAGAGCGCACCCTTCGTTTGACCCACAGGGGTCCTGGTGTTACCCATAGCCGCCGCGGAGTCCGCGGGGGTGAAAATGCCGGGGCCGTACTGCAACCCGATCCCGACCGTCGATGTCATCATCGAGGTCGATTCCGGCATCGTGCTGATTCGCAGGGCCAATCCTCCGGCAGGCTGGGCGCTGCCCGGCGGCTTCATCGATTACGGGGAATCCGCAGAGGACGCCGCGCGCCGCGAGGCGCGGGAGGAAACTGGTCTCGACGTCGCCCTCGTGGAGTTGTTCCACGTCTACTCCGATCCGGCCCGGGATCCCCGAAAGCACACGATCTCCACCGTTTTCATTGCGCGCGCGGGGGGCTCGCCGCGGGCGGGAGATGATGCCGCGGACGCCAGGGTGTTCCCGCTCGACGCACTGCCGCAGGACCTGGCTTTCGATCACGCCCGCATCCTGCGAGAATACAAGCGATACCGCTGCACCGGCCAGCGACCGCGCTATGACAGATGAATCGAGCGACATCGGAGAGCAACAGCCCCTGAGCCCTGCCGAGCGCCGCATTCTCCTCCGACTCGCCCGAGAGTCGATTGCGGCGAACATCGAACGCCGGTCGCCGCCCGTACTCGCGGATCCGACAGATGCATTGCTCCGGCCGTCGGGCGCTTTCGTCACGTTACTGCAAAGCGGCCAGCTGCGCGGCTGCATCGGCACGGTTCAGCCGCAACAGCCTTTGTGGATTGCGGTAGTGCGAATGGCAGCCGCCGCTGCCTTCGACGACCCGCGTTTCCCTCCGCTCCAGGCGGAAGAGCTCGCCCATACGCAAATCGAGATTTCGCGTCTCTCGCCTTTGCGCCGCGGGCTTCCCGAAGATGTGGTCCCCGGTCGCCATGGGGTCTGCATCGCAAGAGGGGACCGCCGCGGCGTTCTGCTCCCTCAGGTCGCGACGACCTACGGGTGGGATCGGGAGACTTTTCTGTCGCAGTGCTGCCTGAAAGCGGGACTCCCCCTCGACGCGTGGCGCGACCCGGACACCGCGCTACTGCTGTTCGAGGCCGAAGTTTTCGCCGAAGAGCCCGGTAGCGAAGTCGACGGTGCCTGCGGGTAGGGCAGCTCCGAGGACTGGTTTCAACCAGCGCGGCACCGTTCGCCCGCGCTGTGCGATCCCTTTCGCTGCTCCCGCCGCCGGCGATACCGTATCTCGAGCGGCGTCCCATCGAGCGGGAAGGCCTGGCGCAGCCTCTGCGCCAAGTACCTGGTGTAGGCGACAGGCACCAGCTCGGGCGCGCTGCAGAATACCGTAATCCGGGGCGGGCAGGTACGGGTCTGCACGCCGTATTGAAACGTGATGCGCCGCCCGCGCACCGACGGCGGGGTTACCGCGCGGACAGCATCCCTCAAGGCATCGTTCAGTTTTGCCGTTTGCAGTACGCGCGCGTGGTTCTCCGCCACCAGCCGGACTTCCGGCAGAAGCGCTTCCACCCCTTCGCCGGTTTTCGCGGAAGCATAGAGGATCGGCACCGCAGCCAAAAAAGGGTACGCATCGAGTAGGCGCGGGCCGAGCTGCCGAGCTACCCGCGCGGGCCCACCGGCTAGATCGCACTTGTTCACGAAGATCACCAAGCCCCGACCCCTGTCCCAGGCATGCCCGGCTAAGCGGGCATCCTGGTCTGTCATGCCCTCGGAAGCGTCGAGGACAAGTACCCCGACGCGGCTGCGCTCCAGAGCGCGCAGCGCTCGGACCGCGCTCGCGTATTCTAGCTGCGCAGCGATGCGCGAGCGGCGCCGGATCCCGGCTGTGTCGATCAAGACAAAGGGGGTTCCGCCGACCACGACCGCGGTGTCGATCGCATCCCGAGTCGTTCCTGGGGTCGGCGCCACGATGGCGCGCTCATATCCCACCAGGCGGTTGAGCAGGGAGGACTTGCCGACATTCGGTCTGCCCACGATCGCCACAGAGATCGCCTCCGATGGCTCGCTCCACTCCCCCTCCGCCGGCGCGCCAAGCGCCGCTGTGATCTCCTCGACCAGACGCGCGACCCCGCGGCCGTGGGCTGCCGAAATCGGAACTACGCGCTCGAGTCCGAGTTCAAAGAACTCCGCAGCATGCGCGTCTTGCGCCGGAGTGTCCAATTTATTCACCGCAAGCCAAGACGGCTTCCCGGATCGCCGGATCGCTTCGACCACATCGCGGTCCGCCGGCGAAACGCCGGCTCGCCCGTCGGCCACCAAGATGATCGCATCGGCCTCTTCGATCGCCAGCTCGCTCTGCGCCCGAACTTCCGCCGCTAGGCCCTCCCGAGCATCGGCCTCGAATCCGCCGGTGTCCACAACCAGAAAGCGCCTCCCCCGGAAGGAAGCCTCGGCGAAGTTTCGGTCCCGCGTGACCCCGGGCGCGGCGTCCACGAGTGCGCGCCGGGCACGCACGAGCCGGTTGAAAAGCGTGGATTTCCCCGCGTTCGCCCGTCCCACGATCGCGACCACGGGCAGCGGCTTCTCCAGCGCAGCCGAACGGGGGGTGGTGCCGGACACCCCTTGGCTGATGGCGCCAGCATCGCGAGAAGCGACCCCGCTCACAGCCCGAACTCCTTCAGTCGGCGCGGATCGCGGATCCATCCCTCCTGCACCCGCACATAGAGTTCCAGATACACGCGGCGCCCCAGCAACGGCTCGATCTCCTCCCGCGCCCGCTGCCCGATTCTCTTGATGCGGCTGCCTCCCTGGCCGATCAAGATCGGCTTCTGGCTCTCGCGGTTGACGTGGATCGTCGCGCGGATGAGCACCAGGTTGCGCTCAGGCCTTTCTTCGAACGAGTCCACAACGACCGCTACGGAATACGGCACTTCCTCCCGGGTCTCCAGCAACACTTTTTCCCGGATGATCTCGCTCACTAGGGCCCGCTCCGTCTGGTCCGTCACCTCCTCCTCGGGGTAATAGCGAGGACCTTCTGGAAGCAGGTCGCGCACGACCCGCAGCAGCAGATCGAGGTTTTCGCCCCGCAGGGCACTGATGGGCACGATCTCGCGCCCGGGGAGCATTTTCCCGATCCTGTCCATAAGGGGCAAAAGCATCGGCTTCTGCACGAGGTCGATCTTGTTGAGCGCGACGCAGCACTGGGCCGCCTGCGCGAGCCGCCCGGCGATCCATTCGTCCGCCGCCCGCTCCCCCTTGGAAGAGTCCACCAGCCACAGAACCGCGTCCGATTCCGCCGCCGCTTTCTCCGCCGCGTCGACCATTCGCCGGTTTAGCAAATCGCGGGCGTCGTGGATGCCCGGAGTATCTACGAAAACGATCTGCGCGTCGGGCAACGTCTTGATGCCCAGGATGCGGGTTCGCGTTGTCTGCGGCTTCGCCGTGACGATCGCAATTTTCTGGCCCAGAAACTGATTCAGAAGCGTCGATTTTCCGCAGTTCGGCTCCCCAATAATCGCGACGAACCCAGACCGGTGACCCGCACTCCCCGCATCTGCCGCCATGCTTTTCAGATAGTACGCGCCGGCCGGGGCCGCAATTGGCGGCTCGCTCGAAACGCCCGCTTCCCGCGCCCTGCCTTCCTTCTTTGCGTTTCCGCCTCGGCTGGTGTACGCGAAAACATCCATGCGGAGGGAGATCGAAGCAATTTTCGCTGCCAGCATCGCTGCCCAGCAGAGGTTTTTGGAAGAAAACGAGCCGCTTCTCGAACGCGTGGTCTCGCTGATGGCAGAGCGGCTTCGAGCCGGGAACAAGATTCTGCTCTTCGGCAACGGAGGGAGTGCTGCAGATGCGCAGCACATCGCGGCCGAGTTCGTGAATCGCTTCCGACTCGATCGCGAACCGATGCCGGCCATCGCGCTCACTACGGATACCTCTGCGCTGACCAGCATTGCCAACGACTGGGGGTATGCCGAAGTCTTCGCGAGACAGGTCTCGGCGCTCGGGCGCGCCGGAGACGTCGCTGTCGCCATCTCGACCAGCGGAACATCCCCCAGTGTCTTGCGCGCCGTCGAAGAGTGCCGCAAGCGGGCGATCCATACCGTAGGGCTAACCGGGGGCGACGGGGGACTGCTCGGAACGTGCGTGGACTATCACTTGTGCGTGCGCGGTGTGACCGATACGCCGCGCATCCAGGAAGTGCACCTGGTGATCGGCCACACTTTCTGCGAGCTGGTAGAGCGGGCGCTGGCAGGCCAGATCACAACAGAGG
>JBBIUR010000253.1:0-5522 GCA_037440145.1 Myxococcales bacterium | reverse complement strand
GCCACGTGTACTGGAACGGCGCCCAGGTATGGTACAGGTGCTCCGGACCGGGCTGGATGTTCCCTGAGCGCGCGGCGGGCGCGACGAAGGCATCGATATCGTTCCAGACGCGCACGAGGTCGTGGTCTCGAATGCCGCGCGCCCGCGCGTCGGCCTCGTTGAGCAGCACCACCGGCTCGCCCCTCTGCAAGCGCAGCATGATCGGATGATCACGCCAGATCGAATGAATGCTCCACCGGGCATGGCCGCTCGTGAGCACGAAGGGATGGCGCCCGCCGGAGGGCGGCGGGGGTTTGAACGCCGGCAGGGCTTCGCCGAGTTCGAGGAACCAGGGGTGATCGATGTAGAACTGCTGCCGCCGGGTGAGCGTGGGGTACGGGCGTTTCTTTTCGACGAAGTCGCGGAGGGGCACGACGGGCTCGTCTGCGCGGTACTCGCAGTAAAAATTGCTCGTCGGCGACTCGGGGCCGAGATCCCGCACGCGCACCGCCCCGCCCCTGCGGCGCACCCCTTCCAGGCCGATGCCCTTGGAAGCGCTCGAGGTGGAGAGAATGTAGCGGAGAACTCCCTCGTCCTCTCGCGGGCCGAAGCGGCGGCGGTCGCTGAAGCGCTCGTCCAGGTTGTCAATCCGGCACAACTCGTTGCGGAAACCCGCGACTTCGCTCACGCCCCGCCGCCGTGCCTCGCGGGCCACGGCACGCGCGAGGAGGGAAAAGATTTCCCACTCGGGTTTCGACTCCCCCGCCGGCGCAACTGCACGGTCGGCCAAGGTCAAGTACGGCACGAGTCCGACCAGGTACTTCACGCCCACCTTCTCGTACCACCCCGCGGCCGGCAGGAAGATGTCCGCCCAGCGCGCGGTCTCGCTCATCCGGAATCCAATCTCCACGACGAGCCGCGCTGTGCGGAACAGCACATCGCGCACCCGCTGCCCCATCCGGCTGTGCCGCAACACGTTGCCGCAGACGGAAACGATCACCTCGGGCGGGCCGGCGTCCGGGGGCGGCCCGACCGGGAAATGGCCCGCGGCGATCGCCTCGTCGAAGTATGCCCGTGGCGGCCGCGGCAGCTCGGGGTCGCCGTGCGCCGCGTCGAGGCGAACATCTGCCAGCCCTCCGTGCAGCGTGTGAAACAGCGTGCTCGATATGTAGGGCCCGAGGAACTCCGCGCCGACTTTTTCCGGACTCCAAAAAGAGCGCGCGGCGAGCCAGAGCAGCGGCACGGTGCCCAGCCGGTCGAGCCCGGCGACCAGCCCCAAGCCCTCGAGGTTGATGTATCCGCCAGAATGCCAGCCCCCGCCCGGGCGGCCCAGATTGCCCGTGAGCGACGCGAGCAGGAGCTGCGCGCGGTGGATCAGGTCGGAGTGGTAGTGCTTGCATCCCCCGTAGCCGACCAGGATCAAGGCCGCCGGGGCCGCGGCGAACTCGCGCGCAAAGCGTCGGATTGCCGCGGGTGCGATGCCCGTGATCCGCGCCCCGTCTTCCGGTCGGAACGCCTGCAACCGGCGGCGCAGGAGGGAAAAAACCGTGGTGGCGCGAACCGTCTCTCCGCCGGCCAGCCGCACCTCAGCAGTCGCCTCCAGCGCGGGGCGCACGCCAGCGGGCAACCGGATCGAACGCACTGCGCTGCCTTGGGAGCCGGGCGCCCATTGCAGCCGGTTGCCTGCTTCGTCCCAGAACGCGAACACGGCTTCGCTGCCGCCGGGCACGACGTCCGCCTGCCGGAGAAACCGCTGCGTATCGGCGCGCACGAGCAAGGGCAGGTCGGTCTGCTCGCGCACGTACTCCGCCGCGTAGAGCCCCTCTTCGACGATCACGTGGCAGGCAGCGAGCGCGAGCGCGGCGTCGGTGCCCACGCGCGGGGCGAGCCAAAGGTCGCTGTGGATCGCCGTGGGGTTGTAATCGGGAGCGACGGTCACCACGGTGGCCCCGCGGTAACGCGCCTCGCTGAGGAAGTGTGCGTCGGGGATGCGCGTGACGGCGGGGTTGAACGACCACAGGACGAGGTAGGACGAGCGGAACCAGTCATCCGAGCTACCTCCAGTGAACCCCGCGCCGAGAGTGATCACCCCACCGACGGGAAGGTCGCCGGTGTGCGCCGTGGGGTCAGTCACTGGCGCCCCGATCTGTCGGAAAAAGCGCAGCGTCGCCGCCAGGGTCGGCCCGTAGTCGAAATTTCCCCCGAGCTCGCAGAGCACGCCGCTGCCGCCGCGCCGCTGTAGCACATCGACGATCGCGCCCGCGATCTCGTCCAGCGCCGCGTCCCAGGCGAGGCGCTGCCAGCGGCCGGAGCCGCGCGGACCGACGCGGCGCAGGGGGTAGCGCACGCGCGTCGGGCCCACAGAAAGGCTGGCGCAGCAAGCCCCTTTCTGGCACCCGCGCGGATTCCAGTCGGGCACGCTCGCGTTGGAGGCCGCGTAAGGAGCGGACTGCTCTTCGCGCCACACGATGCCGTCGCGGACAAAGAGGTTCCACGCACAGGCGGCAATGCAATTCGCGCTCGTGTGCGTGCCGCGAACTACCCGGTCCCACCGCCATTCCCGGCGGTACGCGTCCTCCCACG
Organism: Myxococcales bacterium; assembly: GCA_037440145.1. Classification (GTDB taxonomy): domain Bacteria; phylum Desulfobacterota; class Binatia; order HRBIN30; family BPIQ01; genus JBBIUR01. The sequence continues at coordinate 2,960 of JBBIUR010000253.1, read as the reverse complement.
ATCGATACGCGGGAATCGCCGGGAGCACCGCGCCCCCCTGCGGCCAACCCACGCGCCGCGGCACGAGCGTCACCGCCCCCGCGGCGCCCGCGAGCCGGAGAAACTCGCGCCGCGAGACAACTGGCATGGCCGCGCGCGCGAAAACCCGCGGCGACCGCGGCGCATCAGCAAAAGCCCTATCGCGGGTCATGGCCTCCAAAGCCCTCCCCGGAGTTGGCTCGTACCGCGCGATCTCGCGCGAGACAGGAATCGCAGCGGGAGCCGAAACAGAGTCTACCCATGGCGAAAGAAGAATCTTTCGTAGCTCTCTCGGAGTGCCATCTCCTCAACGAAGCGGCAGTGGCCGAGATGGCCTACTACCCGAACTTCGCGCGCTTTTGGGAAAGCGTGAACACCATCATGCGCGTGTGGTGCGGGCGCGAGATCGGGGCGGGATCCGAGATGCCGCGGCCCGTCGCCGCGTCGCTGATCCGCTACATGGATCTGGCAGGTGTCGACGTCGCCTTTGCCCTGCGCGAGCCCGCCGTGACCGCCAGCCATTACGAGTCGTGCATGTCCACCAACGCCTTCGTCCTGCAGCAGATCGAGCCCTATCCCGGCCGGCTGTACCTGGAATGCAACTGCGGGCCCGTGCTCCGGCGCGGCGTGAAGGAGGCCATCTGGGAGCTCGAGTTCCTGGTGCGGCAACACGGCGCCAAGCTGTGCAAGCTCTATGCGCCCGAAGACGAAGGGCCGCTGAACGATCGCCGCCTGTGGCCGTTCTACGAGAAGTGCTGCGAGCTGGACATCCCGGTCACCGGGCACACCGGCACTGCTTACTTGCCGCCGCTGCCCGACCGGAACACCCTGCCCCTGCTGCTCGACGAGGTGTGCTTGGACTTTCCCGATCTCAAGATCATCGCCTACCACATGGGCTGGCCGTACACGAGCAGCCTCATCGCGCTTGCCGGCAAGCACCCGAACCTCTACCTGAGCCTCTCGGGCATTGCCGGCTACTACGCCCGCGCGCCCTATCGCGGTTACCACGCGCTCGGCCAAGCGCTGGAGTGGGCCGGCCCCGACAAGATCGTGCTCGGCTGCGATCTTCCCTTCGACGAGATCCCGCGCATCGCGAACTGGGCCCGCAACCTCGAGATGCCCGAGGAGCTGCAGGCGAAGTGGGGGTATCCCGCGATCACGCCCGAGACCCGCGCGAAGATTCTCGGCCTGAACCTCGCGCGCCTCGCCAAGATCGAGCCCGTCAAGCGCGCCCCCGCTGCCGGGTGAGGGAAAACCGCGGCACTTCATCGCAGGCCGAACTCGCGCTCGCGCAGGAGCCGGCGGTTCACTTTTCCGCTCGGCGTGCGCGGCAGCTCGGAAACGAACTCGACCTTGCGCGGATATTTGTACGGCGCGGTGATCTGCTTGCACAGCTCCTGGATCTCGCGCGCCAGCGCCGCACTGCCTTCGACGCCCGCGCGAAGCACGACGAACGTCTTGACGGCTTCGCCGCGCTCGGGGTCGGGGCTGGCAACGGCCGCGCACTCTTGCACGGCCGGGTGCTCGAGGACGGCGTTTTCCACCTCGAGAGGCCCGATCCGATAGCCAGCGGAGTTGATCACATCGTCCCCGCGGCCGACGTAGTAGAGGTAGCCCTCCGCGTCCGAGGTGACGCAATCGCCGGTCAGAAACCACTGCGTGCCCCCTGCCTCGGCCATCGCTTCTCGCGTCCGCTCGGGCTCGTTCCAGTAACCGAGCATGAGCTGGGGGTTGGGACAGCGGATGGCCAGCACCCCCACCTCGCCGCTGGGGAGGATCCTGTGCTTTTCATCGAGCACGGCAACCACCGCTCCGGGCAAGGGCCGCCCCATCGATCCCGGCTTTACCGGCATGCCCGGGTAGTTCAGCACAGTCATCAGCGTTTCCGTTTGCCCGTACCCCTCGAGCAGCTCCTTTCCCGTGGCGCGGCGCCACGCGCGCAAGAGCTCCGGATTCACCGTCTCCCCTGCCGAGACGGCAAAACGCAGCGCACGCAAGTCCCACCGCGACAGATCTTCGCGCACGAGGCGGCGAAATTCGCTGGCCGCTGCGCAAAAGACCGTGACGCGGTAGCGCTCCAGCAGGGCGAACCGCCGCTGGGGGTCGAACGGTCCGTCGTAAAAGAACACCGCAGCGCCGCGGCTCCACGGCCCGAAGAGCACGCTCGTTCCGGCTTTGCTCCAGCCTGTGTCCGCCGTGCACCAGATGCGATCGGCGGGACCGAGCGACAGCCAGTACTCGGCCGAAAGCCGCCACGCGTACAGAGCGCGCGCCGCGTGGGTCACCCCTTTCGGGTGCCCTGTCGAGCCCGACGTGTAGTAGATCACCGCTGGCTCGTCGGCGCCCATCCGCACCGGCTGGAAATCCGGCGATGCCGCCGCGAGCGCCTCCGCGAAGTCGGCCCAACCGGTCCCGCCCCCGACGCTGAACCGGGCCCGGAGCCGCGCCGCCGAGAACTTCTCGCTGTGCTCCCGGGTCGTCACTGCCGCTGCGGCACCGGAGTGCGCCGCGCGGAAGGCGACGTCGCGCTCGGTGTGCATGGAAATGCAAGGCACGGGGATCGCGCCGAGCTTGCAGCAGCCCACCATGGCGATCTGCCATTCGGGAACACGCGGCAGCAGAATCAGAACACGGTCGCCTTTGCCGATCCCGCGCGCCCGCAAGGCATTGGCGAACGGATTCGAGAGCTGGCGGATGTCGGCGAATGAAAACCACCGCTCCTCGCCCCGCTCGTTGCACCAGATCAGCGCGAGGCGGCGCGGATCTCGGGCCCAAGCATCGACGACGTCACCGCCGAAGTTGAACGTCAGCGGCACCCGCCATTCGAACTCGCGGTACCTGCGCTCGTAGTCCTCCATGGGCGAGCCCCGCGCTGGGGGTCCAGTGACAGAGCCCCCTCTGCGGGTCCGCGGCGCTGCGCTCAGGCAACGATCTCGCACTGG
>JBBIUR010000252.1:0-5538 GCA_037440145.1 Myxococcales bacterium | reverse complement strand
TTCGGAGGGTGTCGGTGGCTTTTTCATTGGCGAGTTTGCGAATTTTCCGGGCTAGGCACAGTCCGCCGCGTCCACGAGGAAGTACGCGAGGAACATGGAAGCGACGCGTTCCGAGAGTTCCGTCGCGCGCGCATTTCCCCCGGTGGCGCGATTGCGCGGGCGGAGCGGCAGCAGCGGGTCTGCGCGGACGCCGCCAAGCAGGAGAAGGAGCACCGGCGACCGCGGCTTGCCGCGCGCTGTGAGCTGGAAAGGCGAGGAAACCGTTCGTTCGGCGCCGCCGCGGACGCGATGAGGGCTATGCGCTAGGTGGCTTGGGTGTATCCGGTCCGCCAGAGTTTCCAGTGCGGCGCGCTGGGAGGGACAGCCTCGATCCGGCAGGCGGGTAGCTTGGCAGGCAGGTCGCTTGGACCTTTTGGCGCTCTTTTCCTCTAGCGACGCCTTCGCCACGGCGCGTGCTATCGCTCGCAGCGCGAGGAAAATTTGCAAAGTCCTGGCCTCCGCGCCGGCCGAGCGGAGTGACACCTCTTCCTCGCTTTCGATCCCCGCTGCCGGGCGGCTTGCATGACCTCCGCTCACCCGCCGGGATTGGGTGACGCGGGCGAAACCCGGGAGAGGATTGCCATCGGCGGGCTAACCTGAAGTCTTCGGCACCGGGGGTGGCGCCTTCGATCGGTGCTCCCGGCTCGAACCGCCCCCCGAGTCCGGCGAAGCCGAGTCCTCGCACGAACAAGCCCGAGCGTCGGCATTGGCTCCGAGCGTTCCCCTGAGGCAATTTCGCCGCAACGCGGTGAAGAGAGCAGCGGAGACCTCTGTGGGAGGGGACGTCGCCTGCCGAAGGCTGCTGACCCACCGAACAGGTTCTAGTGCTGCCGACCCCGCTGCGCGAAGATGCCGCGGGCTGCGAGTGGCTCTTCGGGCTGCTCGGAGATCCCGCCGGGGTGCTTGGGGCCTTGGAAGGCACCGGGCACTCGTGGAAGAACCCGTTCCCGAGGATTCTCGGTTGCCTCCCGCCTGAACCCCCTTGCGCGCGCCGGCTCGCCGAGGAAGACCTCGCGCGCACCAAGACTGATCCCTCCATGCGCTGTCGACGCCACCTTTGCACCGCAAAAGCACCCAAGCCCCCTGCACAGGGCGACCAAGTGCGTCCCGCTCGACCGCCTGCCGCACCTCGGCTTCCCACAACTCACCCCCGCCTCCGCTGGCGCGAGAGCCAGCTCGCCCCTCTCCTGCGCCACCGGCCGGAGCCCAGGGTTCCTCAATCTCTCGGTGGGGCATTCTGGCCCCCTGTGCCTGCGCCGGTCGGCATAAGGTCAGCGAGGAACTCGCGCGCTTCCTCCGCAAGGCGCCCGCCAGCTCCGACCGGGGCCATTACGGCCGAGCCTGCAGCCGCGTTCCGGTCCGCTCCCTCTGCAGGGATCCCGATCTGCTGCGGTGCGGGCTCGATCCCCTCGATGGCCGGATCGATCGAAAGCTTGCTGAGCGCGAGGCCGGCAGGCTCCTCTGGTCATTATCACCGGCATTGGCTCCACGACCGGCCTCGTTTCTGGCGGCCGGGCGTGAAACTACGTCCCCCAAAGTGAAACTAGCGCCCAGGCGTGTCGGCGGCAGAAGGCTTGGCGGCGCGCTGCAGGGTATCCCAAACCGTCAGGAGCCCCCGCGGAGTGTGCGCGCCCCACCAGCAGAGCGCTCGCCCGTCGGCTTGAAGCACGCTGACCTGGGTGCCCGCGTGCTCGAAAAACGCTCGGACTGCAGCGGCATCTTTCTCCCCGAAGCGGTACGGCTCGTCGGGGAGGAGAACGATGTCGGGCTCGCGGCGGGCGATGGCTTCGAGATCGACGCGGCAGTAACGGTCGGGCTCGGCCGCGCAGACGTTTTTTGCGCCGCAGGCCCGCAGGACATCGTGTGCGTACGTATCGGCGTTGAAGCTCATCCAGGGCTTTTTCCAAATGGGGCAGAAGACCCGCGGGCGCCAGGTGGTCTGCCGCTCTCTCTCGAGGTATTCGAGGGCAGCTTGGATTTCGGCGCAGATCCGGCCAGCCGCATCGACCGAGCCGACAAGTGCACCCATTCGCCGGATGCAGGCGATTGCGCCTGCGAGAGAACGGGGGTGGCAAATGAACACCGGGAGTCCTGCCGCTTCGAGCACCGCGAAGTCTTCGCGTCGGTTTTCCTCCTCGCTCATCAGCACGACCTCTGGATGCAGGGAGGCGATGCGGGCGCAGTCGGGATTTTTGGTACCGCCCACGCGGCGCACCTGGCGCGCGGCAGGGGGCGCGACGCAGTAGCGAGTTGCGCCGACCACCGCGTGCCCGGCGCCGAGTGCGAATAGGGTCTCCGTCGCGCTGGGCACTAGCGAGACGACGCGTGTGGCAGGGCGCTGCAAGCGCAGCGTTCGGCCGCGGTCATCGACGAGTTTGATCATGTGAGGGGCCACCTAGCACCGCCTCCAAGGCGCGGCGCTCTTCGTTCGTGATCTCCTCGGCCGTGCGCGGCGTTTGCGCAGGGCCGGCGGTGCCCGGCGTGAATCGCTCTGTGACCGCTGCGCGCGGCGCCTGTAGCCGCAGCGCGAGCCACCGCGCTGCGGCCGCTCCGAGGCCTGCCACGGCGGCAATGGCGGCGAGGGTAAAGATCCAGCGGGATTTCCGCCCGTGGTGTGCCCGGCGCCTCATTCGCGAAATTCCCCCGCGGCCGAGCGATCCATGCGGCGGTCGCCGAGCACGGCCCGCAGGGCTGCCCAGACGCTGGCACGGTCCCAGCCATCGACACCGTTGTACCACCGAATTCCGATGTCCTGGGCCCGTGAGCTTCGCGCCGCCAGGGCGAACCACAGCCGCCAGGTGGGCCCGTAGAAGAGCCGAGTGGCGAACCGCAGGCGGTGCAGTTTGGTGCCGAACCAGGACCGGCGCACGGCGGCGGCATAGTCGGCGAACTCGAAGTCGCCGGTGCGGAAAGCCCACGCCAGGCAGCCCGCAGCGCGCCGGCCGTACTCGAAAGCGTGGGAGATTCCCTCGCCGAGCAGCGGGTCGGCGCCTGCAGCGTCCCCCACGAGCAGCACCCGCGGGGCCGCGAGCGGCGCCCGCCGATGGTAGCCGCGGATCGGGAAGGCCTTCCTGTCCCGAAGTTGCGCGCCGAGTTCGGCAGCTTTGGCTGCGAGCAACTGCGAGAGGATCCCGCCCGCGGGCACCTCCGAGTACACGCCGATGTTGGCGTGAGGGATGCCGTCGATGAGGCACGGAAAGGCCCACGTGTAGCCGCGGAGCCCTGCGGGCACGGCGCGGAAATCGAACTCGTAGCGGGCGCGGTCGAACCCGTCCCAATTCGTCTCGGCCACGGGGATGTCGGCCATCACCGCGCGCCCCAGCCAGGCGCGGTCTCCCGCAAAGAGCTGGCGGTGCACGATGCTGCCGGATCCGTCCGCGCCGACGATCGCGCGTGCGAGGTACGTCTGCCGCTCGGTGTCCACCCGGATCCGGTCCCCTTCGCGCGCCACGCGCACCACCTTCTCGCGCTCGCGGATCTCGATTCCGCGCTCGCGGCACACGCGCGCGAGGCTTGCGTCGAATTCGCGCCGGCGAATCACGTGGCACAAGTTGCGGCCTGCATAATCGACTGTGCGGCCCGGGATGCGCACGCGCGCCCGGTGCACCGCCACGGCGGGCACGGAAAGCTCGATCTCCAACTCGCGCAGGCACTCGAGCGTGTGGGGAATGACACCACCGGCGCACACCTTGTCTCGCGGGTGCGCCGCCTTCTCCAGCACGACCGCTTCCGCGGCCAGTTCTGCGTCCAGGCGCTGCAGGAACAGCGCGGTTGCCACCCCCGCCGGACCGGAGCCCACAATCACAATGGGCCGGCATTCCATTCTGGGGACGTAGTTTCACGATTTTCAGCCAAGTTTCCAGCGGCCGCGGGCCCGTTTCCCTTTGGGGGACGCAGTTTCACTTTGGGGGACGTAGTTTCGCGGCCGATTGATTGCCGTCGGGTTCGCATTTCGGGCCGGTCTCGGTTAGCAGGTGTAGTCACCAGGCGCGGATCTCCGCGGCCATACGGGGATAGGAGGGTTATGGCGGGCTAGCAGGTGAGGCATCGATGGCCAGGGGTTCGGGCAGGTACTCGATCGCTGGAGGGCCGTGCGCGCTGAGGCGGAACTCGGCACACTTGGCTTAGCGGGGCCGACCGCATCCCCGCCCCTGGCTCGGTAAAGCGCAGAGTTCTTGCGGCTTGTCGTGCCTGGCGCGGGTTCCTCTTTTCCGGAAGCGGGCGGCAAGCGCGTGCAATGTTCCTGGACCTTTCGCACCTCGGGCGAGGTCTGACTCGCGAGGCGTGTGTCCGAGAGGGCGGCGGAGCTTTCCTCGAATGGCAACCACCCTGGCGAAACGGGACAGTGATCGGGTGATTCCTCGACAAGTATCTGGCCCGCGGAGAAGCAGGACGAGCAATGGCGCGTACGCTGACCGTGTTTCCTTTAGCCGTTCCGCCCCGAAAGGATTTCTCGTCTGGATCGAGTGCGGCAGTTACGGGTTCCTCCGAAATTCCCAACTGGGGTGCGGAGTCCGTGCCGGCTTTGTTCGGCGGCCGGACGGACGCAATGGCTTTCTGATCGCGGGCGGTAGCGGGACGGGTTTGCAACCTGTCGCGAGGGCAAGGAAGCTTCCCCCGCGCCAATTCCCGTTTTCTGTTCAGCGGCCCCGCCACTCCCGCGCGATTCGCTTCTCGCGCGCTTTTCCTGAGGTGCAATCTTGGAACGGGCCCGGGGAAGCAGGAGCGCGAGAACCTGCGCCAGCGGCACAGGTTGGAGACGGCACAAACGATCCGGGCTCGGGAGCCACGCGGGCGCGGGGCGTTCTGAGTTGCTTGAACCGCGGAACAGCCGGGTCTCCTGCACGACGCCTCGACGTCGATGAAGTGGCGAACGTTCACGCTCACGGAAGGCTGGCTTTCCGCTGCGGGGGATGCTGGTGCAGGGCTGCTACTGGGGGCCATCGTCAGCGAATTTCTTGACAAAAGGCAGGCAGTGCAGCTAGGAGCCTGTGGGAGAAAAACCCGAGTCGAGGCCGCGGGGAAATCCCCGGATGGAGTGGAGGCCCATTTCGTGGATTTGAGAGTTCGCAAGCCGCATTGTGCGAGACATCGGGGCAGGGCGTGGCAGGCCCTGGTGCGTGCAACTTCTCCCGCAGAGTGTGCGCTTGGGAGGAGGGAAGAGCACCATGGGTACGAGGCGCCCGTTGGTTGTGGGGGCCCTGGCTTTGCTGGCGCCGATGTCCGTGCAGGTTGCTGCCGGAGCGCTTGGAGCGGCAGCCTCGGCTAGGCCGAAAGAAGAGCACTCTCGTCTGATCAGGGGTACGAACTCGGAAGGGCCTGCTCGGGCAGCGAGCGGGTCTCTGTCACCGGCAGGCACCGTGAACCACAAGTGTGAGGTGCAAGGTGCGGCGAGCTTTGCCGCGCTGCCGGTACCGATGCAGGCAGCGATTTCGAAGCGGCTCGGGCAGGAGCGCGTCTCGTACCACGTGCAGGGCAAGGCGGGGCGAGCGCGGGCCG
>JBBIUR010000251.1:0-5556 GCA_037440145.1 Myxococcales bacterium | reverse complement strand
ACCTGGCTGCACCAGGACGGCTCGCCAGCCGCCACCCGACGATCCCGCAGGCCCGCAAGGACGCTCTGGAGCCGGGGCAAGCGGTGGTCTTCTCCAGCGCACCTTTGCCGGCCGACCTCGCTCTGGGAGCAACGGCGAGGGTCCGGTTGTTTGTGGCCACTCGGACTAGTTCCCCGCCTGCCGCGGAAATCTCCGCACGCGCGGTGCTCCTGACGGGCGAAACCGCGCTTGCGAGCGGTGGAACCTCCGCTGCGCTGAAAAACTGCGAACCGCGGATCGGCGACGACTTTCGCCCGCTGTGCATCTCGCCGCTCGCCTTCGACCTGGCGGTCGCCGGCGACACGGTTCTGCCGGCTGGGCAGGGCTTAGAGCTGCGCGTCTGGTTCGACCGGATCCCACAAACCCCACTTTTGCTCCTCTACGAGAGCACACTCAGCCCATCCTTCGTCGAGCTCGACACTCCGGAACTCGTTCGCCTCAGGAGCGTCCGAATCGTATCCGAAGGAAGCGCTGTCGAGGCGGAGCTAGAGGACCGCGCGGGCAGTGAGGACATCCAGGACGTTGCCGTGGTTCTGCTCGATTCCGCCGGGCAGCCCATTCAGCAAACGGTCGCGGCAGACCGCGTCGCGGACCTCGGCCCCACGGCAAGCTTGTGGCGGTTCGAATCCCACTCGCCGCTCCCGCGCGGTGGCCGCGCAATGGCCGTTGCGCGCACGCTGTCTGGGAGTCTCATCTCCCGCGCGGTGGCAATCCCGTGAGCGCCCCCCGTTGGATTTCACTCGCTCCCTGCGCGTTGGCCCTTGCCCTGCTGGCGTGCGGCCGAGAGGAAAACCGAGCAGGAGAAGAGATAGAGAGCGGCCTGCGACTCAATCACATTCAAGTGGTCGGCACTCATAACAGCTACCATCTCGAGCCGCCTGCGGCCCTTTTTTCATACTTGCAGCAGCGCTTGCCGCGGTTTTCCGAGGCAGCAGAATACTCGCACCTCCCCATCGACGCTCAATTGGAACGCCAGGGCATCCGGCAACTGGAATTCGACGTGTATGCCGATCCCGAAGGCGGCCTGTATGCCTCCCGTGCAGGGTGGGCTCTGGTCGGCCGGGATCCAGCCTCGGGAATCCCAGAGCTGTTTCAGCCTGGCTTCAAAGTTCTCCACACCCCCGACCTGGATTTCGAGAGCACATGCTGGACGCTCCAGCAGTGCCTAAGCGCGGTTCGGGAATGGTCCGACGCCCACCCGTTCCACGTCCCGATTTTGATCCTGCTGGAGGCGAAAGACGAAGGAGTGCCCGGCCCGATTTTCGCCGTGCCCGCGCCGTTCGGGCGCGCCGAGCTGGACGCCCTCGACCGCGAGATCGAAGCCGTCTTTCCGCCCTCGAAGCGGATCTCCCCGGACGACGTGCGGGGCCGCTGGCCGGCACTGGAGGACGCGATCCGCGCCGACGGCTGGCCACTCCTCTCCGCCTCGCGCGGTCGAGTCCTCTTCGCTCTCGATAACGAGGACGAAAAGCGAGATGCCTACATCGAGGGCCATCCGGCACTCCGCGGCCGCGTCCTGTTCACCAGTTCCCCCCCCAGGCACACCGGAGGCCGCATTCGTGAAGTTGAACGATCCCGTTTCCAGCTTCGATCGGATTCGGTCTTTGGTCGCCGCGGGCTACCTTGTGCGAACGCGAGCCGATGCGGACACCGTGGAGGCGCGCACGGGAAACACCCAGCGCCGAGAGGCCGCACTTGCCAGCGGCGCGCACTTCGTGAGCACAGACTTTCCGGCGGCCGATCCGCGGTTCGGCACCGGGTACGCGGTGCGCCTTCCCGGGGAGATCGCCGCGCGCTGCAACCCCGTCAGCGCTCCCCGCACGTGCAGCCCCGCCGCAATCTGCGGATCGGACCTATCGCAATGTTAGGGGCGCACCCCGCTGGGATTCCCTGCGCGCGGCAAAAGCCCGAAAACCGGCATCGCCTTTACCACCGCGGCTTTACGTACAGACCACCGGTTTCCACTGCACCCACCAGCTTGCCCCCTGCCTCGAGAGGCGGGGCGAGAAATAGCTCTCGCATGGCCTGCTCGCGGATCTCCTCCGACGCCATGGCCGACTCGTACAGCTCGTGGTAGCGGCCGACCTTCTCCTCATCCAGTTCGACGCCAAGGCCAGGGCCGCTGGGTACCGGCAAGCACCCGTGGACGTAGGCCAGCGGTCCCCCGCGGATCACATCGTCGGGCAAGTAATGGTAATGGACATCTGGAAAGTGGGAGAGGTTCGGCAAGCTCGCGCACAGGTGCAGTAGCGCGGCCAGCGAAACCCCCAGTTCGACGCCGCTGTGCATCCCCATGTCGAAGCTCAGCGCCTCGCACACTCGGGCCACGGCCTTCGTGGCGACAAGTCCTCCGTACCAATGGGGGTCCGCCAGCAAAACGTCTACGGCGTCCATAAAAGCCGCCGGCGCGATGTCGTCATACCCGAAAAGGGCCATGTTCGACGCGAGCGGAAGGTACGGGAGCATCTTCTTTACCTGCGCCATCCCCCGCAGGCCCCATGTCGGATCCTCCAAGTACTCGAGCCCCGCGTCCTGCAGCAGGCGGCCGACGCGCACGGATGTGGCCACCGACCAGACGCTGTTCGGGTCCATTCGGATCGGAATCGACGGAAACCGCCGGCGCAGCGCGCGAATGGTCTCCACCTCCGCCTCGGGAGGGAATACGCCGGCCTTGAGCTTGATGGCACCCAGACCGCGCCCCTCGACCAGCTCCTCTGCTTCGGCCACTACCGCCTCCTGCGCCTCTTCCCACGACGTCGGATCTCCCAGGCGCGGATAAAAGACATAAGCGGTCAGCGGAATTCGCTCCCGCAAGCGCCCGCCCAAAAGGTCAGCAACGGGACGGCCGGTAGCCTTTCCCTGGATATCGAGGCACGCAAACTCGATCGCGGCATAGGCCAGGGTCAGAAGGCTGCCGAACAAGCGCACGTAAAACGGCACCGCGATCTTGGCGCGGATGCGTTCGAGCTGGAAGGGGTCTTCCCCCAGGATTTGCGTTCGACAAAAACGCAGCGTTTCTTCCATCGCGCGCCCGGGCGTCAGGCTGCACTCTCCCAAGCCGCGCAATCCCTCGTCCGTCCGCACCTCCACCACGATGCGGCCAAATGCCGGATGGCAGCCCCACGCGTGGAGCAAGGGGCGCCGCAGGGGGATCGCGACAGGTGTGAACACGAGCTCGCTGATGCGCATGGCGCCGAGCCTCCCTGCCGCTCCTGTACACCACGGAGCGCCGCGCCAGCAAGGATCGCACGGGCCGCACCGGAGAACGGTCGAGTCTTGACGGGCCAGAACCGCAGCACTAAGAACCGGGCCGTGGTGGGCCCGGACGAGATGGCGCGCCGGTACTGTGGGCTGTACACCCCGGCAGTCGCCGACGTGCTGGACGAAAAAGGGTTCCGGAACCAGGTTCTGCCCCATGCGATCAAACCGCTGCGCCCCGGGATGAAAGTCGCGGGGCCCGCACACCCGGTTAAGGGTGCCGCGACCGCGAACGAGAGAATCGAGTACTACCAGCTCCTGGTAGAGGCACTGAACGCCGTGCCGCCGGGCGCCGTGCTCGTTTACGATTGCAGCAACGATGAAGGTTGCGCCCACTGGGGTGAGCTTCTGAGCAACGCCGCTCGCGCGCGAGGCGCGCGCGGCATCGTGGTCGATGGGGGCGTGCGCGACGTGGACCGAATCGCGGCGCTTGGATTTCCAGTCTTCTGCAAGTTTTGCACGCCGGCGGACATCCGGGGGCGTTTTCGATACGTCGAGTTCGGACTGCCGATCCGCATCGGGAACGTCCTCATTCGCCCCGGAGACTACATCTTTGGCGACGACAACGGGGTCGTCGCGATCCCCCAGGAAGTGGCAGAAGAAATATTGGCCGCGGCGGAGGAAGTGGTCCGCCGCGAGGATCTGGTCCGCGCCGACCTGCAGGCGGGCGTAGACCCTTGGGAGGCGATGCTGCGCCACGGCCGCTTCTGACCCGTCCGAGCTGCCCATGCGGGTGCTGGTCACAGGGGCTGCGGGACTCCTCGGAAGAGCGCTGCTGCGAACTCTCGAACAGCACCGGGTCGAAACCGTCGCACTGGACTGCCAGCCGCCACCGCCGGACTGGAAAGGCCACTGGGTGCAGGCGGACATCCGGGCCGCCAGCGAAGTAAGAGCAGCCGCGGCGGGATGCGAGGTCGTCTTCCATCTCGCCGCGGTTTTGCCGCAGCACCGCCGGGCCCGCGACGAGATGCACGCCGTCAACGTCAGCGGCACCAGAAACGCGCTTGCTGCGGCGCAGGCCTCGGGGGCGCAGCGCGTGGTTTTCGTCAGCAGCACCGAGGTGTACGGCATTCCCGAACGCTGCCCCTGCGACGAGGACGCGCCTCTGCGTCCAGTCGGGGCATACGGGCAGCAAAAGGTCGAAGCGGAGCTGTGGACGTGGCGGCTCGCGGCCGAGGCCGGAATGGCAGCCGTCGTGCTCCGGCCCTGCACGATTGTCGGCAAAAATGCCTCGCCGGGAGCGCTGCGCCCTCTTCTTCTCGTGTTTCGGGCCATGCGCCGCGGCTGGCCGCTGCCCCTGATTGGTGGCGGGCATCACCGTGTCTCGTTCGTGGCCGCAGAAGACGTCGCGGAGGTTTGCTGGCGTGCTGCCCAGCAAAAAAGTCGCGCCGGATGCTTCAACGTGGCCACGGCTGTGCCACCCCTGCGCGAGCTTTTCGGCGAGGTGGCGAAGCGCCTCGGATTCCAGCCTCGGTTCTGGGAGGTACCCGCCGCTGCCTCGAGGCTCGCCCTGGGCTTGGGAAGTGTACTGGGTGCCGTGCCTGTAGAACCGGAGCACCGGGCGCTGCTGCAGCGCGATTACGCGTTTGCCACAGCCCGCGCGGAAGCCGAGCTGGGATTCCGGCCGCGGCCGCCCGTAGAGGCCTTGGTGAGCATGGCGCGAGAGTGGGAAGCGCTGGGACTCTTGGAGCCGTAGCGGGGGAAGATGCCTGGACCACAGGGATACCGGTCCCGTGCGCTCGGAGGGCGCGCAGTTCCCTGCCCGCCATTGTGGCTGTGCTTCGTCCTCGCCCTGCGCGCTGCGCTGCCGGCGATCGCCGGCGAGGCTTTGGAGCCGGGGGAAGTCCTCGGCGCGAAAAACTGGCAAAAAGCCGAGGGCCTGCTGCCCCCTGAAATTCTCAAGCACTACCGAGACGGCGAGTACGAAAACGCAGTGGTGCGCTGGGACGAGGGGTGGGTGCGCTGGGGCGCGGCGTTTCTCCGCCACTCAGCGGAGAACGAGCACCGCCTGACTCTCGACGATAAAGGCTCGATCGTCGACCGCCATACGGGAGAGCGGCCCGCATACCTCTACGGCCTTCCGTTCCCGGCAATCGACCCGAGGGATCCAAAAGCCGGGGCAAAAATCGTGTGGAACTACTTCTACCGCACGTGGAGCAGCGGCAACTTCCACACGGCGATGCAGCTCAATTGGGTCAGCCGCCGCGCCCTGGACCGCAGCACGATCCAGGACGTCTACTATCTCTACTACACGGGCCA
>JBBIUR010000250.1:0-5588 GCA_037440145.1 Myxococcales bacterium | reverse complement strand
CGAGGCGACCACCAGAGCCACACCGGCTATTGCGTTCCTGTTCTTCATCTGTCTGCCCTGCGAAGGCGATTTTGAAACTCATTTTCAGTTAGCCCCGATTGACCCCCCTGTCAAGCACGCCGGACTCACGGGCGCGATTTCCGCCGGCAGGCCGGGCAAAGCCCGTAGAGCTCCATCCGGTGCCCCGTAATCCGAAAGCCAAAGCGGTCGGCCACGCGTCCCTGCAGCTTCTCGATTTCCTCTTCTTCAAACTCCTCGATGCGGCCACATTCCTCGCAGATCAAATGGTCGTGGTGCGCCCCGCTACATTCGTAGCGCGCTTCGCCGTCCTGGAAATGAGATTCTGCCGCCAGGCCGCATTCCTTCAGCAACTTCAGGGTCCGGTATACCGTCGCGTAGCCGATCCGCGGATTGACCTTTTTGACGTTCCGGTAGAGCTCTTCGACGGTGAGATGTCCGCGCGATTCGAAGAAGACGCGCGCGATGTCGTCGCGCTGGCTCGTGGACTTGCAGCCCTGAGCTTTCAGAGCTTCGCGGAATGCCGCGAAGCGATCTGCTGTTTGTTTACTGCGAGCCGTCAGTCCGCCTCCCTCTGCAGCGCTCCACCCGCTGCCGTGCTGCCGGGGAGAGGTACAGGTTTTCCACCGCGCGCTCCGCCACAACTTCCGCCAGCAAATCTACCTTCGCCGGCAGCGGAAGATCGGGATCGAGAAACAGCAACGTAGCATCCCGGACCCGGCACAGTCCGCTCCGCGCGCGATATCCTACTTCGCGCAGGAGCTGCTCTTCCCGAACCTCGACGCCGAGCCATTCGGCCGCTCGGATCAGCTCGTCCAGCAGGGACTGCTCGCTCCAACCCTGCTTCCTCGCCGCCCGGGTGCCCACGGCGACTCTGTACTGGACGCACGCTGCGATGTAAAGCCAGCCGGCGTGCCGTCCTGCTTGATGCCGGGGCACAGCCGATGGTAGCGTGCGCGGCCGATGATCAAGACGATTCTGGTCGGCCTGGACGGCTCGGAGCATTCCCGCACCGGGGCGCGCTACGCGCTGTGGCTCGGCGAAAAATTCGCCGCACGGGTCATTGGCCTCCACGTCGTCGACATCGCGTCGATCGAGGGGTCGTTCTTTCACGACATTTCGGGATCCCTCGGCTTCGAACCGTACCTCGATTTCTCCTCGAAAATGCGCCAGGTGCTCCAGGAGCGAGGTCAAGCGCTGCTCGAGGAATTCGCCCGGCAAGCGAGCGAGCGCGGTGTCGCTTGCGATACCCTTCTCGGCCTGGGGATCGTGGCGAACGAGATCTGCGAGCGCGCCAGAGTCGCCGACCTGGTGATCATCGGCCACCGGGGGTTGAACGAGAAGTTCTCCACCGGGTTGCTCGGAAGCACTACGGAAAGCGTGACCCGCAAGTCGCCAAAACCCGTATGGGTCTCGACCCTGCAGTTCCGGGAGATTCGCCGCCCCCTGCTCGCGTACGACGGCAGCCAGCGGGCCGCTGCCGCAATGGCCGCGGCGGCGGAATTCTGCTCGCTCCTCTCGCTGCCGCTCACGGTGCTCCACGTCAGCCGCGATGTCTTCCAAGGCGAAAAAACGCTCGCCGAGGCGCAAACGTACCTCGCGCCGTATGGCATCGAAGGGCACTTCGAGATCGCGACGACGGCACACGCACCAGAAGCAATCACCAAATTCCTGCGGGAACGGGACCACGACCTCCTCTTCATTGGAGCCTACGGCCATTCCCGAATCATCGAAATGGTCCTCGGAAGCACGACGGAATACGTCCTCCGGAATTCGCCCTGCCCGGTCTTTTTGAACCGTTGAGCCGCAAAACCTCGAAGACGTGCAGTCGCGCGGGCGCACTGCCAGCTTCCGGGCCGCCGCGCACTGCCCGCAAATTTTCGCGTGACGCGGGAGGTGAGCAATGGACTTTTCACTGTCGCGAGACGACCTGATGCTGCAGGAGTCGGTGCGGGAGTTCGTCGAGGAGCAGGCGAACAAGCGCTGGCGGGAGATCGACGAGAGAGAAGAGTTGCCGGACGACCTGATCCGGGGAGTGCGGGAGCTCGGCCTCTTCGGGCTCAGCATCCCCCAGGAGTACGGGGGTCTCGGGCTCGGCGTCGTCCAGAAAACGCTCGTCCACGAGATGCTGGGGCGCGGCCCTTGGGGTCTTGCGAGCTTCATCAGCGTGCACACCGGGATCGGGTGCGTTGGAATCATCCGCTACGCGAGCGAAGCGCAGAAAAAGAAATACCTGCCCAAAATGGCCACCGGCGAATGGCTGGGTTCCTTCGCGCTCACCGAACCCGAGGCGGGTTCCGATGCCGGGGCTCTGCAGACCAAGGCGGAACGGCGGGGCGATTCGTACGTACTGAACGGGCGCAAGATCTTCATCACCAACGCCCCGAAAGCGCACCACCTGTTCGTCTTTGCCCGCACGGAAAAGGGGATCTCGGCCTTTCTGGTCGATGCGGACACGCCCGGCCTGCGCATCGGCCAGGTATTCGACACCCTAGGACACCAAGGCTCCAGAATCTCGGAGGTCGTGTTTGAGGACTGCCGGATTCCCGCAGAGGCTCTGGTCGGCGAAGAAGGCAGGGGATTCGACTACGCCAAGGAATGCCTCGCGGAAGGCAGGACCACCCTCGGGGGCCGGTGCGTCGGCGCAGCTCAGAAAGCGCTCGAGCTCGCCCTCGAATACGCCCAGCAGCGGCGCACGTTCGGCAAGCCCCTCGCGGAGCACCAGTCGATCTCATTCCGCCTGGCGCAGATGAGCGCCCGCACGGAAGCTGCTCGGCTCACTGTGTACCGCGCTGCCTGGATGTTGGATCAGGGCCTACCCGCGGTGCGCGAATCGTCCACGGCCAAGTTGCTAGCTGCGGAGAGCCTCTGGCAGACCGTCGACGACGCAATCCAAATTTTCGGCGGTTACGGGTACATCCGGCGCGAGTACATGATCGAGCGCATCTGGCGCGATGCGCGTGTGGTGCGCATCTACGACGGCTCCAGCGAGGTGCAGCAAATGGTCATCGCGCGCCGCCTCCTCAAAGGGGACGTGCAAACTCCGTGGAGCGTCGCCGGGGCTTGAGAGGTACCGCCGGTCGGGGCGAGACGTTCTACGGCTCTGCGGAGAATCGAAACCCACCCGAGGCTCTGAAACGCCGGTCGCCGCTACGCGAAGTGGAGAAGGGCCCACACGAGCAGCAGCACTGCCGCCACCCGCGGCCAGAACCACGGCTGGATCATGGGTGCGCGCGATGCGATGCTGCGGACCCGCATTGCAGGTTTGCCGCCGAACACCACGTCCTCCACTTGCAGCAAGCAGTCCCGGACCATGAGCTCGCGGAACGCGTGACCGAGTTCCGGAGAAGCCACCGACGGGTTGCCCTGATAACTGACTGCTGGGCCGCCGTAGCCGTAGTGCGTGTTCAGCAGCCAGCCGATCCCGCCAGCAAGGGCTCGCCCAATCTCGTGGTATTCCTCGCCCACCAAGCCGAGCCGTTCGAGCCATGTGCCCGACCGCCGGGTGATTTCTTCGATTGCGCGAAAGCTCGGCGGGCCGTTCGGGCCTAGGCCTTTCCACCCCGCCTCCACCAAGCGCTCGTTCTGGGCGAGCATGAACGCCGTTTCCCAGCCCCCAGCGTGCTCCCCGCCTACGAGTGCCTCGCGTTCTTCCGGAGTCAAGGACCGCCCGAGGATGCCCTCGAGCTCCTCGAATCGGCGGCCGGACACAATCGCGTGGAGCACTGCGATGGACGGAGTGAACATCTGGATCCCACACTTACGACTCACCGTGCGGCACGCCGCCTCCAGAGCCGCCGCGTGCCGCGGCCCGCCGTGGCCGTTGGTCACCACGACGTACTGGAACCCCGCCCGTGCAAGTGAGCGACCGTGGCTCACCACGGCGCGGTAAACCGTCCGCTGGGGGACCGACATCGAGCCCGCCAGCGGCAACTCATCCGTCCCCAAGGGCAGGGGCGGGTACTGGATCACGGCCCAGTCCGGATGATCTGCGAGGAACCTCCGCCCGGTCTCCTCGGCCATCCAGCGCGCCATGAAGTAGTCCATCCCCAGCGGCAAGTGGGGTCCGTGAACCTCGAGGGCACTTACCGGCAGGAAGCAAATCGTCCGGGTGGCATCCAGGGCCCGCAATGCCGTATACGTGAGTTCCTCTGCACGCAGAACTCCCATTATGAGCGCTCCGTCCCGACCTCAACGACTACGCCAGCGCGCGAGTCAGCGCAACGGCTCGGCCGCAGCCCCTGGATCGCACTGAACATCCCGGCCCGCCTCATGCACGGCACCTGGATCGCACGCCTGCTCGGCCGCCATTCCAGCGGCTTTCGGGGCCCTTGTTCCGGGCAGTTTTGGGCCTATGCCTACCGCAACGCCCCTGACGGGCGCGGCTGCGTAGGACGCTGCCTCGACCGCGCCCTGCTCCGATCGGCTACGTGCGCCGAGCTGCGCGCACGGGCAGAGTCCGTCAAACGCGTCTTGCGCGAAATCGTCGCGGAGCGCCGGAGATGCGGGCAGACGACCACGATCTTGGACGTTGCGGCCGGACAAGCACCGTACCTGCGAGAGCTGTTTCGCGAGCTGGGCGAGCAGTCGGATCGGGTTTATTGCAGCGATCGCGATCCGAGAGAGGTAGTGGAAGGCCGGAAGGCCGCCGCGCAGGACGGATTGCGGAACTTCCAGTTCAACATCGGGGACGCGGGCGACGCCGCCAGCTACTTGGTTCCGCTCCACCCTCACGCTGTCGTCGCCCTCGGGCTGTTGGAGACGCTCCCGGGCGACCCCCAGGTCCGCCGCGTCATTGCCCTCGCCTATCAAGCGCTCGCCCCGGCCGGTTACTTTTTGCTGGACGCGCGCGCCGAGCACCCAGCGGGCTGCCAGCAGTGGGAGTGTTGGTTGCTGGGCCTCGCCCCTGTTGTTCGACCCATCGGCCGCATCTCGGCCTGGTTGCGGCAAGTGGGTTTCGAGGAGGTGCGGGTCGAGGCCAGCGGGACTGATTGCGTGCTTTTCGTCGCGCGAAAGGGCAACGGATCGCCCTTTCCGGCTGCCGACTCAGATCGGGGCGAACTTCGGTAAGGTAACCTCGTCGGAAACGCGCTCGAACACAACCCTCACTCGCATTCCGATGCGAATGTCGCGCGGGCCCACGCCAACCAGGTTCGACACCATTTTCGGCCCCTCGTCCAGCTTCACCAGCACCACTGCGTAGGGCACCTCACCGGCAAAGCCAGGATGATACACCTGGTGCATGACGTTGAAGCTGTACACCTCTCCGCATCCGCTGACCTCGACCCACTCGGCCTCGCGGCTGAGACACCTCGAGCAGATCTCGCGCGCGGGAAACCGGTACGTGCCGCACCCGCGGCACCGCTGCACCACCAGGCGATGCTGCCGAGCCGCCTCGAAAAAGGGCCGCATCTCCGGCGTGATCGCGGGCACTGGCTTTTGCACGGCTTCGGCCATTCACTCCCCCTCGCAAAAACAACTCATCGCGGCTCGCGGCTCAAAATGAGCGTGGAGTGCGTCGAAAGAATTCCGCCGTTCCCGCTCACCAGCGCTACGGACGCCCCTGGCAC
>JBBIUR010000249.1:4972-5607 GCA_037440145.1 Myxococcales bacterium | reverse complement strand
GCGGTCGTGGACTGCGCCGAAGCGCAGCCCGTGATCCGCGCGGTGGAAGAGCTGGGGGTTTCGCTGCGCGCGATTTTTCCGACCCACCACCACTACGATCACGTGGGCGGCAACGAGGACCTGCTGCGGCGCTTTCCGGGGATCGAAGTGATCGGGTACGAAGGCGAGCGGCGCCGCATTCCCGGATGTAACCGGGAAGTGCGCGATGGGCAGATCGTGCGCGTGGGCCGCCTGGAAGCGCGCGTGCTGTTCATCCCCGCCCACACTTCCGGCCACATCGCGTATTACTTCGAGCGCGAGAAGTGCGTGTTCACGGGCGATACGCTTTTCGCGGGTGGCTGCGGGCGGCTGTTCGAAGGAGACGCCGCGATGATGATGCGCTCGCTCTCCCGGTTGATGGAGCTGCCGGACGAGACCGCCGTGTACTGCGGCCACGAGTACACGGAGCGGAACCTCGAGTTCGCCCTGACCCTCGAGCCGGAAAACGAAGCGCTCCGAGAAAAGTACGCCTGGGCCGTTGCACAGCGCCGCGAGGGCAAGCCCACCGTCCCGACCACGATCGGATCGGAAAAAGCCACCAATCCCTTCTTTCGCTGGCAGAGCCCGGAGTTGCGAGCGACGTTGCGGCAGCGCTT
>JBBIUR010000249.1:0-4930 GCA_037440145.1 Myxococcales bacterium | reverse complement strand
CGGTGATTCCGAAGATCCGCGCGCTGAAAGATCAGTTCTGAGCAGTGGCCCCGGACCGCGCTTGGGAGGTTGGGCTGGAGGGCGGGTGGTTGTCCCTGCGGGCGAACGGGTTTCCTCTCGTGCGCATCCGCGGGCTGCGGCCGGAGATCGAGTTCGCAGGCAGGCGGAAGCGGTGGATACCGCTCCTGCGCGCCGGCGCGGGGTGCTTCGAAAGCGAGGGAACCTGGGGCGGGCTGCGCCTCCGGCTATGGGCGGAAGAGCGCCGAGAGGCGCTGGTCCTGCACTCGGAACTCCGGCACGCCGGTGCCGAACCGGTGCGCCTCGATCGCGTCGCGCCACTCGCCTTGGATGCGGGCGGAGAGTGCCGCATCGGCTCGGGCGCCGGCCGCTGGAGCGCCTTCCGTCAAGGCTACCAGTCGTGGACCGGCACGCGGCGATTTACCCATGAGCAGGTGGATCCAGACCCGATCAGCCCGGTGCTGGCCACCCCGCTGATCGACGTGCGCAACCGCTCGCCCCGGCGCCGCGGCTGCTTCCGTTCCTCTGGATTCGTGCTCGTGAAGAACCGCTGCTCGGGAGAAGCCCTGCTGTTGGGGTTTCTCACGTGCACGCAGGCGCTGGGTATCGTCGAGGTGGAATTGAGCGAGCGGGGTGCCGGGCTCCTGAGAGCAGAGCTCGATTGGGATGGAGTGCCTCTGCGGCCAGGCGCTCGGCTGCAGCTCGAGCCCCTCTGGGTTGGAGCGAGCTTCGACGAGCACGAGCTGCTCGACGCATACGCGCGTGCCGTGGGTGCCGCTATGGGTGCGCGAGTGCCGGCAACGCCACGGGTGGGATGGTGCTCGTGGTACTGCCTGTTTACGCGCGTCACCGAGACCGACGTGCTCGAAAATCTCGATGCGCTGTCGCGCCTGCGCCCGCAGCTTCCCTGCGATTTCGTCCAGGTGGACGACGGGTACCAGCAGGCCGTGGGCGATTGGCTGGTCCCGAATGAAAAGTTTCCGCACGGAATGGCCTGGCTTGCCGACCGCATTCGCTCCGCGGGCTTCGATCCTGGTATCTGGATCGCCCCGTTTCTGGCCTCATCCGGCTCCCGCCTGGTCGCAGAGCATCCGGATTGGCTCGTGCGCAACCGCTGGAATCGGCCTCGTTTTGCGATCTGGAATCCGGTGTGGGGTTGGCGGCGCTGCTACGCCCTCGACACGACCCATCCCGGAGCGCTGAAGTGGCTCGCGCGGGTGATCCGGACGCTGGTTCACGACTGGGGGTACCGGATGCTCAAGCTGGATTTTCTCTATGCAGCGGCAGTCCCGGGGAAGCGCCGCGACTCGGGCGCCACACGCGCGGCAGCGCTGCGCCGCGGGCTCGAGGTGATCCGCGATGCGGCCGGGCCGGACACCTTTCTTCTCGGGTGCGGTTGTCCGCTCGCCCCTGCGGTGGGCCTAGTCGATGCGATGCGCATCGGTCCGGACGTGGCGCCGTTCTGGCGGAGCTGGCTCAGCCGTTGGCCCCAGCGCGGCTTGCACGGTACGTCAGCGGAGCATGCGATCCGCAACAGCTTGACGCGGGCATTTCTCCACCGGCGCTGGTGGCTCAATGATCCGGACTGCTTGCTCGCGCGCGACCGGGGGACGAGGCTGACGCTCGCGGAGGTGCAGGCCCTGGCCACGGCGATTGCGCTCACTGGAGGCATGGCCGTGTTGAGCGATCGCGTCGCGGAGCTCTCGCCCGAGCGCTTGAGTCTGGTGCGGCGCGCGCTCGATCTCCGGGCCGACCAGGCCCGGGTGGTCGACTTGCTCGAGGCGGACACGCCGGAATGGATCGTGGCTCGCTCGGGGCAGGGGGTCGCCGTGGCGGTGTTCAATTTTGCCGACGCGCCGCAGCGCAAGCAGGTGGACCTTTCCAGGTGCGACCTGCATCTCGGACCCGACCGCGAGCTCGGCGAGTTCTGGACGGGTGAGCGAGTGCCCCTGGTGGGCGGGAGGGTGGACTTCGGCGTCCTTCCGCCCCACGGGTGCAAGGTAGTGGTGCTCGCGTAGGGGTGCGCGCCGGCCGCCGCCAATCTGGAAGGGAGACCGGTTTCGGTATACGGGAAGCGCGCTTGGCGACAAGGGGGAAAAAGGAAATGGGCAAACTCGACGGGAAGGCGGCGGTCATTACGGGTGCCGCTTCTGGAATCGGGCGCGCGAGCGCGCTGCTGTTTGCGCGCGAAGGGGCGGCCGTGCTGGTGGCGGATGTGG
This sequence comes from Myxococcales bacterium, assembly GCA_037440145.1. Taxonomy (GTDB): domain Bacteria; phylum Desulfobacterota; class Binatia; order HRBIN30; family BPIQ01; genus JBBIUR01. Next base: position 2,693 of record JBBIUR010000249.1, on the reverse strand, counting down.
ACCGGAGGCGCGGCGAACAGGTGGCACGGGAGATCGGAGCGGAGAGCGGCCGAGCTGTGTTCGTCGAAGTGGACGTCGCGCGAGCCCCGTCCGTGCGCGCGATGATCGAGCGGGCTCTCAGCGAGTTCGGGCGGCTCGACATTTTGTTCAACAACGCCGGGATCGGCGGCGACCTGGGTCCGCTGGCGGAGAGCACAGAGGAAAACTTCGATCGCGTGATCGCCGTGAACCTGAAGGGCGTGTTCCTCGGGATGAAGTTCGGCATCGAAGCCATGCTGCGGTCGGGCGGCGGGGCGATCATCAACACCGCCTCCGTGGCGGGTCTGATCGGCGCGCGCGGGTTTTCCGCCTATGGCGCATCGAAGGGAGGGGTGATCCAGTTGACCCGCGCGGCAGCGCTCGAATACGCCGACCGGAACATCCGCGTGAATTGCATTTGCCCCGGCATCATCGACACGCCGATCCTGGGCATGATCCCGGACGAGATGCGGGCCCGGATCGCGCGGAGGAACCCGATGGGGCGCATGGGCACTGCGGAGGAGATCGCTCGCGCCGCTTTGTTCCTGGCCTCGGACGACTCCTCTTACGCCACCGGTGCCGTCTTGGTGCTCGATGGAGGAGCGTCAGTGCGATAGCGGACGACGCCGCTGCGTCAGAGAGCGGTGCAGGCATGTGGCCGTGCCGTGCTCGCGGTCGAGCTGTTCGCAGCAGTGTCTCTCTGTCGCGGGCGATCGAAGGGCCGAGAATTCTCTGGTCGCGGTTCGTTGTCCAGGCTCGTTGCCGGTTTGCGCGTGCGACTCGTCAGCGACCGGCCCCGGATAGGCCAGATGCGGCAGTACCGTGCGCGCAGAGAGCGGACGTAGAGTTACGCGAACGCGCGCACGGGATGGAATGCGAGGAGACGGCGTCTGCCTTCTTGGCCTGGAAGGCGCCAAGTCGACGAAAGCCCGGGCGGCATGCTGGCCATCGAGACGTTGTGCGCCTGCCAGATCATGCCCGGTAGCTCAGGCCCCGGCCGGGCGGGGGTTTCCCTCGGCCTCTCGCCTCGGTTTGACAACACCAGTCCGCTCTCGTGTACTTTCTTCTGTCTTCCGTGCACTCGGGGGATCTCTCTTCACGGGCGCGCGGCGAGAGTGGAAATGGCCGCTGAGGAAGCTTGGGTCGGGGCAAAAGATCGCTGCCCACCTCCGCATGGCCAGGCAGTCCGCCTAGCGATGGGTAGAGTCGAAACGCTTCCCAGCTCACCGGGTCGGGCGGCTGCTCCGTTTCGAGCTCTGGGAGGAGGATGAATGGGTCGAGAGCAGTGCTGCCGAGGAATCCAGGGTTCGCTGGTCTCGGCCTCGACATCCAAGGCCAGGATACACCGATCGGGGAAGAAGAGGGTGAAGAACAATAAGGATGAGTGAGAATCGCCTGGCAACGCACATTGGGCGGCGCATCTCCCTGCCGGGACACTTCGATGTCCCGGTCATCCTGGAGGATGCCCGCCCCTTGGGGTCGGATGGCTCCGCGGGCTACGAGTGCCGTGTGCGTCTCCCGAACGGGGTACTGGAAGAGGCGGTGATTTCGCCCGAGGAAGCACTGGCGGTCCTTGCCACGGGCCATGAACCCTCTGCTTCTCCTAAACCCGTGGACGCCGAGAAGCTCCGTCTCCTGATCGAGTCCGCCCGCATACGCCTGGCCTACGCCCACGACCACCAGTTTGCCGTGAGCCTCTCCGGCATCCGTACCCTCCCTCACCAGATCGAGGCTGTATACCAGGCTATGCTGCCGCAGCCCCGCCTGCGCTTCCTTCTCGCCGACGACCCCGGGGCGGGTAAGACCATCATGGCCGGCCTGCTCATCAAGGAGCTGAAGCTCCGGGAAGCCATCGAGCGGGTCCTCATCCTCTGCCCCGCTCCGCTTACGATTCAGTGGCAAGACGAAATGCTCCGGTGGTTCGGAGAGTCCTTCGACATCATTTTCTCTGCCGTCGACCAGCAGCAGCTTACGAACCCGTGGCAGCGCTCCTCGCAGGTCATCTCTTCCATCGACTACGCGAAGCAGGACGATGTCCGCGAGCGCGTGTGGCAGCAGCGCTGGGATCTGGTTGTCATTGACGAGGCCCACAAGTGTTCGGCCTATACGAAGTCTTATTCCGGGCGCAGTGACGAGGTGGCTGAAACCAAGCGTTACCAGCTTGCCAGGCGCCTATCAGAAGCGGCCGACCACGTGTTGCTCCTCACCGCCACCCCGCACCACGGAGACGAAGACCGGTTCGCCCATTTCCTCCGGCTAATCGATCCGGACCTCTTCCCCGAGCCGCATCGCCTGCGCCAGGAGGCGGCGTCGGTCCGAAGGGATATCCTTCGGCTCGGAAAGAATTCGCCATGGTGTTTGCGCCGGCTCAAGGAAGACCTGCGCGACCTCAACGGCAAGCGACTGTTTCCCGACCGGCACGCCAGGACCGTGACCTTCCGGCTCAACGGCGAGGAGTATGCACTCTACAAGTCGGTCACAGCGTACATCAACGAGTTCATTCCCCAGCAGACGGGTCAGCGCAGGTCGCCTGCCGCGCTCACGCGCACGGTGCTCCAGCGACGGCTGGTGAGCTCGACGTGCGCCATTCACGAGTCCCTGAAGCGGCGCCTCAAGAAGCAGCAGGACCTGCTCGACGAGCTGGAAGGACTTTCCCCGGCCCAGCGGGCCAAGCG